>NZ_JAFCLY010000007.1:0-236651 GCF_018130185.1 Bradyrhizobium sp. AUGA SZCCT0182 | reverse complement strand
AAAAATATTTCTGTTTACCAGAACACAAATCAGGGGCATATATTCGCCCATCCCGTCCTACTCAGAAGGGCGTCGGCCGTCGTCACGGACGTTGGACGGGTTGCGGTGGACGCTGGTTTACGCCTCGACGACGGCGTGGATAAGCGTACGGCAAAACCGTGTGGTCCTGGCGCCCGTTGCAGGCGTCAAGCTGTTGGAGAAGCGCAAGCGGGAACGGCAGCGACGGAGTCAACCAAGAACTCGTCTCCGGGGAGAGCACGGCATAAGCCGTAAAGCCATTGCGCAGGGAAGGCCGGGTGTTCTCCGCTGCCCTGTATGCTCGTGTGCACTTTGTTTTGTGCAAACCGCACACGGGACCGCGGGTGCAGCGCGCATCCGGTCTTCCCTGCGCCCTCTCATTGAAGAGGGTAAGGAATTTCTGGCAAAGCTCGGGCGCAATACGTCGCGAGAATGCGAAGGCGTGTTTGCGATGCCCATCCACGTCGTCCCGGCCTTGAGCCGGGACCCATACGCCGCGGCCCATCGGTAAAAGCGCAGGCGTTAGAGACCTCCCGCAACAATAACCGTCACGGAGTATGGGTCCCGGCGTTCGCCGGGACGACACCGAGTTTTATCGCTCCCCCTTCACAAACCGCGCAAACGCCTCCGCATAATCCTTGTGCCAGCGCGACAGCGCGGGGCGGTTTTCAACGATGTCGCCGGCGGCCCACAGCATGCGCCGTTCGTCGAGTTGCCGCGGCACGTCATTGTCAGGGCACAGGATGTAGAAATCGCCGGCATCGATGCGTTCAATCATGAAGTCGACGGTCTGCTCGGGCGTCCAGGCACCATCAGGTTTCTCGGTGCGGCCGCGGGAGGTGAGGGCAGTGAAAACGTGACCGGGGATCATCAGGTGCGCGCTGATCTGGCAGCCATCGGTGTTACGCAGCTCATGCTGCAGCGCCTCGGTGAGCGCTTTGACGCCGGCTTTGGAGACATTGTAAGCGGGATTGCCGGGTGGCGTTGTAATGCCTTGCTTGGAGCCGGTGTTGATGATGAGCCCGGGCCGGCCGCGTTCGATCATGTGCGGCGCGAAAACCTGGGTGCCGTGGATGATGCCCCAGAGGTTGACGTTGAGAATGCGCTGCCAGTTCTCCAGCGGCCCAAAGCTGTTGCTGTCGGGGCCGATGCCGGCATTGTTCATCAGGATGTCGGTGCCGCCGAACCGCTTCTGCACCGCAGCTTCGAGCCTGGCGACGTCCTCAAACCGGCTGACATCGACCTCGGCGGTCATCACATCGGCGTCGCCGCCCTTGGCGACAGACGACAGTTTTGTGGCAACCTCCGCCAGCCGCGCGGCGCCGATATCGGCGATACAAACCTTCATGCCGAGGCCGGCGAACCGCATCGCGGCCGCAAGCCCGATGCCGGACGCGCCCCCGGTGATCACGGCGACATGATTGGCGGACATGGCAGGGTGGGGCATGCAGACTTCCTCCGGACACAAATCGGGTTACACTACTTATCAGCCCAAATCTTCATCAGGACAATATCGGCACGTACGAACCGGCATGGCAGGTCTTCATTTCCCGTCCCGCTTCCGGCGGCTCATTCCGCTTTACGGTTCGGAGCCCAACGATATAGTTATACAGATATAACGATCTTCATCACAATAACGGCTATCGATCCAAGGGAGTAAATACATGGCTGTATCACAGGCAATTCCGATCACGCGCCACCCCTATGCGGATGGTTCCTACAAGAAGATGCTGATCGACGGCCAATGGGTCGATGCGGCCTCCGGCAGGAAGTTCGAGACCCATAACCCGGCGACCGGCGAACTGCTCGCCACGGTGGCCGAGGGCGACGCCGAGGACATCAATCGCGCGGTGGCGGCCGCCCGCCGCGCCTTCGAGGGTCCGTGGAGCAAGGTCAAGCCGTTCGAGCGGCAGAACCTGCTGCTGAAGCTCGCCGATCTCGTCGAGAAGAATTTCGAGGAGCTGTCGCAGCTCGATACGCTCGACATGGGCGCGCCGATCAGCCGCACCCGCGGTACGCGGCTGCGCGTGCTCGGCATGCTGCGCTTTTATGCCGGGCAGGCCACCGCGCTGCATGGCGAGACCATCGAAAACTCGCTGCCCGGCGAGATATTCTCCTACACGCTGAAGGAGCCGGTCGGCGTCGTCGGCGCCATCATCCCCTGGAACAGCCCGCTAACCGCCAGCGTCTGGAAGATCGGCCCGGCGATTGCAACCGGCTGCACCGTGGTGCTGAAGCCGGCCGAGGAGGCGCCGCTGGCACCGCTGCGGCTCGCCGAACTCTGCATGGAAGCCGGCATTCCGCCCGGCGTCGTCAACGTGGTGCCGGGTTACGGCGAGACCGCGGGCGCGGCACTGTCCTCGCATTCCGGCGTCGACAAGGTCGCCTTCACCGGCTCGCACGTGACCGGGCAAGCCATCGTCAGGGCCTCCGCCGGCAACCTCAAGCGCGTGTCGCTGGAGCTCGGCGGCAAATCGCCTGATATCGTGTTCGCCGACGCCGACCTCGATGCGGCGGTGCCGGGTGCGGCGATGGCGGTGTTCGCCAATTCCGGCCAGAGAGATGCAGCGCGGGCACGCGGCTGTTCGTCGAGCACAAGATCTATGACGAGTTCGTCGGCCGCGTCGCCGAATTCGGCAAGAAGCTGCAGGTCGGCAACGGCCTCGATCCCAATACCCAGATCGGACCGCTGGTGTCGGCGGAGCAGATGAAGCGCGTCTCCAGCTATCTCTCGATCGGCCAGGAGGAGGGCGCCAAGGCGCTGACCGGCGGTACGCCGCTGACCGAAGGCGCGCTGTCGAAGGGCTATTTCGTGGCGCCGACGGTGTTCGCCAATGTGCAGGACAATATGCGGATCGCGCAGGAGGAAATCTTCGGCCCGGTGATTTCGGCGATCTCCTTTAAGGACACCGACGAGCTGATCGCGCGCGCCAACGCCACCACGTTTGGATTGGGCAGCGGCGTCTGGACCACCAATGTCAGCAAGGCGCATCAAATTGCAAAATCGCTGCGCGCCGGCTCGGTCTGGGTCAATTGCTACCAGGCGATGGATCCGGCGGTGCCGTTCGGCGGCTACAAGATGAGCGGCTACGGCCGCGAGTCAGGCAAGCAGCACCTGGAAGAGTATCTCAACGTCAAGGCGGTCTGGATCAAGACGGGTTAGGATGTTTGTGTCGTCCCGGCCTAGTGCGCAATTGCGCACGGGGGCCGGGACCCATACTCCGCGGCCCATCGGTGAGAATGCTGGCGTTAGATGCCTTCTATAACAACGAGCGTCACGGCGTATGGGTCCCGGCCCCCGTGCGCAATTGCGCACTAGGCCGGGACGACGAGTAGTGCTACCCCGCCCGCTTCTTCCGACCGATCTCGCTGCGCAGCGCCTGCAACTCCTTGCGCGCCGCGCTCGCGGCGTTGCGTTCGATCTTGCGGTAGCGCTTGACCAGCGAGATGCCGAACGACGTCAGCACCGCGCCGCCGCCGTTCTTGCCGCCGGTCTGCCGCTCGACGGCGGCCTGCCGGCAGATGCGGTTGATCTCGTCGACCAGATCCCATGCCCGCTTGTACGACATCTCCATCGCGCGGCCGGCGGCCGAAATCGAGCCGCATGTGTGGATATTCTCCAGCAGCTGGATCTTGCCCGGCCCGATCCGGGCGTTTGCATCCAGATCGATGCGTACGCTGAGCGAAGGAAGCGATTTGGCACTCGATTTCGGCATGAAATGCTTGCTCACTACATCGGTTCGAGCGGGCTACCGCTTCGCTTTCAAAACAAAGCTGCTCCAGTCTTTTACGGGCAAGCGGAACCGGTTACATACTCGTATGAATACGGAGAAGTTGGAGTTCCACACCGGCATGAATTACCCATCATTGTTTTCCCCGCTGCAGATCGGTCCCTACCAGCTCAAACATCGTCTCGCCCTGGCGCCGCTGACGCGGATGCGGGCGGAAAAGCCCAGCCTCGCGCCGCGGCCGCTGAACGCGGAATATTACGCCCAGCGCGCGACGCCGGGCGGATTGCTGATCGCCGAGGCCTCGCCCGTGATGGCGACGGGGTATGGCAGCCCCGGCGTCCCCGGAATCTATACCGAGCAGCAGATCGCCGGCTGGCGAAAGGTCGTCGATGCCGTTCACGCCAAGGGTGGCGTGATCTTCCTGCAGCTCTGGCATGTCGGCCGCGTTTCGCATTCCTCGTTCCAGCCCGGTGGCGTGCTGCCGGTGGCGCCCTCGGCGGTTACGATCCCGCCCGATCTGAAGACCGGGACGGCGGACGGCAAGGCCGTGACCTACGAGACGCCGCGCGCGCTCGAGACCTCCGAAATCCCTGATGTGGTCGATGCCTACCGGCAGGCGGCGAAGAACGCGCTTGCCGCCGGCTTCGACGGCGTCGAGATCCATGGCGCCAACGGTTATCTGATCGAGCAGTTCCTGCAGTCGCACACCAATCTTCGCACCGATCAATATGGCGGCGGAATCGAAAACCGCACGCGCTTCCTGATGGAAGTGACGCAAGCCGTGATCGAGGTCTGGGGCGCGAGCCGCGTCGGCCTGCGGCTGTCGCCCTACGGCATCGCCAATGGCAGCGGCGAGCCCGACCCGATGCCGCTCTATAGCCATGTTGTGCAATCGCTCAATCCGCTCGGGCTCGCCTATCTGCATTTCATCGAACCGCGCTCCAGCGGCGCCGGCCGCGCCGAGGTCAACCATCAGAACGTGCCCTCGGCGATGGTGTTGTTCCGCCCCATTTGGAAAGGCGTGCTGATCACGGCCGGCGGCTTCACCGGCGAGACCGCGAATGCCGCGATCGCGGCCGGCCATGCCGACGCGATCGCGTTCGGGCGGATATTCATCTCCAATCCGGATTTGCCGCGCCGCCTGCAACGCGGCTTCCCGCTGACGCCCTATAACCGCGCGACCTTCTATGGCGGCGACGTCGCCGGCTACACCGATTACCCCGCGCACGACGAGTTGGCGCAGGCGTGACCGTCATTGCGAGCGAAGCGACCTGTCCGCCGTAGCTCGAAGAGCGAAGGCGGAAGCAATCCATCTCACCACGTAAGGAAGTATGGATTGCTTCGTCGCTTCGCTCCCTTGCACAAACGCTTTGCGTTTGTTGCAGGCAATGACGAAGCGTGAGGATCGAGCATGTTTCCGGAAGAGGAAACCGAAAAGAAAAAGGCAAAACCGGTGGCGGTGGGCAAACCCGCCGCCGGCCAATGCCTGTGCGGCAAAGTCTGCTTCGAAATCGACGTGCCGGCGCGCTGGGCCTGGCACGATCATACGCCTTCGAGTCGCCGCGCGCACGGCGCGGCCTACGCGACCTATGTCGGAAGCTGGCGCAAGCGCTTCCGCATTACCAAAGGCAAGACCTCCATCACGCGCTATGAAGACAAGGCCACGAAAGCCGCGCGCAGCTTCTGCAGCAGCTGCGGCACGCCCATCGCCTACGAGCGGCCGCGCTCGCCGCACATGGTCAACATCCCGCGCGCGCTGTTCACCGGCCGCACCGGCCGCCAGCCGCTGTATCACATCGCGATCGAGGAGCTACAGGAATGGGCCTATACCGGCGAACCGCTGGTGCCGCTGAAAGGCTTTCCCGGCGTGGTCTGGCAGCGCTCGAAAAAGAAGAAACGCGGTGATCGCGAGGGGATGTTCTGATCTGCAGCCCTTCGCGCGATGCCGAGTCCAGTAACTCGGGGTGCGTCTTACGGCTGATGTTCTAGAGGGCAAAATGTATGAAAAGTATACCTCCCATCCAATTGATCCCTGAGCCGTTAACCGATGAGGCTCGAAACCTGCCAAAATTCAAATGGGCTTCTAAAGAGATCGGGGCGAGGCATCGGCTTGGCGGCGAGCCGCAGTTCCTGCAAAATGAACAATGGCCAAATTGCCCGGCTGGGCACGGAAGGATGACATTCTATGGCCAACTGGATTCCATAAATGACGACATCTGCATTGCTGACTGTGGCATGATCTACGTGTTCATGTGTTTCGATTGCTATGAAGCGACGTCGATAGTTCATTCAAATTGAGCCCGGGGCACTGGCCACGCAATGCAGCCATGACCGCGCTCCATTTGATCTCACCATTGCCGATCGTCATGATGGCTTGATCCCGAAAGGTCAACGAGCCGCGGGCAGGAGGAAATATGAAGAATCGCATTACCGGACGCTCGGCCTTTCTCGCGCTGCTGAAGGACGAGGGCATCACGCATCTGTTCGGCAATCCCGGCACCACCGAACTGCCGATCATGCACGCCCTGAAGGATCATCCTGACCTCACCTATGTGATGGCGATGCAGGAGAGCCTGGTGGTCGCGATCGCCGACGGTTACAGCCGCGCCTCGGGTAAGCTTGTCGCCTGCAACGTCCACGTCGCGCCCGGCCTCGGCAACGCGATGGGCTCGCTGTTCAACGCGGCCTTCACCGGCACGCCGATGATCCTCACCGCGGGCCAGCAGGAACAGGGCCACGGGCTGATGGAGCCGGTGCTGTACGGCCCGCTGGTGCAGATGGCGGAGCCCTTGGTGAAATGGGCGGTCGAGGTGACGCGGCTGGAGGATCTGCCGCGCATCGTGCGCCGCGCCGCCAAGATCGCAACCACGCCGCCGACCGGGCCGGTGTTCATTTCGCTGCCCGGCGATATCCTCAACGCCGAAGCCGGCATTGAGCTCGGCCGCTCCACCCGCGTCGATACCCGCGTCAAACCGTCGGACGAAGCGCTCGGGGCGCTGGTCGCGCGCATCCTCAAAGCCGAGCGGCCGGTCATCATCACCGGCGACGAGATCGTCAAGAGCGACGCGCTAAAGGAAGCCGCGCAGTTCGCGGAAACGATCGGTGCGCCGGCCTATCAGTGCTCGACGCCTTACGGCGCACACTTCCTGTCGGAAAGCCCATGCTTCATGGGCGCGCTGTCGCGCCTGCAAAAGCAGGTTCGCGAGGTGCTGTCGCCCTACGATCTGATGATCGTGCTCGGCGCAGATCCCCTGCGCATGTCGGTCTACAGCGAGGTTGATCCGTTGCCCGATGGACTCGGCATCGTGCAGATCGGCCTTGTCGACTGGGATCTCGCCAAGAACTACGGCGCCGAGATCGCGCTCAAGGCCGATGTGAAGGAAACGCTGCGCGCGTTGGTGCCGGCGCTGAAGGCCGCCGGCGGCGGCGCGCTTGAGACGCGTGCGAAGCAGGGCGTGGCCGCGCTGGCGCCAAAGAACTGGACCGCGAAGCGCAAACCGCTGATCGAACAGATTGCAAAAGCCAGCACCAAATCGCCGATCGATCCGGACTGGTTGGCGCTGCAGGTGGTCGAGGCGATGCCTGACAATGCGATCCTGGTCGACGAAGGCCTGACGTCGTCGCGGCAGATCCTGGCGTTGCGGCCGCATCGTGATCGCTACGGCTATCACGCGCTGGCCTCGGGCGGCATCGGCTGGGGACTGCCGGCCTCCGTCGGCGTCAGCCTCGCCAATCCCGAGCGCCCGGTGGTGTGCTATTCCGGCGACGGCAGCTCGATGTATTCGATCCAGTCGCTATGGACCGCGGCGAACCACAAGCTGCCGCTGACCTTCGTGATCGTCAACAATGGCGGCTACCGCATCATCAAGCAGCGCCTGCTCGCCTTCCACGGCGACGATCATTATGTCGGCATGGACTTCGTCGATCCGCCGGTCGATTTCACCGGGCTCGCCAAATCGCTAGGGCTGGAAGCTGTGCGCGTCACCGATCCCGGCCAATTGAAGTCCGTGCTGTCGTCGGCGATTGGTCGCCCCGGCACCAAGCTGATCGAAGTCGTGGTGAGTAATTCGGTGAATTGATTGAATGCTGTCGTAGGGTGGGCAAAGGCGCACTTGCGCCGTGCCCACCATCCATCCAGATCTCGGTCTCCAATGGTGGGCACGCTTCGCTTTGCCCACCCTACGGACTACGGAGACGGTCTACCCCGCCGCCTTCACCCGCGCACCCGGCCGATACTGGCTCGCCGGGTGCTGCGCCGTCAGCCTGGCGCGGCCCTCGCCGAACAGCTTCTCGCGCAGCGTGCCCTCGGCGTACGCGCTCTTGTATCGTCCGCGACGCGTCAATTCCGGCACCAGCATGTCGGCGATATCCTCGAAATCGCCGGGCGAGGTCGCGAAGGCGACGTTGAGGCCGTCGACGTCGGTCTGCTCGAACCAGGCCTCGATATCGTCGGCGACCTTCTCGGGCGTGCCGACCACGACGGGTCCGGCGCCGCCGATGCCGACATGCTCGACGACTTCGCGCACGGTCCAGACCCGGTCCGGATCGGCGCGGGTGACGTTATCGAGCGCGGTGCGGCCGGCGTCGTTCTGGACGTGGCGGACCTGCTGGTCGAGGTCGTAGCTGGAGAAATCGACGCCGGTCCAGCCCGACATCAGCGCAAGCGCACCCTCGGGATTGATGTGCTTGCGATAGTCGGCGTATTTCGCCTTCGCCTCCGCCTCGGTGCGCCCGAGGATGATCGTCATCATGCTGAACATCAGGATCTCGGCCGGGTTGCGTCCGATCTCGCGTGCCAGGTCACGGATCGCCGCGACGCGCGGTCCGATGATCTTGGCCGACGGGCCCGACATGAACACGCATTCGGCGTGCCGGGCCGCGAACTGCCGGCCGCGCGGCGAGGTGCCGGCCTGGTACAGCACCGGCGTGCGCTGCGGCGACGGCTCGCTCAGATGAATCGCGTTGAGCCGGTAATGATTGCCCTCATGCGAGACGGGATGCACCTTCGCAGGGTCAGCGAAGATGCCGCGCGCGCGGTCGCGCAGCACGGCTTCGTCCTCCCAGCTGCCTTCCCAGAGCTTGTAGACCAGCTCCATATATTCATCGGCGATCTCGTAGCGGTCGTCATGCGCGGTCTGCTTGTCCTTGCCGGCACCGCGCGCGGCGCTGTCGAGATAGCCGGTCACCACGTTCCAGCCGACCCGTCCCTCGGTGAGGTGGTCGAGCGTCGACATCCGGCGCGCGAACGGATAGGGCGGCTCGAACGACAGGTTGCTGGTGACGCCGAAACCGAGATGTTTCGTCACCGCCGCCATCGCCGGGATCAGCATCAGGGGTTCGTTCGCCGGGGTCTGCGTAGCGTTGCGCAGCGCCGCGTCGGGGCTATTGCCGAACACGTCATAGACGCCGAGCACGTCGGCGAGAAACAGACCGTCGAACCGCCCGCGCTCCAGCGTCCTGGCGAGATCAAGCCAATAGGGCAGGCGGTTATAGTCAAGGGTACGGTCGCGCGGATGGGTCCACAGCCCGGGCGATTGATGCGCCACGCAGTTCATGGCAAAGGCGTTGAGCCGGATCTGTTTCTTCATGATGGTGGAACCTTGGGTATTCCCCGATACGCCGCCGGGTCGGGTACCGGGTTGTTGGCGGAAACTGTTGCATTCCATGAGGGTTAGCAAGGCCCTATTCGGCGCAACTCGCGCTACTTCCAGTAGATGAGTTGTCTGGCTACACTAACGAGTGATACGTTCGCGAGCGCGAAAGGAAAAAGACATGGCAACGAGAGCCGACGCGATTGAAAATGTGCGTCAGCAGTTTCACTCCGGCGAATTTCTCGCCGAGCTCAACCGCAGGGTCGGTTTTCCTACGCAGAGCCAGGAACCGTTGCCGGGCGATCCCTTGCGCGCCTATCTCGTGGAAGGACTGCAGCCTGCCTTTGAAGAGCTCGGGTTTTCGACCCGGCTGATCGAGTCGCCGATCGGCAAGGGCCCGTATCTGCTGGCAGACTATCGCGAGGATCCGTCATTGTTGACGGTGCTCTCCTACGGCCATGGCGACGTCGTGGGTGGCATGGTCGGTGAATGGCGCGACAATCTCAACCCGTGGCAGACCACGACCAAGGGCGATCGCGTCTACGGCCGCGGCACCGCCGACAACAAGGGGCAGCACAGCATCAACATGGCGGCGTTGCGCGCCGTCCGCGAAGCCCGTGGCGGCAAGCTCGGCTTCAATGCCAAGTTCATCATCGAGACCAGCGAGGAGATCGGCTCGCCAGACCTGGCTGAGGTCTGCGAATCGCTGCAGCAGGAACTTAAGGCCGACCTGTTGCTCGCTTCCGATGGTCCGCGGCTTTCGGCGGATCGTCCCACCATCTTCCTTGGCTGTCGCGGCGGCGTGCGAATTCATCTCGACGTCAACCTGCGCGAAGGCGGCAATCATTCCGGCAATTGGGGCGGCCTGCTCGCCAACCCCGCGACCATCCTGGCAAACGCCATCGCCGCGCTGGTCGATCACAGGGGGCGGATGAAGCTCGACATCATGAAGCCGCCGCGCATCTCGAACCTGATCCGCGCAGCACTTGCCGATGTGGAGGTCGAGCCCACGGCGGATGAGCCGCAGGTCTCCGAGAATTGGGGCGAGGATGGCCTGTCGGCCGCCGAACGGGTCTATGCCTGGAACACGCTGGAAGTGCTGGCGATGTCATCGGGCAATATCGAGCAACCGGCGAACGCCATCCCGGGCGTAGCTCGCGCCGTGCTGCAGCTTCGCTTCGTGGTCGGCACCGAATACGAAAAGGTGGTCGACGCTGTCAGGACCTATCTGCACGCCAATGGCTTTCCGATGGTGGATGTCAGCGGCCAGCAGAGGTTTGGCGCGTCGCGTACCGATTTGGATAGCCCCTGGGTCAACTGGGCGGCGAACTCGATCCGGCAGACCACCGGAAAGGCGCCGGCGATCCTGCCGAATATCGGCGGTTCGCTGCCCAACGGCGTCTTTGCCGAAGGGCTCGGTCTGCCGACGATCTGGATTCCGCATTCCTATCCCGGCTGCTCGCAGCACGCACCGGATGAACACATCCTCCTGCCGGTCACCGAGGAAGCGCTGGCCATCATGGCGGGCCTGTTCTGGGACTTGGGCGAGATGCCGCGTAGACCGTGATGCCGGCAATGGTTCGCGTGACGGAATAAGAACGATGCTGCGGCGCGAAAATGCCGTTTCGTGCTATAAAATTTAGCTCAGCGTATCGTCAGGCGAAATATTGCTCTGTCGCCCGCGCGCCGCGCTCTCTAGGATCAGGGGAGCGCGATGCGGGGAAGGGCGGCATGAACGCGACGTCACCTAAGAAGAAGCCATCGCTGTCCGTCATCGGGCAGCCGGCCAATTTCAACGCCATCCAAAAAGTCTGCGCGATCCTGCGTGTGCTGGCGCAGAACGCTCCGCTGCGGCTGACCGAGATCGCCGACGTCACCTCGCTGAACAAGGCGACGGCGCTGCGCATCCTCGGCTCGCTGATCGAGGAGGGCTTTGTCACCCGCGTGACCGGCGCAAAAACCTACGAACTCGGCCAGGAGGCGCGGGTGATGGCGGTCAGCGCGCGCCGCACTGTCGACATCGCCGAACTGGCGCAGCCGAGCCTGCTGCGGCTTTCGGGGCGATCGGCCGATACCGCGCTATTGTCGGTGCGCAGCGGCGTCGAGGCGCTGTATCTGGCGCGTTCCGTCGGCAGCCATCCGTTGCAACCCAATTACCTGCAGATCGGCAGCCGGCGGCCGCTCGGGGTCGGAGCCGGCAGCCTTGCGCTGATGGTGTGGCTGCCGGACGCCGAGATCGACGCCATCATCGAAATCATCATGCCGCGGCTGGCGAAATCGCCGCGTATCACATCGAAGTATCTGCGCGAGCGGATCGTCGCGGCGCGCAAGCATGGCCACACCGTGCAGATCGACGTCGCGCTTCCCGGCATGGGCGGGGTCGGCGTGCCGATCCGCGACGATGCCGGGCAGGTGATTGCGGCGCTGAGCGTCGGCGCCTCCAGCGACCGGATCAGGCGGCGCGAAACCGAGCTTGCGGAGATGTTGAAGAAGGAAGCGCTGATCCTGACACGGGCGATGGCGCAGCCGGCGAAACCGGGTGCGCTCAAGGTGATCAAGACGAGCCAGGGGGCTTGAGGGATCAAGCCCCTTCATCCAGCGCGACCAGCTCGCGCATGCTCAGTCTGAGCGTTCAACTGACCTGGGCCTATAATCAAGGTAAGCTATAGGTCGCGGTGGCTTGCGAAGGCCTAGGCTTTCAGGCCATCATAGGTCCGGTCGGACGGGGTGGTTCCGTTCAGTTTGCCAATGTGGGCATTGCAGGGAATCCTGCCTGGAGCGCATGAGTTCAGCTTCGAACGCAACCGACGCCGCGGTTATCAAGGCATTCGCCGCAATCCCAGCGCTTCTCGAACAGACGCCGGCGCTGATCGTTCGCGGCCGGTTTCTCGATTGCGAATGCCTGCTCGGGCCGACCGGCCATCCCTTTCACGCCTCGATCCGTGCCGGCCGGATCGTCGATCTGACGCCGGCGCCGGTGCTGATGCGGTCGTGGCGGTTTTCCTATCGCGCCTCGCCTGCGGCCTGGGCGGCGTACTGGCAATCCGAGCCGCGGCCGGGCTGGCATGATCTGCTCGCCCTGACCAAGCGTGGCGAAGCGGCCCTTGAGGGCGATCTGCATCCCTTCATGGCGCATCTGCAGTATTTCAAGGATGTGCTGGCCTTGCCGCGGCACCATTTCGCGGTGGCTGCCTGATGAGCGGTTACGTCGAGCCGATGATCGGCCGCTATGTCCATGTCGACATCGGCGGCGAACTGCATCGGGTCTATTTCGAGGAAAACGGCGCCGGCATTCCGCTGGTGTGCCTGCACACCGCGGGCTCCGATGCGCGGCAATGGCGGCATCTGCTCGCCGATGAGGAGTTCGCGAAGAATTTTCGGATCATCGCCTTCGATATGCCCTGGCATGGGAAATCGAATCCGCCGGCGAGCTGGAATGGGGACGAGTACCAGCTCACCACCGCGCGCTACACAGAGACTATCCGCGCCTTCTGCAAGGCGCTGCGGCTGGAAAAGCCCGTGGTGATGGGCTGCTCGATCGGCGGCCGCATCGTGCTCAACCTTGCGATCGACCACGCCGCCGAATTCCGTGCGCTGATCGGGCTGGAGGCGGCGAATTTCCAGGCGCCGTGGTATGACACCACATGGCTCAACCGCCCCGACGTCCATGGCGGCGAGGTCTGCGCAGCCTTGGTGTCGGGTCTCATTGCCCCGCAGAGCCCGCAAGCCTCGCGAGCCGAAACGCTATGGGGTTACAAGCAGGGCGGTCCGGGGATTTTCAAGGGCGATCTTTATTTTTATCGGGTCGATGGCGACTTGCGCGGCCGGGTGGAGAGGATCGATACTAAAGTATGCCCGCTGTTTCTGCTCACGGGCGAGTATGATTTCTCCTGTACGCCGGAAGACACGACGAGGACTGCTGCCGCTATCGGGGGCGCCAGTGTTACGATAATGGAGCAGCTTGGTCATTTTCCGATGAGCGAGAACCCCGAACAGTTTCGCCGCTACATTTCGCCGGTGCTCGGCGAAATCCTCGAACGATCGACGTAAACCACACAAGGAGTACAAGTATGAACCGCAATTACATGATTGGCTACGCGCTGGCCGGCGCGTTGTGCGCCACGCCGGCGATGGCGCAGGAACTCACCGGAACGTTGAAGAACATCAAGGATACCGGGGCCATCACGCTCGGCTTCCGGGATTCGTCGATTCCCTTCTCCTATCTCGATGACAGCCAGAAGCCGGTCGGCTACGCCATGGACATCTGCTACAAGATCGTCGATGCCGTGAAGAAGGAGCTCAAGCTCGACAAGCTCGAGGTCAAGCTCAATCCGGTGACGTCGTCGACCCGGATTCCGCTGCTGGCCAACGGCACCATCGATCTGGAATGCGGCTCGACCACCAACAACGCCGAACGCCAGAAGCAGATCGCCTACACCAACACCCACTTCCTGACCGCGAGCCGCTACGTCTCGAAGAAGTCGAGCAAGATCAACTCGATCGACGATCTGAAGGGCAAAGCGGTGGTTTCGACATCGGGCACCACCAACATCAAGCAGCTGACCGAAGCCAATGCGGAGAAAAAGCTCGGCGCCAACATCATTCCGGCCAAGGACCACGCCGAAGCCTTCCTGATGGTCGAGACCGACCGCGCGGTGGCGTTCGTGATGGACGATATCCTGCTGGCGAGCCTGGTTGCCGGCTCGAAGGCGCCGGATGACTACGTGATCTCCAAGGACGCGTTCTCCAAGCCGGAGCCCTATGGCATCATGCTGCGCAAGGACGACCCGGCCTTCAAGAAGGTGGTCGATGCCGCCACGTCAGCGCTCTATACGGGCGGCGAGGGCCAGAAGATCTACGACAAATGGTTCACCCAGAAGATCCCGCCCAAGGGCTTGAACCTGAACTCGCCGATCAGCGCGGAGCTGAAGAACCAGTACGCCAAGCCGTCTGACTCGCCGGATCCGGACGCCTACAAATAAGCAAATAGATGCTTCTGCCCATGCAATGGCCCAACCATTGCATGGGTACGTTTCGGTGACGCAGCGGACGGTAGGCCTTCGTGAATTATAATTGGAACTGGAGCATCTTCTTCGAGCCGGCCCCGGGCGGGACTGGCACCTATTTCCATATGCTGCTCTCGGGACTGTGGCTTACCATCCAGACCGGAATCTTCGCCTGGATCATCGCGCTGATATTCGGCTCTGTCATCGGCGTGTTGCGGACGCTGCCGTCGAAGACCGCTTACTGGATCGGCTTCGCCTGGGTCGAATTCTTCCGCAACATGCCGCTTCTGGTGCAGCTGTTCCTGTGGTTCTTCGTGCTGCCCGAATTGCTGCCACGCAGCTGGGGGCTGTGGCTGAAACAGATGCCCAATGCGCCGTTCTATACCGCGGCGATCGGGATCGGTTTGTTCATGTCGGCGCGCGTCGCCGTGCAATTGGGCGCCGGCATCGCCTCGCTGCCGCGCGGGCAAAAGCAGGCCGCGACCGCGCTCGGACTGACGACGTTGCAGGGTTATCGCTACGTGCTGCTGCCGATTGCGTTCCGAATCATCATGCCGCCGCTGACCTCGGAGTTCCTCAACACCATCAAGAACACGGCGGTCGCGATCACCATCGGCCTGATCGAACTGACCGGCCAGGCGCGGTCGATGCAGGAATTCTCGTTCCAGGTGTTCGAGGCTTTCACCGCCGCGACCGTGATGTATCTGCTGATCAACATCGTCGTCGTCACCGGCATGCGCTTCCTCGAACGCAGCCTGGCGATCCCCGGCTACATCACGGGGAAATAGCCGCATGTTCGCCAATTTCGATTTCGACGTCATCCGCCGTTCGCTCGGCTACCTGTTTCTCGACGGCATGGCGTTTACGCTGACGCTGACCGGGCTCTCTGCGCTCGGCGGGATCATTTTCGGCACGCTGATCGCGCTGATGCGGCTGTCCGGTTTCAAAGTGCTCGGCCGGATCGCCGGGCTTTACGTCGACTTCATGCGGTCGCTGCCGCTGGTGCTGGTGATCTTCTGGTTCTATTTCCTGGTGCCTTATGTCGGGCAATGGCTGACCGGCGCGTCGCGCCCGATCAGTGTCGGCGCCTTCACCTCCGCGCTCGTCACCTTCATCATGTTCGAGGCGGCGTATTTTTCCGAGATCATGCGCGCCGGCATCCAGTCGATCTCCAAGGGCCAGCCTGCCGCGGCCAATGCGCTCGGCATGACCTACGCCCAGACCATGCGCTACGTCGTGCTGCCGCAGGCGTTCCGCAACATGTTGCCGGTGCTGCTGACCCAGACCATCGTGCTGTTCCAGGACACTTCGCTGGTCTACGTGCTGTCGATGCCGGATTTCCTCGGCGCGGCGAGCAAGGTTGCGCAGCGCGACGGCAGGCTGGTCGAGATGTACCTGTTCGCGGCGGTGGTCTATTTCACGATTTCCTGCGCCGCCTCGTTCGCCGTCCGGCGCCTGCAGGCGCGCATCAGTATTGTCCGTTAGGGAACGCGCATGATCGAAATCAATCACGTCAATAAATGGTACGGGCCGACCTTCCAGGCGTTGAAGGATTGCACGACCAAGGTCGCCAAGGGCGAAGTGGTTGTCGTGTGCGGTCCGTCAGGTTCGGGCAAGTCGACGTTGATCAAATGCGTCAACGCGCTGGAGCCGATCCAGGAAGGCGAGATCATCCTCGACGGCATCAAGGTCAATGATCCCAAGACCGACCTGCCGAAGCTGCGTGCCCGCGTCGGCATGGTGTTCCAGCATTTTGAACTGTTCCCGCATCTGAGGATCATCGAGAATCTGTGTCTGGGGCAGGAGAAGGTACTGGGCCGGTCCCATGACGAGGCGATGGCCAAGGGCGCCAAGCTGCTCGACCGCGTCGGATTGAAGGTTCATGCCAACAAATACCCGGCCGAATTGTCAGGCGGACAGCAGCAGCGTGTGGCGATTGCACGCGCGCTGGCGATGGATCCGATCGCCATGCTGTTCGATGAACCGACCTCGGCGCTCGATCCCGAAATGATCAGCGAAGTGCTGGACGTGATGGTCGATCTGGCCCGCGAGGGCATGACCATGATGGTCGTGACCCACGAAATGGGCTTTGCCCGAAAGGTGGCGCATCGCGTTATCTTCATGGACCAGGGCGAGATCGTCGAGGATGCGCTGAAAGACGACTTCTTCGGCAAGCCGCGCAGCGACCGCGCGCAGAAATTCTTGTCGAAGATTCTGTCGCATTAGCCGCCACCGTCATTCCGGGGCACGCCGTTTGGCGCGAGCCCGGAATCCATACTCTCGATCGTGGTTATGGATTCCGGGCTCGTGCTTCGCACGCCCCGGAATGACGCTGAGGGTTTATCGGCACTAACAATTTGCGTATATGAGTCCCCAACACCCCTTCGCGCCCTCAGGAGACTTCGCTTGGAACAGATCGCTTACGTCAACGGTTCATTCGTGCCCATGGCCGACGCCAAGGTGTCGATTCTCGACCGCGGCTTCCTGTTCGCCGACGGCATCTATGAGGTCGCCGCCGTGCTGGACGGCAAGCTGATCGACAATGCCTCGCATCTGGCGCGGCTGGAGCGTTCGGTCGGCGAGATCGAGCTGGCGTTGCCAGAGACCATCGAACGGATTCAGGAAATCCAGAAGGAACTGGTGGCGCGCAACAATCTCGTCAACGGCATGGTCTATCTGGAAGTGACGCGCGGCGCCGACACCGGCCGTGATTTTGCGTTTCCAAAGGGCGTCAAGCCGACGCTGGTCATGTTTACCTCCGTCAAGGACATCATCAACGCACCGTCGGCCAAGACGGGGATTGCCGTCATCACCGTGCCCGATCTGCGCTGGACCCGCCGCGACATCAAGAGCGTGGCGCTGCTGGCGCAAGTGCTGGCAAAGCAGGCCGCAGCCGTGGCCGGCGCCGGCGAGGCCTGGATGATCGAGGACGGCAAGGTCACCGAGGGCGGCTCGTCCTCGGCCTTCATCCTGACGCAGGACGACGTGCTGGTGACGCGGCAGAACGGCAGCGAGATCTTGCCGGGCTGCACCCGCAAGGCGGTGGTCAAGCTGGCCGAAGAACGCCAGCTCCGGATCGAGGAGCGCGCGTTTACGGTGGAAGAGGCGCTGGCCGCGAAGGAAGCCTTCATCACCAGCGCCACCGTGTTCGTGCAGGCGGTGGTATCGATCGA
The DNA here is from genome assembly GCF_018130185.1 of Bradyrhizobium sp. AUGA SZCCT0182. Lineage (NCBI taxonomy): Bacteria > Pseudomonadati > Pseudomonadota > Alphaproteobacteria > Hyphomicrobiales > Nitrobacteraceae > Bradyrhizobium > Bradyrhizobium sp. AUGA SZCCT0182. The sequence goes on along the minus strand of NZ_JAFCLY010000007.1, from coordinate 219,132 downwards.
CGGCAAGAAAGTCGCGACCGGCAAGCCCGGCCCGATGACCGATCGCCTGCGCGAAATCTATGTCGAGTTCGCCAAGGCGACCGCGGTTTAACTGATTGTCATTGCCGGGCTCGACCCGGCAATGCATCCTTTCGAAAGGCTCATTCTAGACGGAGGCGCGGGTCCCAACCCGCGCATGAGAAAAGGGGCGATGAAATCGCGGCGTTCCCCTTCACCAGGCGAATAGCGCGGACGGTCCGGATAGGCCAACCTTTGGCGGACTCAGACATGCAAATTCGACGCGCCACGAAGAATCTCGTGATCCTGTTCGGGTTCGTAGCGTGCGTCGTGCTTGCAAGCCCGCCCGCCTTCGCCGCCTATCCCGACCGCATCATCAGGATCGTGGTGCCGTTCGCACCGGGCGGCGGCACCGACGTGATTGCGCGGACGCTGGCGCAGGAGATGGCCAGGGATCTCGGCGCCTCCATCATCATCGAGAACAAGCCCGGGGCGGGCACCATCATCGGCACGCAGTCGGTCGCGGCCAGCGCGCCTGACGGTTACACGCTATTGATGGGCACCTTTGCTAACGCGGTCAATCCAAGCCTGAACGCGAAGCTGCCTTACGATGCGCATAAGGATTTTGCGGCAGTTGCGTTGATCGCGCGTTCCTTCAACCTCGTCGTGGTCAATCCGGCGTCGCCGATCAAATCGATTGCCGACCTGATTGCGGTGGCCAGGGCCGAGCCCGATAAATTGTCGTACGGCACCTATGGCACCGGCACCTCGGCGCATCTGGCCGGCGAATTGTTCAAGCACATGGCCAAGGTCAACCTGACCACCGTGCCGTACAAGGGCGCGGCACCCGCGATCACCGACCTGCTCGGCGGACAGATCCAGGTGATCTTCACCACGGTCGCCAGCGCCGCCTCGCTGGTCGCGGCCGGCCAGTTGCGCGCGATCGCGGTGACGTCGGCCGAGCGCTCGCCGGCCTTCCCGGAATTGCCGACGGTGTCGGAGGCCGGTGTTCCCGGTTACGCGGCCGAAGCCTGGTACGGCCTGTACGCGCCCGCCAAAACGCCGCCAGAGGTCATCGACCTCCTGAACAAGTCGGCCGCCAAGGCCGTCCAGTCAGAGGCGTTCAAGAAGCTCGGCGTCAACGAAGGCCTCGTGATGGTGGCAGAGCCGCCCGAAGCACTCGACCGCTATTTCAGCGTCGAGGAGGCGCGCTGGCGCAAGGTGATCCAGGACGCCGGGATCAAGATCGAATAGTAGGCATCCTACCGCTTCTCCGCCACGAACTTGTTGCGCAGGGTGCCGATGCCGGTGATGTCAATCTCGACCACGTCGCCGGCCTTCAGATCCGGCGAGGCGCCGTCGGTGCCCATCCAGATCACGTCGCCCGGCCACAGCGTGAAATATTTCGTCAGCTCGACGATGAACGGCACAATGCCGAAGATCATCTCGTTGGTGCGGAAGCGGCCGGTCTCCTTGCCGTTGACCCGGATCGCGGTTTCCATCCGGTCGAGATCGACATCGGTCTCGATCCAGGGGCCCATCGGCTTGAAGGTGTCGGCATTCTTGGAGCGCCACAGCGAGCGATCGGCCTTCTGCCAGGTGCGTTCGCTCACGTCGTTGCCGATGGTGTAGCCAAACACGCAGGACATCGCGTTGGCTTCGGTCAGGTGTTTTGCCTTCTTGCCGATGACGACGACGAGTTCGCCTTCGTAATGGATTTTCTCGGTCGCAGTCGCCGGGATCACCACATCCTCGTCATGCGCGATCAGCGCGTTCTGCGCGCGGTAGCCGATCTCGGGACGGTCCGGCACGTTCGGAACCGTGCCGGCCTTGTCGGCGGCTTCCTTGAGATGCTTCAGATAGTTCAGGCCGACGCAATAAAAGGTGCGCGGGATCAGCGGCAATTCGATCTTCACGTCCTTGAGCGCATGGGATTGCGCACCGCGCTGCCATTCGCCGAAGGGATCGCCGCTGACTGACATGACCTTGTCACCCTCGACGAGGCCCCAGGATGTGTTGCCGGCGGCGGTGAATTTGAGCCAACGCATGAAGTGTCCTTTGCTTTATTCGGCTGCGGCCTGCGGCTTGGCCTTCCAGGCGCCGGCGGCGGTGCGCGGCAGGCCTAGATTCTCGCGCAAGGTCTTGCCGGCATAATCCTTGTGAAACAGGCCGCGGCGCTGCAATTCCGGCACGACATGCTTGACGAAGTCGGCGTAGGAGCCGGGCACGATGGTGGCGGCGATGACAAAGCCGTCGCAGCCGCGCTCGACGAACATCTCCTCTAGCTTGTCCGAAATTTCCTTCGGGCCGCCGACGATTGCGTCCTGCACCTGGCCGCGGCCGGAGAAGGTGACGAAGTCGCGCGCGCTGGGATTGGTCTTGCCTGAATTCTTGAGCACGCCGTCGCGAATGCCCAGGATGCCCTGCATGCTCTTGAGCTCTTCTGTTGTCAGGGGTTCGTCGAGCGGCTTGGAGGCGAAGTCGTAGTTCAGCGCCTCCGCGAGCAGCGACAGCGCATCGATCTGCAGCGGCAGCTTGTTGATGACAGCCATCTTGTCCTCGGCCTCGCTCCTGGTCGCGCCGCAGACGGGTGTGGTGAGGTTGCAGAGGAACATCTGGTCGGGATCGCGGCCGGCTTTCGCGGCTTCGTTGCGGACCGCCGCATAGCCCTCCTTGGCGGCGGCCACGTTGCGCGCGGCGGTGAAAATCACCTCGCCCCATCGCCCCGCAAAGCGCTGGCCGCGGCCGGAGGCGCCGGCCTGGATGATGACGGGATGGCCTTGCGCCGAACGCGGCACGGTGAACGGCCCGCGCGACTTGAAGAATTGGCCCTTGTGGTCGAGCCGCCTGACCTTTGCCGGATCGGCAAAGCGGCCGCTCTTCTTGTCCATGATCAGCGAGCCGTCTTCCCAGGTGTCCCAATGACCGAGCACGACCTCCATGAACTCGTCGGCGCGGTCGTAGCGGTAGTCATGTTCGAGATGGGCATCCTTGCCCATGTTGTGGGCCTCGCCGTCATTGAGCGAGGTGACGACGTTCCACCCCGCGCGTCCGCCTGTCATCAAATCGAGCGTGGCGAAGCGGCGGGCGACGTCGAAGGGCTCGAAATAGGTGGTCGAGCAGGTCGAGGCCAACCCAAGTTTCTCGGTTACCATGCCCATCGTGGTCAGCACCACGATCGGGTCCATCTTCACGCAGCGGATGCCGTATTCGACGGTGTGGGCGTGGTCATTGCCGTAGCGGTCGGGCATCGCCAGCCGGTCGTCGAAGAACGCCATATGGAATTTGCCGGCTTCGAGGATCCGGGCGATCTCCTGGTAGTAGTCGGCCGACATCGAATCGTCGCGCGATTCCGGGTGCCGCCAGGAACTCGGCAGATTGGTGCAGTTCTGCGCCTGCAGGAAGCCGACCATCGCCATCTGCCGTGTCATATCATTCTCCCTGTATCGGCCAAGCGCGGCTTCATGTCAGATCGAGTTCGGCTGCGAGCTTGTAGTCGCCGGCCAGCGCGCGCAGTTTTTCCCAGGTGGCATCCTCGATTTCGATGCCGGAAAGCTTGCGCTGCTGTTCGCGGATATATTCGACCTCGCCGGGATAGAACACGCCGGTGGAGCCTTCGGATGGCGGCGTCTCTTTCAGATAGCGCGCAAACTCGGCGACTTCCTTCTTGAAATCCTTCAGCGGCCGGAACGCCGCGACGTTGAACACCGCCATGAAGCATCCGTCATTGTGGCGGCCGGTCGGCTCGACACCGAAACCAAGTCCGGTCAGAAGCCCGCACAGCACCTCGACCATCGCGGCAAGGCCGCTGCCCTTGTAACCCTCGCTGCCGCCGAGCGGCAGCAGGGCGCCGCCCTTCTTGTACTCCCCGGGATCGGTGGTGTGCCGTCCCTCGGCATCGACGATCCATCCCTTCGGGATTTCCTCGTTGCGCGACACGGCCAGCGCAATCTTGCCCGCGGCGACGGCCGAGGTCGCCATGTCAAGATAAAACGGTGCGTCGAGATCGGAGGGAACGGCAATCGAGATCGGGTTGGTTCCGAGCCGTGCCTCGCGGCCGCCGAACGGCGCCACGATCTTCGGCGAGCGGCCGGAGTCGGCGGTCGCAATGCCGATCATGCCCTCCTGCATCGCCATCAATGGATAGGCGGCGAGCCGACCGACATGGCTCTGGCGAAACACCGTGCAGGCCGCGACGTTGGCGGTCTTCGCCTTCTCGATGGTCAGCGCCATCGCCTTGGCGTTGACGTGAAACCCAAAACCCCAATGGCCGTCGATCACGGTGGTGGTCGGCGATTCCTGCACGATGGTCCACTTCGCCCCGGGCACGATATGGCCGGCCTTGACGCGGTCGATATAGGTCGGGATCGCGATGATGCCATGGGAATCGTGGCCGGCGAGGTTGGCGTTGACGCAGCCGACGGCGACCGCTTTGGCTTCCTCATCCGATGCGCCGGCAGCCCTGAGCAGTGCCGCGCCGATGCGTGTGAGACGGTCGGCTTGTACGATCGGCATGGGTTTCCTCGTCGAATGCCCGCGAGCAGCGGGTCTTGCTTGTTGTTGTCGAAGCATGGTCTCAAAGCGGTGGCGGGAGAGCAAGGGCAGAATATCCGTACCGGGCATGCCCGTGAGGCGGGCTCGCGCGGTTCGGATTTCATCTGACGAAAATTGGCTACCGCGCCGCCCAGGCCCTTGGCCGCCGGAGGCACCGCCGCTGCCATGGCTGATAAATCGTGAACGGACCGTAGTTCTTCGGAGGACGGCCTTGCGATGTTGGGCAGGTATTTACTCTGAATCGCAACTTCCGGCCGCCAATAACGACCATTTAGGCCTCTCCCGCGCATAAAATTCCGTGGGGCAGCAGGCCCTTATTGTCTGCTGGGAGCTCGAGAGCCGTGAAGACCAGTATCGCGCGTACATTTGCGGCGTTGAATGCCACCAACGAAGCGATCCTGTACGCGAAATCGCCGGAAGAACTGTACGAAAAGGTCTGTGAAGCCGCTTTCTCCAGCGGAGACTTCCTGGCGACCGCCGTCTTTTTGCTGGACCACGATACCAATCTGCTTCGGTTTGCGGCCGGCTTCGGCGAAGACACCGCAAGGCTGCGGGCCATCGACATTTCGATCCTGGCTGATACCCCGGAGGGCTCGGGGGTTTGCGGGCAGGCTTTCCGCGATCAGAAGCTGTGCATCAGCAACGATTACCTCAACGACGCGCATTCGCTGGCCTGGCGCCAGGGTGCCGCTGCCGGACAGGTCGGCGCGGCCGCGGGGTTGCCGCTGACCTGCAACGGCCGCAGCATCGGCGTCTTCCTCGTCACGCGGCGCGAAGTCGGGTCGATCGACGCCCCGGTCGTCGCATTGCTCGAACGCATGTCGGCGAACATTTCATTCGCCCTCGACAATTTCGATCATGAAGCTGCGCGCAAGGATGGCGAGCGGACGATGCGGCGGTTGAATCGCATGTTCGGCGCCATCAGCGCGACCAACGAAGCGATTCTTCGCGCCAAGACCGAACAGGAGCTTTATCAGCGCGTTTGCGATGCCGCCGTTTACAGCGGAAAGTCGGTCGCGACGGTGGTCCTGCTGTCAGAGCCGGATTCGATCTGGCTGAAGCCTGCGGCCGGCAGCGGCGAGAGCCTCGATCTGCTGACCCGGACACGCTTCTCGATCGATGCAGACAATGACTACGGCAAGGGGGTTGCCGGTCAGGCGTTCCGGACGCAACGGCTTTGCGTCAACCACGACATCTCGCAGGGTGGCCCGTGGCAGCAGGCCGGACGTGAGGCCGGCGTCGTTGCCTGCGTCGCCGTGCCCCTGATCAAGGCGGGACAAAGCGTCGGCGTCGTGATGTTCTTTGTCGGCATGGCATGGGCGGCGGATGAGGAGATCATCGCGCTGCTGGCGCGGATCGGGGAAAACGTCTCGTTCGCCCTCGAAAATTTTGAACGCGCCAACGCCAAGGCGAAAGCCGACGAACAGAAGGAGCGGTTGACGCGGATGTTCGCGGCGCTCAGCGCGACCAATGAAGCGATCATGCGGGCCCGGTCGCGCACCGAGATGTTCGAACTGGTATGCGCTGCCGCAGCACAGGGGGGCCGCTTCAATTCGACCAGCATCCTCCTCGTCAGGTCAGACAGTGATTCCTTCAACATGGTTGCCTCGGCCGGGCCGACGGCGGAAAACGCCCGCCGTCTGCAGGTCTCGATCAGCGCGGCAGTTCCGGAAGGCCGCGGGGTTTGCGGGACGGCGTTCCGTTCCGGGCAGGCCTGCATCAACAACGATTTCCTGGCAGGCCCGCGAAACAATGCGTTCGATCAGGTGATTGACAACGACGGCGCAAGGTCAGGCGCCGCATTTCCGCTGCTGGTCGAGGCGCGGATCGTCGGCGTGATGCTGTTCATTTCCTCCCAGGCGGACACGTTTACCGCGGAGTTTGCCGAGCTGTTGCAACGGCTGGCCGACAATGTGTCTTTTGCGCTCGAAAGTTTCGATCGCGCCGACGAGAAGGCGAAGACCGAGCGCCAGAAGGAGAGCCTGACACGCATGCTCGCCGCGCTCAGCGCGACCAATGAGGCGATCGTTCGGGCGGGATCACGCGACGAACTGTATCAACTGGTTTGCGAGGCGGCGGCGACCGGCGGCGGGTTCACCTCCACTACCATCGCGCTGGCAAAGCCCGGCAGCGATTTCATGGAAATCGTGGCCGGCGCGGGTCCGACCGGCCAGAGCGCGCGGCAGGTCACCCTGTCTATCAATGAAGCGCATCCGGAAGGCCGCGGTGTTTGCGGGATAACGTTCCGCTCGGGCCAGGCCTGTATCTTCAACGACTATCTTACCGATCCGCGCGCCGCGGTATTTCACGCCAAGGCCCGCGAACTCGGCTCCAGATCAGCCGCCGGCTTTCCGCTCTTCGTGCGCGGGCAGGTGGTAGGCGTCATGCTCTACGTCTCCTTGCAAAGGGATGCGTTCACGCCTGAATTCACCGAACTCCTGCAACGGCTCGCCGACAACGTGTCGTTCTCGCTCGAGACGTTCGAGCGCGCCGACGAGAAGGCGAAGACCGAGGAGCAGAAAGAACGTCTGACGCGCATGCTGGCGGCACTCAGCGCGACCAATGAAGCCATCGTGCGGGCAAGTTCGCGCAACGAGTTGTTCGATCTGGTGTGCCAGGCCACCGCAAACGGCGGCAAGTTTACCGCCACTTCCATCGCGCTGACGAGAACCGACAGCGATTATCTGGACATTGTCGCGGCCGCCGGACCGACCGCCGCCAGTTCGCGCGAGGTGCGGGTGTCCGCCAATAAGGCCCATCCGGAAGGACGCGGGTCCACCGGCATGGCGATTCGCTCGGGCAAGCCCTGCATCATCAACGACTACCTTGCCGACCCGCGTAGCCAGGTGTTCCATGCGCGCGCCCGCAGGGATGGGACCCGTGCGAGCGCAGCCTACCCGCTGCTGGTGCGGGGGCGGGTCGTTGGCGTCATGATCTTCGTTGCGATCGAGAAGGATACGTTCACGCCGGAATTCTCCGAACTGCTGCAGCGGCTCATCGACAACGTATCGCTGGCGCTGGAGAATTTTGACCGCGCCGACGAAAAGATGCGGGCGGACGAGCGGATCGAATATCTGGCCTCGCATGACAGCCTGACCAACCTTCCGAACCGCGAGATGTTCAACGGCATGCTGCGCCGGACGATCGATGCCGCGGAACGCTATCAGCGGTCGTTTGCGGTGCTGTTCATCGATCTCGACCGGTTCAAGGTCATCAACGACTCGCTGGGCCATGACGCCGGTGACATGCTGCTGGTGGAAATCGGAGGCAGGCTGCGTGGCGCGTTGCGTTCGAGCGACGTGGTGGCGCGGCTCGGCGGCGACGAATTCGTCGTGATCCTGGAAGAGGCCGCCGAACCGCACGAGGTCGAACGCATCGCCGGCGGTCTTTTGTCCGTGTTGAGCCAGCCCTTGCAGCTCAGCGGGCATGAGTGCCACACCACGGCCTCGATCGGCATCGCGATGTATCCGTCTGACGGCGCCGACATGCAGACGCTGACCAAGAACGCCGACATGGCGATGTATCTTGCCAAGGAGGACGGCAAGAACAGCTTCCGCTTCTTCACCAGGGAGATCAAGGCGCAGTCGATCGAGCGTCTGACGCTGGAGAGCGCCCTGCGCCGCGCGCTGGAGCGCGACCAGTTTTCGCTGCACTACCAGCCGAAGGTCGATATGGCGAGCGGTCAGATCACCGGCGTCGAGGCGCTGTTGCGCTGGAACCATCCCGAACTCGGCCTGGTATCGCCGGGGCAATTCATTCCGCTGGCGGAAGAGACCGGGCTGATCGTGCCGATCGGCCGCTGGGTGCTGACGGAAGCCTGTGCGCAGAACATGGCCTGGCAACGCCGCGGCCTGCGGCCGGTGACGATGGCCGTCAACCTGTCGCCGCGACAGTTCGCCGACGCCAATTTGTTGCATGATGTCGACGAGGCGTTGCTGGCAAGCGGTATGTCGCCGGTGCTGCTGCAACTCGAAGTCACGGAAAGCATGGTGATGCGCAACGTGTCGCGGGCGATCAAGGTGCTCGACGCGATCCAGAACCGCGGCATCCGGCTTGCAATCGACGATTTTGGCACCGGCTATTCGTCGATGTCGCTGATGAAGCAATTCCCGATCGACACCATCAAGATCGACCGTTCCTTCGTCCGCGATCTGCCCGTTGATTCAGAGGACCAGGCCATCACACAGGCGATCATCAGCATGGGCAAGGCGTTGGGGATGACCGTCATCGCCGAGGGCGTCGAGACCGTCGAGCAGCAGACGTTCCTGCGCAATCATGCCTGCGATGAGATGCAAGGCTTCCTGTTCAGCAAACCGCTGCCGCCGCGGCAGATGGCGGATATGCTTCGGACCGAGCCGCTGCTGGCCTCGCCGCCGCTGCAACCCGACACCGGCGATGCGCGTGAATCGGCTTCGCCTTCAGGGTTGGAAAGCGCTGTCGTCTGACGGCTGCGCATGCAAATCGCGCACGTCCGAATCCGTGGACCTCACCTTGCGCGAAAAGTCATAAGGCCAGGGCTGGATGACCTGGCCAGCGAGGGAATGGAACAGGACGCCCGCGCCGTCGGCGTAAGTCGCGCCATCGGGCAAACCCAATCTGGCGCTCCAATGCGCCGGTAGCGTCAGGGCGATATCCCGTACCTCGACCGCCGGTCCCCACCACCAGGCCGGAGCGGGCGGCCGGTCATCCTCGGCGAGCGCCCGCCACCGCCCAAATTCGACGACAACGCGCTCAAACTGCAGTTTTGCCGCCGGATGCATCGGAACTTCCCTTGTCCTGGCGATGATATCCGCATCTGTGGCCGGCGCAATGCGCGCCGGTTAACCATTCAATAACCATACCTTCACATGGGCATGGCCCCGCCGGAAATCAGGCATCGTTTTCACGAAATTGACCGTTGAAATATCGCAGGCGTTCCACGCTTTTTTCTTTTGAAATCCGGAGTCAGCCTAATCAGTCGCTGTTTATCTTAACGGCGAAGCGTTGTTTGAAGCGCTAGAGCGATCATCTATTATATCAATCTAGTCGGGATCGATCTCTATCGCCGGACCCACAGTACATCATGACAGGAAGTGGCGTGCTCAAAAACGTGGCCTTGATGACCCCGACCTATCGCGGCGACCTCGAGCGTTTCGAATTGCTGTGCGAGAGCATCGATCGGTTCGTCAGCGGATACGAACGGCATTACGTTATCGTCAATGACGATGACGTGCCGTACTTCGCCCGGTTCGAGAATAGCCGTCGCACCGTGCTGCCGAGTTCGCACTTCTTGCCGTCCTGGCTGCGGGCGTTGCCGCCGTTTGTCTCGCGCTCGGGGCGCAGGACGTGGTGGTCGTTCCGGTCGGGTCCGCTCCACGGCTGGCATATCCAGCAGCTTCTCAAGATCGCGGGCGCCCTGCACTTGCCCCATCAGCGCTATTGCATCGTCGATTCCGATAACACGTTCTTTCGTCCGTTCGATGTGGCCGCCTATGCCGGCGCGGATTTAACCCCGCTCTATGTCGACCGTCTGGCGATTCCGGCGGATAAGCCGTTGCATCCTGTCTGGGTCCGAAACAGTGATCGCCTTTTGGGCGGCAGCAACACGGCGTTTCCCGCCGATGACTATATCGGCAACGTGCTTGTCTGGGACAAGTCGACTTTGCGCGACATGACTGCCACGATCGAAGCCGTCACTGGAATGCCCTGGGCGGTGGCGCTCGGCAAGGCGCGCTCGTTTTCCGAATACATCCTCTATGGGTACTTTGTGAACCAGTCGCCGACCCACAGGGCGACGCACCGGCTGACCACGCAAAGCCTCGCGACGTCCTACTGGGAACCGGATCAATTGGACGAAAAGGCCGTGATCGCCATGGTCGACAGCTCACCGCCCGAGGTCGTAGCACTCTGCATCGAGTCGTTCTCGGCAACCCCGGTATCGCTCATCCGCAAGGTCGCGGGTTTGTCGAACAACGACGCGCCGTTGCAACCGCAAGGTCCCGCTTCGGCGCAAGGCGCGAATGCGGCCATGACCAGGGAAGCCGTCTGAGGCCGTCGCTTCCGCTTAGAACGCCGGACACGTCCGCGAACGAAATTAGTCGCCGGAATAGATTTGCAGCACTGCGGCTATTTCTCTTCCGCTCCAGTCGAGGTCGCCGGACCTTCGCCCATGATCAGGAGAACGGCATCTTCGTCCTTGGCGCCGTCCCAATGCACTTGCTTGGCAAAATGCGTGACGAAACTTCCGGCCGGCATCGGCGTCGTGTTGGCGGGATCGAATTTCGGGCCTGAACCGACCCACCAGGTACCCTGCAGCACGACGATGTAGCGGTCGTTGGGATGGAAATGCGGGCGGCTGAAATGATTGCCCTTGGTCCATTTGTTGTAGACCACATAGAAGCCCGGCTTGCTCGGATCGCCAACGACGACGGCACTTTGCGCGCCCGCGGCGTTGACCGGGCCCCACGGAATCTGGTCCGGCAATTTGTAAGTGACGGCGGCGGGATTGAGTTCAGCCGCGGAGGAGATGCTGAGCATCCCGGCGAGAGCAAGGGGCGTCACGAGGTATCGCCAGAACCGGTTGGTCGCCGTCATGGTTTGCTCCCTTTTGTCATGCGTGAGCTGAAATGCGCTCATCTGTGTTGTCGTGGATGCTAGCCGGTCTCGTTCCCACGGGGCAAGCCGCGTGCCCGCATGCGTGACAGGCGAGAGACGATAATCGCGGGCGTACAGGGCCGCAGGAACAATGCGGCTTAGACCGGTCGCACGTCCGTGCTTACTCACCCGTTTTTGAGCGGGTGAGCTTTCTTGTGCCAGGCCCAGGCGGTGCGGATGATGGTCGGAAGGTCCGAATAAGCAGGGCGGAAGTGCAGCGTTTCGTGCGCGGCGGAAGCGTCCGCGACCAGATAGGTCGGGTCGCCGGCGCGGCGTGGCTTGACGACGTGTGGCATTTCGCGCCCGGTCTCGCTCGCGATCGCCGCGAGGATCTCCCGCACCGAAAAACCCTTGCCGGTGCCGAGATTGAAGACGCCGCCGGAATGCCCTTCGAGCAAGAGCGTCAGCGCCAGCACATGGGCGGCGGCAAGGTCGGTGACATGGATGTAGTCGCGGATCGCGGTGCCGTCCGGCGTCGCGTAATCGTCGCCGAATACCGCGAAGTCCGGCACGTGTCCCTGCAGCGCCATCATCGCGCGGGGAATGAGATGGGTTTCCACCTCGCGCTGCTCGCCGATGCCGCCGGCGGGGTCGGCGCCGCTGGCGTTGAAATAGCGCAGCGCGAACGAGCCGAGCCCGTAAGCCCCGCGATAATCTGAAAGCACGCGCTCGATCATCCATTTCGAGGCGCCATAGGGATTGATCGGCGCGCAGGGATAGTTTTCGGGCAGCGCCTTGCTGTCGGCATTGCCATAGACCGCGCCGGTCGACGAGAACACCAGGCGGCTGCAGCCGGCCTCGCGCATCGCATCCAGCAGCGCCAGCGTGCCGGCGAGGTTGTTGACGTAGTATTTCTGTGGGTCGACCACGGATTCGCCGACCAGGCTGGACGCGGCGAAATGCATGACTGCGACGATGTCGTGCTCGGCGAAGGCGCGCGCCAGCGTGGCCTTGTCGGCGATGTCGCCGGTAACCAGCGCGCCTGCGACGAAGTTGTGGTGGCCGGTCGAAAAATTGTCGTAGCAAACGGGAAGATAACCGGCCGCATCAAGCGCCCGGCAGCAATGCGAGCCGATGTAGCCCGCGCCGCCCGTGACCAGGATGGCCGGACGATCGCTCGTCAGACCGGCGCCCATCAATCCCGGGTCCGTTCGGTGGCCGAAGGCCGGCTCTTGTTGAACAGCAGATAGAGCGCGCGCGGATTGGTGGTGAAATAGCGCCAGAACAGCCGGCGCGGTTCCAGCCAGATGCGCCAGGCCCATTCGAGCCCTGTCGCCTGCATCCAATACGGTGCGCGGGCCCGGCTGCCCGACAGGAAGTTGAACAGTCCGCCAGAGGTCTTGATCACGCCGACCTTGAACAGGCGCGAGGTGTATTCCTCGACAAAGGCCTGCTCATAGGGAACGCCAAGCGCGAGCCAGAGGTAATCGGGCGCCAGCGCGTTGATTTCGTCGAGCTTGGCCCGCAGCGCGTCGCCGCGGAGGAAGCCGTGCGAATGTCCGATGATCTTCAGGTCCGGATAGAGCTTGCGAACGTTGGCGACGGCAGCGGCGTTCTCCGCCTCATCGGCGCCGAACATGTAGAAGGTCAATCCGGCCGCCTGCGCCTTGCGGGCGACGACGTGGAACAGATCGGTGGTCGCCACGCGCTCGGGGAGCGGCGTCGGCGATTTCAACCGGGACACCGTCACTAGCGGCTGGCCGTCGGCATTGATCAGGTCGGCGGAGCGAAACAGCCGGTCGGTCATCGGTTCGGTGGAGCAGCGCGCCAGCACTTCGCCATTGGCCGAGGTCAGATAGAGCGGGCGAGCGAGCCGGCGTTGCGGGAACACCATCTCGATCATGAAGTCCGCGGTCTGCTCGAGGTCGAGCACGGCAAGCCGCAGCCCGCCCAGTGTGATTCGGGGAACGCCGGCAGTAGCGGCTCTCCCGAGGGGGTTTAAGCGACGCTCACGCATACTGTTTGTCTCGCTGACGGTTGACGGCCGTGGGGTTGAGTTCGTTGATGACGACACCGACCAGCTTGCGCTCGGTCTCGCCGAGCGCGGTGATGATGTCTTCCATGCTCTCGTTGATGTCGAGCTTGACCGGCAGGATCGCGACCAGCCCATCGGTGGCGTCGAACAGTGCGTGGTCGGCCGGGCTCCACGGCATGGCGGGCCCGTCGAGGACCACCAGATCGTAGTCGCCGCCGATGCGCGCCTGCGCAATCGCCTTGCGGATGGTGTCGCTTGCCTTGATATCCGAGGCCTTGAGGGCCGGCAGGATCGAAATTCCGTTCGCGCTCTTGATGGCGCGCGCAGCCTTGGCGCCAATATTGAGCCAGCCGAGACGGCCGGTCTCTTCCTTGCCGAGGTGGGCCACCTTGTTCGACAGTGTATAGGTCTTTTGATCGGCGTCGATCAGCAGCACCCTGGCGCCATCGCGGGCGGCCGAGAGCGCGACGTTGAGCGCGGCAATGCTGCGGTCCTCGCCATTGCCGGCGCCGATCACGGCCATGACGGGCGCGGTGTCCTTGGCCGCGCGCGTCGCCATTGCGGTCCGAATTTCGCGCATGCTGTTGAGGAACGTCATCAGCGGGAAACCGGCGCGCAGCGTCGGCCAGCCGAGGCGGGTGACATCGAGGGTGCCGCCCGTCGCCAGGATTCCGCCGAGGGTGCGCACCACGTCCGATTCCTGCAGGCGGGTGATCGACGGCTTCGCGATCAGGCTGACGGCGGGCTGCGGGGTGGCAGACGGTTGCCTCGTGGCCGCGGCAAGCGTCCGATTTCCCGTGGCGGACGAGGCCGATGTCCTGACCGGCGTGTTGGGTCGAACCGGGGTGGCGCCAGGCGTCAACCGCTCGACGGCGATGATCCAGGCGGCCGAGGCGAGCCCGCCCAGCATAAAGCCGATTATGGCGAACAAGGCCATCCCCGGCGGGAAAGTACGCCGCTGCGGCACGGTGGCATCGCCGATGATGCGGGCGCTCGAGGTGTTCAGGGTTTCCTGCTCCTCGGTCTCGCGCGAGCGCTTGAGGAACGACTGGTAGACGTCGCGGCTGGCTTCCACGTCGCGTTCGAGCTCGCGCAACCGGACCGCGGCCTGACTCATCTGGACGCTCTGGCGCTTCTGGGTTTCGAGCGCCTTGTTCAGGGAAGCTTCGTAATCCCGGGCGCGGGTCAGGTCATTCTTCGCCGCCTGCAGAAAGCGATCGGTTTCCTCGCCGATGGTCCGGCGCAGATCCTCGACCTGCTTCTCCATCTGGCGCAAGGCGGGATGACGCGGCCCCAACTCGCTCTGCAATTCGGCCTGGCGCTTCCTGGCTTCGGCATATTGCGAACGCAGATTGGCGATGGTTGGCGATTGCAGCGCCTCGGGAATGGCGCCGGCGTCCGCCGATGTCTTGCGGCTGGCGGCGATCTGATCGTGTTTGGCCTGCGCGTCGAGCGTCAGCGCCCGCGCCGCGGCAAGCCGCTGGTTGCTGGCGGAGAGCTGCTGATCGCTGATCAGCGTGTCCTGCGTGCCGACGAAGTTGTTCTGCGCCTTGTAGACCGCGAGCGTGTTCTCGGCGTTGCGAAGCCGTTCCTGCAATTCCGTCAGCCGGCTGGAAAGGTCGCTGGTGGCGCGACGGACCCTCGCGGCCTGCGATTGCGTGGATTCGGTCAAATAGGCCTTGGCGATCGCATTTGAGAGCATCGCCGCCTTTACCGGGTCGATCGACCAGACGTCGATGTCGACGATGAAGGTTTTGTCGGTCTTTTTCACATTGATGTGGCGGATCAGGTTTTCCAGCGCCGCCATTTCAACGAGCTTGCGCTGTTCGGCGGTCGGACGCAGATCGATCCCGAACAGGCCGAGCAGCGTTCCGAACAGGCTCTTGCCGTCGCCGCCGCCGAACTCAGGGTCCTTCTCGAGATGGGTCTCGCGGATCACCTGCAACAGCACATTGTTCGAGGTGATCACGCGCCCCTGGCTCTCGACCACCATCGCAAGGCCGGAAAGGTCCGGGGCGCGCGGCGTGAGTTCGCGATCGACCAGCTGCAATTCGCGGGGATCGACGTAGAGCTGGGCCGTTGCGGTATATTTCGGTGTCAGGCTCTTGCCGATCGCCACGGCGATGCAGGCGCAGAGCAGCGCCGCCGAGGCGATCGCGATCTTCCGCCGCCACAGCAGTTGAACCAGATCGAGCACGCTGAAGCCACCCAATGCCGGCGTTGCGGCGGGCCGCGGGTCAAGCTTGGCCTGGTTTATCGGCTCGTCATAGATAAGCATCGACCCCAGCTTCCATTCCAACTGCCGCACACATCGGCTGAGGGGTTACTCTTCGCCTTACGCCACGCGCGCCAGACTTCAACGCGCCAAAAACGCAACAGGGAAAATTAACCATACTCATTGAGGGACTATTCACCGAAATGGCAAACAAAGCGTTTATGCGCGGGCGCATCGCAATGCCTCCGCCATTGTCATAGCCGGGATTTTCCGGCGCGCCGCCGCCTCGAGGGCGTGGTTGAGCAGCGCTGGTGAGCAACCCCAGGGGCTCGGCCGTTCAGCGACGTCGTGGCCGTAGAAAATTAACCATCCGTTATTGGTTTCCGCCTCGTCGTACATGCGTTCGATCCCGGCGCGGTCCATCTGGCCATCGATCAGCGGCACGGCGCGAAGAAGCTGTAAATCGACTGTGCCGCTGTTGATGCCAGGTTCGATGCTGCGGCAGGTCTGGAACTGATCCTTGAGCTGGTTCTTCCGTCCAACCGATCCCAATCCGTAAGGATAGGCAAAAGTCTCGGTTTCGATCGAGGCGTCCAGCGCGCGGAGGTAGCCGCGGTTTCGCATGATTTCGTTGGCAAGGGCGGCCACGTCGAGATCGCTGGCGCGCCGGTGCGAGAATGTATGACAGCCGATTTCGTGGCCACGGCGATGTAGGGAAAGCAGGTCGTCGGCGTCGCCCGTCGGCCATTCCCGCGTTTCGCCGCCAATCAGGCCTCCCGATACATAGAAGGTGCCCCGCGCGCCGTGTGTTTCGAGCAGATCCGCGCCTGTCGTCGCCGCGCTTTTCGGGAGATCGTCAAAGGTAAAGCTGACCATCGGCGTGGTATTGCGCATCTGGAAGGAATTGGCGTGCAGATACATCGCCAGCCGGTGGCTGACTTTCGCTTTTGCCTCTGAGAACATCGCGTTCATTCTCAGCGCTTCCTCAAGATCACGTGGTAGTCGCCGTGCCGCACGTCGGTCTTGCCGGGCAGGAAGACGTTCATCACCTTGGCGGCCGCGTCGATCAGGCTCGCGAACAGCGGCTTGCGCCGGCGCATCTCCGGATAGCGCGGGCTCTCATACTGCTTGCAATAGATCATCTGCAGGCCGTGCTTGTCGGCGAAGGCATCCAGGTTCGCCAGCGTGACAAGCGGATGAAAATGAGTCGGGAACGGCGCGCAGCCGGGCAGGCCGGCGTTCTTGTCGCCGCGGATATGGCGGTAGAACCAGACATGGAACCAGTGCGGCGAATATTTGGTGACGACGCCGGACAGCGACCCTGGATTCGGTGCGCCGATCAGGATCAATCCGTCGGCCTTTAGCGACTGGCAGAAGCCAAGCAGCGCCGCTTCGACGTCGGGCACATGCTCGATCACGTTGTAGCAGATCACGAGATCGAAACTGTCGGGCGCGAAGCGATAGGTCTGGATATCGCCGAGAATCGTTTCCTGCGCGTAATCATTGTTGCGGATCTGGTCTTCGTCGATATCGACCACGGTGACGTGGGCACGCTTCAGCACGCTGAGCGGCAGGAAGCTGGTCGAGCCGCCGCCGGCCTCATAGATTTTAAGGCCGGTCGCGGGCAGTTTCGCCTCGAGAATGCTGTGAACCGTCAGCAGGCTCTGCCGGGCCTCGCCGGGCGGCAGTTCAAGCAGCGACTGCGGATGCAGCGCGGCCGGCTTGTCGGCGGCGTCAGTGAAAGCCGAATGAAGGGGATCGAGGGCAAATGTCTTGGTCATTTGTTCTTATCCGTTGATGTTTGCGAATTTGGCCCGGAACATCGCGAAGCCGGTTTTCAGGCGGCCGCGAATCCGGGAGATGTCGAACAGCCAGCACAAGGCGGCGTAGGTGATGAGTCCTGCGCTCGCCAGCACGGCGCAGGCAGTCAGATCGGCGACGTGCAGGTTTCTGTCGAGCGCAGCGACGGTCAACGCCATGATCAGTCCGGCGATCATGATCAGCGCCAGCCGGCCGAGCGGCAGCGGGACCTTGAATGCAAAGCGGCTGAGGATCAGCGCACAGGTGAATCCAATTACGTCGGCGCCGAGCCGCGCCCAGGCCGCGCCGACCGTGCCGTAATGGCTGACCAGGACGTAGGACAGGATCACATTGGCCGCGATGATCGAAGCCGTATTGATCAGATAAAACGAGTTGCGCCCGGAGAGCAGGAAGCTGGCGTGCAGATATTGCTGGGTCAGGATCTGGAAGACCACGGCTACCGCGATGATCGGCATGGTCTGCGCCGCCAACTCGCGGAAGTCCGGTCCGAGAATGATGTTGGCGACATGGGCGGAAATGACCGCGAAGCCGAGGCAGGCCGGCAGCGTGATGCTGAGCAGCAACTCGACGCAATCGGAAAGATGCGACCGGACCGCCGCATCGCCCTTGCTGGCGTGAATCTGAACCGCCATCGGAAAGAATGCCGCGGCAGCGCTCATGGCCGGCATCATCAGGGTCTGCCGGACCAGATCGAGCGCGGCGACATATTTGCCGGCGTCCGCTGCGCCCACCAGATTGGCGATCATGAAGCGATCGGTGACGCTGGAAATCGCGAGCAGGGTAAGTGAAAGGGTGAGGGGCAGGCCGGTCTTCGCCAGCGCTGCAAGGCCGGTACCGTCGAATTTGACCTTGGTGCCGCGCCAGGCGGTGCGCGACTGGACCAGCACCGCAAGCAGGTAGGCGAGCGCGGACGACAGCAGCAGCAGGAAGCCGCTCGGGCTGACAAGTGCTACGACCGCACCGAGGCCGAGCACGGCAACGGCGCGGACCAGCGTGGCCTTCATGACCGAAAGTGCCATCAGCCGGGCGCGAACCAGATCCTGGGTCAGTTCGAACAGCCCGATCGCGACGGAAAGCACGACCGCCGCCAGCGCGGCATTCGTATCCAGTCCAACCAGTCGTCCCAGGACATAGGCGATCGGCGCGGTGAGGCAGCAGATCAGGTAACCCGAGATCACGCGGCCGCGCACATCGGGGCCGTCGTCGCGGGCGTGTCCGCTCAGAATGAGATTACGAAACCAGCCGACGAGGAAAACGCTGATGACGGACGCAAAACCGATGCCCAGCAGATAGACGCCATAATCATGCGGCGAGAACAGCCGCGTGAAAATGAACACGCTCAATAGGCCCAGCAATGCCGAGAGGATATTGGCAGTCAGGTTGATGCTGGCTTGTCCGATCAGCATGGCGCTGCGAGCCCCGCGGGCTTGCCCGTGACTCCGCGCCCGACCATGGCGTCGCACGACGCTACTCGGTTGATGTCGGAAATCTCGTTGGCGATGACGTTCAAGGCGGGCGCTTTCTGGACTCGGAATCCCTTTGCCAGACCATTTAGCAAGATCGGTGCCGGACGGTTCCGCTAACGGTCGCGGCGATTTGATGTGGTTAATTCTGCGTTTCGTTCACCGTCGCAAGCGGGTTAACCGCTCGCGCTAACCACGATGCAAGCGCAATTCGTGCGCGAAGCGGCGCTTTTGCGAAGCTTGCCCGGATATTGCAGAGCACGATTCCGCATCGCCGATGTTCATCGCCATGAGTGTTACCCATGACAGATTGCCCGCTGTTCCAATCCAATTTCCCGCTGCCCGCGGAGGTCGCCGAGGCATCAACCCGTTTCGGCACACCTGGACTGTCCAGAGTGTCCGTTTTTGAAACGGTGAGGGGCGGTCGCGGTTACGGCAGCGTCGCGAGGGCTCGGCAATGAAGTACCGCGCTGATATCGACGGGCTGCGGGCCCTCGCTGTGGTTCCGGTGGTTCTTTACCATGTCGGTGTACCCGGATTCGCAGGCGGCTTCGTCGGCGTCGACATCTTCTTTGTCATCTCGGGTTATCTGATCTGCGGCATGATCGATGCGGATATCCGCAACGGATCGTTCTCGCTCGGAAATTTCTACAAGCGCCGGATCCTGCGAATTCTGCCGGCGCTGTTTGTGATGTTCCTGGTGACAAGCATTTTTGCCTACATCTATTTGCTGCCGGCCGAACTGATCGGCTATTCCAAGAGTCTTGCCAGCGCCATTGGCTCGATTTCCAACGCCTATTTTGCCCAGACCGCCGGATATTTCGATGCGCCGGCCGAAACAAAGCCTCTGCTGCATACCTGGTCGCTTAGCGTGGAGGAGCAGTTCTATTTCATCGCGCCGTTGTTGATGCTGTTTGTCTATCGCTGGGTCCCGAAGGGCGCCAAATTTTTGTTCGCGGTTGTCGCTGTGCTGTCGTTTGCCGCTGCCATCGCCATGAGCACGAGAAATCTCACCTTTACATTCTATCTCACGCCTTTCCGCGCCTGGGAGTTGGCGCTGGGTGCGATGCTGGCGGTCAAATTTATCCCGGTGCCGGAAACCAGATTCTGGAAGAACATTTGCGGCGGAGCCGGGCTGCTACTGCTGCTCGGCGTGATCCTGCTTGGATCGGCATCAGTGCCGCTTCTCCTGATGACGTCGCTCGCCTGCCTCGGCGCGGTGCTGGTGATCGCTTCCAGCGAGAGCGGGGCATCGATGGCCGGACGATTGCTGTCGCTGCCGCCTCTCGTAGCGATCGGGCTGCTATCCTATTCGCTCTATTTGTGGCATTGGCCGCTGATCGTGTTCCAGCGCACCGACATGGTGTTCGGCGCGGAATCGGCAGCATCGACCAAACTGACGTTGATCACGCTGTCAGTGGGGCTCGCCTATCTGTCGTGGAAATTGGTCGAACTGCCGTTCCGTTCGATGGCGCGGGAGACATCGAAGGGGGCCGTCTTCGGCGCCGCATCAGCCGCGATCGGCTCGACGTTCGCGCTGTGCGCGCTGGTATTCTTCGCGAGCGGCGCGCCATACCGCTTTCCGCAACGCGTCGTGGATATCGGAGCTTATCTTGCCTACGATTCGTCCGCCGCGTTCCGGACCGGACGCTGCTTCATATCGGCCAACCGCCAGCGATTCGACGCCGAAACCTGCCTGAAACTGGATCCGGCGCGGCCGAACTATCTGCTCATTGGCGACAGCCATGCTGCGCACCTCTGGTCCGGGCTGTCCGTCGCCATGCCGCAGGTGAATATCCTGCAGGCAACGGCAAGCGAATGCCGCCCGGCTGTTCCGGCGGGGGCTCGGGTCGAAATGAAAGCCTGTCGCGATCTGATGGAACTCGCGTTCAATGATTTCCTCGTCAACAACCATGTCGACAAGGTCATTCTCTCCGCGTCATGGAAGGATGAGGATCTGCCGAACCTGTCGGCCACGCTGGATACCCTGAAATCCAGAGGGACCGATGTCATCGTGCTTGGACCGATCGTCGAATACGATGCCCCTCTGCCGCGGCTCCTGATCGACGGGATTTTGCGCGACCATCCGTCCCTTGCCAGCACAAGGCGCACACCCGGAATTCGCGAGCGCGATCTCGCCATGGGCGCTTTGGTAAAGGCTCGCGGCGCGACCTATTCATCCGTCTACGATGCGGTCTGCCGGGATGGTCGTTGCGACGAGTTCGTCGAAGCCGATATTCCGATGCAGTTCGACGCGGGCCATCTCACCGACAAGGGCGCAGCCGAGGTCGGCCGAAGGCTGTCTGCTGTCTTCGGCAACAAATTGACAAGGACGTCTAATGTTTCGAACTGACCGCCCCGCGCCTCGCCGCCGGGTGGGCCTCAAGCGCCTGGTATTTTTCCTGGTGGCCTTTGTCTTGAGCCTGCTGTTGCTGGCCCGCGTCGACACCAACGCCGCTCCGCGCGTCAATTCGAGTCCTGTCAATTCGAGTCCTGTCAATTCGAGTCCTGCAAAATTTGCCGGCGCGTTCGTCGATTGGGGTCCCGTTGGGCGCGAGCATACCCTGCAGACCTGGGAAAAATGGCTGAAACAACCGCCATCGTCGGTGGTGGGCGTTGATTTCTACGGCCAGGCGAATTGGGAAGACTTCCATAAACTGACCTGGGTTCCCGGCATCTGGAAGAAGCTCAACCCGTCGCGGAATGTCGTCTGGTCGGTGCCGCTGACCGTTCCGGGAACGCCGCTCGCCGACGTCGCCAACGGCTTGCACGACGGTGAGTTCGAAGCGGCGGCGCGTGCGATCGCCGATGCGCAGCCAAGGGCGATCATCCGTCTCGGCTGGGAGATGAATCTGTCCCAGATGGCGTGGTTCGCCAAGGATCATGAAGCCGATTACATCGCGGCGTTCCGGCGCGTGGTCGGAATCTTCCGGCGCCACTCCAGCGAGTTCAAATATGATTGGTGTCCGGGATGGGGAACGCAGGATACGCCGGCGGACCTAGCCTATCCGGGCGACGATGTCGTCGACTACATCGGTCTGGATATCTACGATTTCAAACATGAGGGCTCGCCGGAAGAGCGTTGGAACGCTTTCTATCTCAAGGCTCCGTTTGGCCTGGAATGGCACCGCGACTTTGCCGCCAGGCATGGCAAGCAGATGAGCTATCCCGAATGGGGCGTCGGCAATTTCGGCGACAATCCATACTTCATTCAGCAGATGCACGACTGGTTCGTGAAGCATCGGAACAACATCGCTTACGCGGCCTATTTCGACGTCGACGGATTGTGGCCCACGCGGATCTCCAACGGGCAGTTTCCCAAATCCCAGAAGCTGTTCGGCAAGCTGTTCAGCCGCTGAGCCCGGAGCCTGAACCTGATTTAATTCAAACTTAACCCCGTCCATTAACCGTCGGGAACAATTCGGCACCATCAGGCATCCTGTCGGACCGGATATTGCAGCAATGCTCTTGTATCGTCTGGACCCATAGCAAACGTCATGCGCCAGAGTTTGAACGGATTGCCCGCCGATGGAAACCGCTGACACCATGCCGAACGCTGCCCGCGCCCTGGCGGCGATCTCGCCGGCCCTCGATCCTGCATCGATCGGGATCGTCGTCTGCATTCCCTGCTTTCGCCGGCCGCAGCATCTGCGGCAGACACTGGAATCGCTGGCCAGCCAGCGCACCGGCCACCGCTTTGCGGTGGTCATGGTCGAGAACGATGCGTTGCGGAGCGAGAGCGTTCCGGTTGCGACCGAATTCCTGGCATCGAACAAGTTCCCCGGTCTCTGCGTGGTCGAGCCGCGCCAGGGCAATTGCCATGCGATCAACGCCGCGTTTGAGACGGCGCTGGCAACCTTCCCGGCAGCGGCAAGTTTCCTCATGATCGACGATGACGAAATTGCCTCGCCGGACTGGCTGGAGCGCATGATATTGACGGCCGAAGCCACCGGGGCCGACATCGTCGGCGGGCCGGTCATGCCCGACTTCGATGACGCGCGAAAGCGCGGGCTGCGTCGTCATCCGGCCTTCGCCCCGGCCTACGACACGTCAGGGCCGGTTCCGGTGATTTATGGCTGCGGCAATTGCCTGATCAGGCGCTCGGTGTTCGAGCGCGTCGATGCCCCGGCGTTCGATCTGCGTTTCAATTTCCTCGGCGGCGGCGACACCGATTTCTTTTACCGCTGCCTCCGCCTTGGCATGCGCTTTCACTGGGTGGCGGAGGCCACGATCAGCGAGACGGTGCCACCGAGCCGGACCAAGCTGAGCTGGCTGATCAGCCGCGGCCTGCGGATCGGCGCGATCAATTATCACGTCCAGCGCAAGGCGACGCCGACACTCTGGCTGCGCGCCAGGCTGACGCTCAAATTGCTGGCGGCGTTTCCGCTGTCGTTTCTCCAGGCCGCGCGGGCTGCCCTGATCGAGCGCGACCGCATCATTGCGATGCATCCCATGACGGTAGCGATCGGTAGCGTGCTGGCGGCCGTCGGCATCGAACCTCAACCCTACAAGGCCTCGAAGATCACGTGAGCCAACTCGCCATCACGTCTCAGCTTCGTATCGTCGCAGGAGGGGTTTGGCGGCAGCAAGTGCTGGATGTCGTCCGCTGCGCCGCGTTCGTCGGAGCGCTGGTGCTGGCATGGATTTCCTTGCGGCCGTTCGCCGATCTCGGCGAAATACAAATCGGTGAAGTCAGTACCGGCAATGAGGCGCCGACCTATCTGGTGTTCGGCGGCCTTGCAGTGCTGATGATTGTGCTCGCGGCGCGTAACAACATGCGCGGGTTGGCGACTTTGCTGACGCCATCGTTCCTGCTGTTTGCCGGATGGGTCTGTGTGACGGTGGTTTTGTCGGTCGATCCTGCCACGTCGATGCGGCGGTTTGTTTTGACGGCGTGCGTTATCGCTGTGACGTCGACCATGCTGCTGCTGCCGAAATCGCAAAGCGAATTGATGCGGTTCCTCAGCATCGCGGCGCTGATCCTGCTCGCGGTCTGTTACCTCGGAATCCTGCTGGCGCCGCAATTTGCGATCCATCAGGCAACCGACCCGCAGGAGCCGCTTCTTGCCGGCGACTGGCGCGGTGCCTTCGGTCACAAGAACGTGGCCGCCGGCGTGATGGCGATGCTGCTGTTCCTGGGGATCTACATCGCGCGTTCCGGCGCACTTCTGTCCGGCGCGGTCATTATCGGCCTTAGTTCGTTGTTTCTGTTTCATGCCGCCGGCAAGAGTTCGCTGACGCTGTGCTTCGCCGTGCTGCTTTTGACCTCGCTTACTTCTGTGTTTCGCTCGTTCTGGGTGCGGGCGATCCTGCTCCTGACGCCGCTGCTGTTGCTGAACATGCTCAGCGTCGGCACCGTCATGAGCGATGGCCTGGCTGCGGTCGCCAAGCTGCTGCCGCTGGATTCGACCTTCACCGGCCGTACCGACATCTGGAATTTCGCGCTGGACGCGCTGCGGCAGCGGCTGGCAACCGGCTATGGCTTCGTCGCTTTCTGGGGCAGCAAGGCGTTCGAGGATTTGCCAGCGGGCAAGGAATGGGCCGCGTTCGCGGCACACAGCCACAATGGTTATCTCGATACCGCGCTCGGCATGGGCCTGCCCGGACTGATCCTGCTCATCGTGGTGCTGGTGATCGTGCCGCTCCGGAATTTCCAGCAAGCCGATCAGGGCGGCAATAACGGTCCGCTGGCGATGGCGCTGTTGCGCATCTGGCTGTTCGGACTTTACTTGTCGGCGATGGAGAGCTTCTTCCTCGACCGCGCCGATCCCCTGTGGTTCACCTTCCTGGTGGCGGTGTTCGGCTTGCACTTTCTGGCGCGATTTCGCGTCCGGGAGTGAGGCGCAAAGCGTTTTCCAGCGAAGTGGGCACCGGTTCGCGTCAAGAAAACGCGTCAAATCAAGAATCTAGAGCTGCGCGCGAACCGCGCTCGCGACGTCCTGCCACCACCCATCGAAGTCGAACGCGGCTTGCACCGGCGGCCGTTTCAGCGCGGCAACGATGCCATCGGCGTAGGCGTCCGCGCTCGATCCCCGCGGCACGAGCACGATGGCGCCGCGATCGATCAATTCCTTGAAGCGCAGATGATGGTCGAATTCGTCAGGCATCTCGGGGCCGGTTACGATCAGCGGCCGGCCGGCCTGCACGCAGGCAAGAACGCTGGAGCGGCGCGCAGTGAGACCTTCATCGAGCGGATAACAGAACCCGTCGACCGCGCCGAACAGCCCGAACACCTCGTGATCGGAGGCGACAAAACCGGATACGATCACATCATCGGCGATCCCGAGTTCCGCGGCGCGGGCGTGGAATTCCTCCTCGACGTTGTCGGTGCCGCGGATGAAGGAGCCGACATAGACGACTAGCGGCCTCAGCCCACGCTGCTTCAGGATCGCGCCGATCTCCAGCAGCGCATTGGGTTGCTTGGCCGGATAGATCGAACCGAAATGACCGATCACCAGCCGTCCATCCTGCCTTGCAGCCGTGAGACGCCGGCGCAATTCCGAATCCGCCATCCCTGCAGGCGCCTCGATGTTCGGCGGCAGCGGGGCCAGCACGAGTTTTTTCGCGGTCCAGCCCACCAGGGAATCCTCGGCGAGTTCCCGTCGCACCAGCGGCGAGAACATGACGATGGTGTTGGCGAGCACGAGAGCCGGGATATAGGTGATCCGGCGCAGCCAATGCAGCCCGGCCCATTCGTGCTGAATCAGGACAGTTTTGCGCCGGCGCAGCCGCGCCATGGCCATCGCCAGCAGCGGCGCGAACATCACGCGCTTCCAGGCCACGATCGGAAAGTTGCAGACCACGCTCCGTGCGGAGCCGACGGCGCGCCAGATATCGGTGAATGACCCTTCCGATCGCGTCAGGGTTAACGTCGTGCAGCTGCCGGGTTCAGCCTTTTCGATCCACTCTCCCAGCAATCGCGTGAATTGCCCGACGCCGCACTGCATTTGCGGTCCCGCGCCGAGAAACAGCGCCCGATATTGCGGTTCTGAAGCCATCGTGGGGATCGCCGGTGCTTTCTAAGGTAGACCAGCGTTAGCCATACATCCCAGACATTATCGTCCGGTAAGCGGGTGCGACACCCCTGCGGCATCCTTCTTGCCAGTTAGAGCGTGAAGGTTGTCCGGCCGTCTCATAACGGGACATCGGATGATCGACGGCGTGGCAGCCATCTGAGATTTCGGGACAGCGTGCAGGACGCAAGCCGGAATCGGTCGTCATCCGGGCGAAAAAAAATATTTGGTCAAAAGGAGTTGGACGATGGCAGCAGATCGCATTTTCAGCAATTGGGACGACACCCATTCGGTGCTGTGGGGACACGCACCCATCCGGCTTGCGCACAACATGCACAAGTCGCCGTTGTTCTCGATGGATCATCTTGCCGAACTGATCGAGCACTATCCGCGCGAGCACTACAGCCTGATGCAGACCGGCGTGAAGGAAGGCAAGCGTATTTGGCGGCAGGGCGATATCGGCAATTTCAGCGGTCGTCAGGTCATCGACGCGATTTCCAGGGGCGACCTTTGGCTCAACCTGCGCATGGTTTCGGATATCGACTCCCGCTACAGCGACCTGCTGGCCCAGATGTTCACCGAAATCGGCGAGAAGGTCCCGCACTTCGCGCTGCCGCACCAATACAACGCCGGCATTCTGATCTCGGCGCCGAAGGCGCAGGTTCACTACCACGCCGATCTTCCCGGCCAGAGCCTGATTCAAATCGCCGGCCGCAAGCGCGTCCATATCTATCCGTCGAACCCTCCCTTCGTGACTCCGAAGAACCTCGAGGACATCCAGCTGTTCGAGCTCGAACTCGATATGCCCTATCATGAATGGTACGATCGCTATGCGACCGTGCTCGATCTCGAGCCCGGGCAGATGCTGAACTGGCCGCTGAACGCGCCGCATCGCGTCGACAATCTCGGCACCGTCAACATCTCCATGACGGTGGGTTACGAGAATGAAGAGATCAGGCGGACAAGGATCGTCAATCTGGCCAACGGTCTGTTGCGCAATCGCTTCGGATATACGCCCAAGAGCCGCTCGCTCAAGGGTCCGGCGTTCTGGGGCAAGGCGGTGATGCAGAAGGCGTTGCGCAACACTTCCTGGGTCAAGCGCGAGCGCAAGGCGCGCAACGAGATCGAATTCCGGCTCGACCACGACCATCCCGAGCAGGTGGTCAATCTTTCCAACGATCTTTCCAAGGCGGCATGAAGGCGGCTTGATCGTGACGACACTGACGAACGACGCAGCACGGCACGTGGGGCGGAACCGCACGTCGCAGGTTGCGGCGTTCTCCGTGGATTTCGACAATTGGGATACCGTCGCAGGTAACTGGGACGGTGCGTATCGTCGTGGACAGGCGACCATCTTCCAGCACGGAAAGTGGCTCGCAGCATGGTATGGCGCGTTCGCCGGACAGCCCGGTATCGAGCCACTCATTGCAACCGTCAGGGATCGTGCGACAGGGGAAGTCGCACTGCTTCTGCCGCTGATCAGGCGCAAGCTGAAGCGCATTTGCGTCGTGGAGTTCGCCGACCTCGAACTGACCGATTACAATGCGCCGCTGCTTGGTCCGGCCGCGCCGCGCGAACCTAAGGCGGCAGCCATCCTGTGGCGCGAGCTGCGGCTGGCGTTGCGCCGGCTGCCTGGCGGCGCTGATCTCATTCGATTCAAGAAAATGCCGCTCGATCTGCAGGGCGGGTCCAACCCGCTGGCGATGCTGGATGGAGCCGGTCCGTGCTCGCTGAACGGTAATCTCGTCACCACAGGCGAGGATTTCGATCAGTACAAGCGTTCGCTCAAGCGCGACGTCCGCAGGGTTCTCGAACGGAGCTGGCGCGCGTTTACGGCGTATCCTGCCGCTACATTCAAGATTGCAGGAGAGGACGACGAAGCCTTGCGCGTTCTTGCCGCCCTGGATGCGCAACAGAGCGCCCGCATGCAGCATCTCGGAGTGAACTTCGTTCTCGGCGACGGGGCCTGTGCCGATTTCTATCGAAACCTCGTGCGTGATGGCGTCGGCGATGGCTATGCCGTGTTGTCGGCGCTGACGGTTGGCGAGGAAGTCGTCGCGACCTTGCTCGGCGTTCGTAGCGGCCCGCGCTATGTCATGCTGCGGGTCAGCAATGCCGGCGACAAATGGTCGGCTTGTTCGCCGGGCCGGCTGGTCATCGAACGTACCATGGCCGCCTTGCACAGGGACGGCGTGCGCGAGTTCGATTTCAGCGTGGGCGACTATGACTATAAACGGCGTTTTGGCGTGACGCCGCTGCCGCTGGTCGACATCAGCGCCGCCTTGAGCCTGCGCGGATTGCCTTACGCATTGCGCGACCGCGCCGCGCGCGAGTTGCGCAAGCATCCGAAGCTCGGCGCCTATCTGAAGCGGGCGCCCGCTAAACCCTCGCCGCGCGAAGAGAACTGATGCGCTGTGGCAAGAACGCCACGCTCGTGCAAATCTGTCACACTCGGCAGGATTGTGCGGCTGTTCTACCTGTGTTCGCAAGAGTTCATGATCGCGTTTACGGCAGCGGCGTATGCTGATGGTCGGGTCAAGGGCTACAGCTGAATGCTTCCGTGGGGAGTGCCGACATGCCAGCCTATATCCACCATCACGACGACATCGAGCCGGCTTTCGTCATTTGTCCGAGCTGCATCGGGATTCCGATGTTTGTAAGGGACGTCGAGCCGCATTGGAGCATGGCGAAGATCGACTTCACCTTTGAATGCGCCGACTGCGGCGCCGAAGTTCGCCAGACCATGGTCAAGCCACAATTGCAGCATTAGCGCCGTTTCATTCCGATTGGACTTGGAACGCATATCGCGATCCCGTTTCGCCGTGATGGCGGCGCTTCCCGGCTTTTTGCCCATCGTGCGGAGCTTCCTGCATGCGACAGCCTCGAATAGGATCGAGCATCGCAATGCCGGAAGTTGATCATGCAAGAGCGGTCGGAAAATCTGCATTCATTCTACGCCAGCCTTGTCTGCGCCGCAGCCAAGGTCCGGGATTCCCGGATTGAACAGGCCTTTCGCGCGGTAAAGCGTGAACCGTTTGTGGGGCCGGGGCCCTGGCTGATCACGCTCGGCGCGCATGATTACGTGACGACCCCGAATGATGATCCGGCATTTATCTATCAAAATACACTGGTCGCGCTGGATAGCGCGCAACGTCTCAATATCGGAATGCCCAGCGCTCATGCCTACTGGCTCGGTGCCTGCGAATTAAAGGAAGGCGAGATTGTCCTGCAGGTCGGCGTGGGTACGGGGTACTACACAGCTATCCTCGCACAACTCGTCGGACCGAGTGGTCAGGTGCACGCCTATGAGATTGACGAAGGCCTGGCGGATCGCGCGCGCGGCAATCTGAAAGACCTGCCACAGGTAAATGTTCAGTCTAAATCGGGCATTGCGGCGGATTTGCCGAAAGCGGATTTGATCTACGTTTGTGCCGGTGCAGCCCAACCAGCCAAAGTGTGGCTCGATGCATTGCGTCCCGGTGGCCGGCTGTTGTTTCCGCTGGCGCCCGAAGGCGTGCTGGGAGGGATGCTGTTGGTCAAACGTCCCAGTCAGAGCGCGGCTTGGCCAGCGAAGTTCTTTGGCCGGGCCCAGTTCATCGGCTGTGTCGGCCTTCAGGACGAGGATGCCGGCCGCCGTTTGACGGAGACGTTTCTGCACGGCTGGGAACTCGTGCGGTCTCTCCGGCTCGATAACGCCGTCAATGATACCTGCTGGTTTGCGGGCGATGGCTGGTGGCTTTCAACGGCAGAAGCCAGCGCTGTCCACGAGAATTGATCCGCGCCTGGACCTGCCGCAGCGTCCCGCCGATTTCACGATTTAGTGCATTCCGGGCAGCGCCGCTGCCCGCGCGAGGCGCGGTAGAGACTGCGGCACCACCAGCGCCGTGCAATCGCCTGCAGCGGACGGCGCACCAGTTGAGCCATAAAGAGAAATTCGACCATCGCTAAATCCATCGTCCCTGATGGATAGCTAGGGCGGCAATCCAGAATGAGAATGCCGCCCATCTCGCATCAGCCATGCAGTTAGCTATGGAGTTTCTTGGCGGTCTCCGCGATCGCGCGTCCTTGATAGCGCGCGCCGGCGAGCTCGTTGTCGCTCGGCTGACGGCTGCCGTCGCCGCCGGTGATCGTGGTGGCGCCATAGGGCGCGCCGCCGGTGACTTCATCGAGCTTCATCTGGCCGGCAAAGCCATAGTTGAGGCCGACGATCGTCATGCCAAAGTGCAAGAGGTTGGTGATGATGGAAAACAGCGTGGTCTCCTGGCCGCCATGTTGCGTGGCGGTCGCGGTGAAGGCGCCGCCGACCTTGCCGTGCAGGGCGCCCTTGGCCCAGAGACCGCCGGCCTGATCGAGAAAATTCGCCATCTGCGAGGCCATCCGGCCGAAGCGGGTGCCGGTGCCGACGATGATGGCGTCGTAATTGGCAAGTTCTTCGACCTTGGCGACGGGGGCCGCCTGATCGATCTTGTAATGCGAAGCCTTGGCGATCTCGGCGGGCACCAGTTCGGGCACGCGCTTGATATCGACGGTGGCGCCGGCTTCGCGCGCGCCCTCCGCGATGGCGTTCGCCATCGCCTCGATGTGACCGTAAGCGGAGTAATAGAGCACGAGTACTTTGGCCATGATGGCTCTCCTGAGTTTGTCGGTGGGTTGTTGATTGGGAGGTTGTCATTGCCGGGCATAGCCGTCTGAAGGACGGCGTCGCTTCCGCTCGCCTATACCCGGCAATCCATCGTCTTCGAAAGATTCTCGCGAAGCGGGATGGATGCGCGGGTCAAGCCCGCGCATGACGAGTTGTGTGTTTGGCGCCTACGCCGCGTCGACCAGCACCAGTTCGGAATCTTCCAGTGCCGTAATGGTCAGCCTGGCCTCATCGCGGATCGCGGCACCATCGCGGGCGTTGACGCGCACGCCGTTGACTTCGATGCTACCGGCTGCCGGCACCAGATACAGATGCCGCGTCTTGCCGGCTTCGTATTCCGCGCTCTCGCCGGCCTTCAGCGTGGTGGCGAGCACGCGGGCGTCGGCGCGGATCGGCAGCGCATCCTTGTCGCCGGCAATACCGCTGGCGATGGTGACGAGCTTGCCGGAACGGTCCGACTTCGGAAACGGTTTGGCGCCCCAGGTCGGCTGGCCACCCTTGGTGGTCGGCTCGATCCAGATCTGGAAGATCCGGGTGTTGGTCGGCTCCAGATTGTACTCGGCATGACGAATGCCGGATCCCGCGCTCATCACCTGCACGTCGCCGGCTTCAGTACGGCCTTTGTTGCCAAGCGAGTCCTGATGGGTGATCGCGCCTTCGCGCACATAGGTGATGATTTCCATGTTGGCATGGGGATGGGCGGGAAAGCCGGTGTTGGGGGCGATCTCATCATCATTCCACACCCGCAGCGAGCCGTGACCCATATTGTCGGGGTCATAATGGCTGCCGAAGGAGAAGTGATGCTTTGCCTTCAGCCAGCCGTGGTCGGCGCCGCCGAGTTTTGCGAAGGGTCTGAGTTCGATCATGGGAATATTCCTTTGAAAGTGTTTGCGGGGGCCAGGCGCAACGCGCCCGGCCTCTGTTGGTTGGATTGGATCAGGCGCCGAAGCCGCCATCGACGTTGAGCACGGTGCCGGTCACGAACGACGCGTCCGGGCTGGTGAGGAACACGACGCCGGCCGCGATCTCTTCGGCGGTGCCGTAGCGTTGCAGCGCGTGCTGCGTGCGCTGGGCTTCGGCGAAGTCGCCGCCGTCCTTCGGGTTCATGTCGGTATCGATCGAGCCCGGCTGCAGCACGTTCACGGTGATGCCGCGGGGGCCGAGGTCGCGCGATGCGCCCTTGCTGTAGCCGACGATCGCTGCCTTGGTGGCGGCGTAGTCGGCGAGGCCCGGGAACGAGGCGCGGGTCGCAATGCCCGAACCGATGGTGACGATGCGTCCGCCTTCGCCCATCAGCTTCGAGGCAGCGCGGATCGCGGTGACCACGCCATGCACATTGATCGCGTCCTGGCGCGCCAGTGCCGCGGTGTCGGCGTTGGCATCATCGACTGCGCCGCTGACGGCGACGCCGGCATTGTTGACGAGAATGTCGAGCCGGCCGAAGTGCTTGGCGACGTCATTCACCAATTGCTCGACCTCGAGAGACGAAGCCTGGTCGGCCTTGAAGGCGCGAGCTTCGACACCCCTGGCTTTCAGTTCCTCGACGACGGCTTCGGCCTTGTCAGGGGAGGCGACATAGCTGATGGCGACGTTGGCGCCTTGATCCGCGAGGGCGCGGGCGCTGGCCGCGCCGATACCGCGCGAGCCGCCGGTGACGAGGGCAACCTTGCCCGAAAGTTTCTTGGCCATTGGATTTCTCCGTCGCTTGAATTCCGATGGCCATTGGATAGGCCTCCCGATGTGGTATAGAAATAGAAACTATTGAAACACATTGTTTCTAGTTATGATCTAATGGAAAGACCGCCTGTGCCGGACATCCATATTTTCGACCGCCCAAGCCGCGGAATCGGCCTCCTGGACCGAACCGCCGGGCGGGTTGCCCAGACTGATGCCAAGTCACTCGGGCGCGAGCCACCGGGGGAGGGGCATGGCACCGTCATTCGGCGCCGTATGGAGGAGTTGCGCATGAACGCCGTTCGCCGCGGAGTATTGGGATTGATGGGAGCGCTGCTAGTGGCGGGACCGTCAGACGCTGGCGGCCGGAAGCCGGCCTCGTCCGGTCAGGATGCCGCTGCGAAAGCGCGGCGATTGGCGGTGAAACCTCGCCACGTTGTTTGCTTCCTCGGCGCTGCGAACGGCCTGGCGAAGCTGTCGGACGCGGCTTCAATGGCGATCCGCGATTTCGCCACCGGCTTCAGCATCGACCACACCTATTCCCAGGACAAACCGGATCCGCGCATGAGCCGCTCGTTTGGGGTTTCCTGGGATCGCGTGCATCCCAATGCCCGCTCCAGCGCCGATGAGGACGCGGTGGAAAATCACCAATCGGTGCTGTACGTGCTGGGCCCGTCCATGACGTCGGAAACCACCATGGTCGTTTCCACCGGCGCCCTGATGCTCGTCCACCAGGTCATCAAGGCGGGGGCCACCGCCGTCAAGGGCGAGAGCGCCGGTGTCGCGCACGGCCTCGTCAGGTGGAACGAACTCATCCTTCAGGCCAGTGCCGCGCTGAAATCCGATGATGACTTCGCGTTGCGCCGCGTTTGCCGCCGGGCATTTGCCAAACGGCCGCTGGCCTCGGACGATTATCTGGAAAGCGTCGGTTTTCACCTCACCGGATTGCCCGAAGTGTTTGTGCCGAAGTCCCATGGCAGTGAACGCGAAGCCGTCGCGACCATGGATGCGGTCGCTGACGAGATCGCGCGGCAAGGACTGGAGGCAACGCTCAAGTCGCGGCGCGCCAAACTGTCCTTCGAGTCCGATTACGCGGAAGGCGATTTCAAATTCAATCCGTATGGTATCGTCAAGCTTGCATCCTGATTTCGGGCGAGGCTCGAATCCGATCTGACAAGGCGGGCCGAATGGCGAAGCTCCCGGATTTCGAAGCGCTCGCGATTTTTGCAAAGGTCGTGGAATTGCGGTCGTTTGCGGCGGCCGCAACCGAACTCGCGCTGTCCAAGGCCACGGTATCGAAGGCGGTGAGCCGGCTCGAGCAACGGCTCGGCGCGCGGCTGTTCAACCGCACCTCGCGGCGGCTAGCGCTGACCGATGCCGGCCAAAAACTGGCCGAACGCGCGACGCAGCTTCTGATCGACGGCGAGGCGGCAGAGAGCGAGACGTTGTCGCAATCGATGGCGCCGCGCGGGCTGGTGCGGCTCGCGGTGCCGATGACGTTCGGGGTCAAGGCGGTGGCGCCGCTATTGCCGGAATTCCTGAGCCAGTATCCGGAAGTCTCGATCGACCTGCATCTCAGCGACGCGACGGTGGATCTGATCGGCGAGGGCTTTGATGCCGGCCTGCGCATCGCGCGGCTGCCTGATTCTTCCCTGATCGCACGGCGGCTCTGCGCGATGCCGCGCTACACGGTGGCCGCGCCGGCCTATCTCAAGCGCCACGGCCGGCCGACGCATCCGATGCATCTCTCCCAGCACAGATGCTTCGGCTACGCCTATCTCTCGACGCCCGGCGTCTGGCACTACACCAACGCCGTTGGCGAGCAGGCCAGCGTGCGCCCGGCCGGGCAGCTTCGCGTCAACAATGGCGAGGCGGTGTTGCCGTCGGTGATTGCCGGGCTCGGCATCGCCGATCTGCCCGACTTCATCGTCGGCGATGCAATCGCCTCCGGCGAGGTCGAGGTGATCCTCAAGGGCTGGAAGCAGCCGGAAGGCGCGGTGCATCTGGTGACACCCCCCGGCGGCCCGCGCCCTGCCCGCGTCGAGGTGCTGGCGGAGTTTCTGATGAAGCATTTTGCCAAGGGGAAGAAGCGGACGTAGCGTTCACCCTCCCCTGGAGGGGGAGGGTCGTCGAGCACCGTGCGAAGCACGATGCTCGGCGGGGTGGGGTGATGTCTCAACTCGGGCACTGTTCGAGGGGAGAGACCTTCACCCCACCCCGTCTCACATTTCGCTACGCTCCATGTGAGTCGACCCTCCCCCTCCAGGGGAGGGTGAAAAAGAGCAGGCCCCTCGCAACGTCAGCAGCTTCACGCTAGGCTACCCCCAATAACCAAAACAATAACTCCGGGGGAAATGCCGATGAATCGCCGCGAACTTCTCAAAGCCGCCGCCGTGCTGCCGCTCGCGCAATCTGCGCTCTCGAATGCAGCCTTCGCGCAAGCCGCGTACCCCTCGCGCAACATCACCATGATCGTGCCGTTTCCGCCTGGCGGCCAGGCTGATCTCGCGGCGCGGCCGGTGGCGCAGGCGCTGGAAAAAATCCTCGGCAAGCCTGTGCTGGTCGACAATCGCGCCGGTGGCGGCGGCGGATCGGTCGGCAATGCGGCGGCGGCGCGCGCCGAACCAGACGGCTACACATTGTTGATGACGCTGTCGTCGCTGGCGGTGCTGCCGGAAGCCGACCGGCTGTTCGACCGCCCGGTGGCCTACGAAGTCTCGCAATTCGCGCCGGTCGCGCGCGTGCTGGCCGACCCCACGCTGCTGGCGGTGCCGGCCTCGGCGCCATGGAAGACGCTGCAGGATTTCGTCGATGACGCCAAAAAGCGTCCCGGCCAGATTCCTTACGGCTCGTCGGGCCCCTACGGTACGCTGCATGTGGCGATGGAAATGTTCGCGGCGAGCGCCGGCATCAAACTGCTGCACGTGCCGTTTCGCGGCGCCGCACCTGCGTTGACCGCGCTGCTCAGCGGCACGGTGCAGGCGGTGGCCTCGGCGCCGGGCACGCTGAAGCAGCAGGTCGACGACGGCAAGATGCGCGTGCTCGCGAACTGGGGCGCCGCGCGCATCGCAAGCTTTCCCGATCTGCCAACCTTCCAGGAACTCGGCTACAAGGACGTCGAGTTCTACATCTGGGCGGGATTGTTCGCGCAGAGCGCGCTGCCGGCGCCGATCATGACGCAGTTGCGCGGCGCGATGGCGCAGGCGGTGAAGGCGCCCGAGGTGATCAGGACCTTCGAGACCGCGGGCAGTCCGGTCGCCTACATGGACGCGCCGGAATTTGCAAAGTTCGTCACCGACGACAGCGCGCGGCTGGTCGCCGCGGTGAAGAAGATCGGCAAGGTGGAATAGGGGCCTGCCTCAGAATTCGCAGCGGATTGCGCCCCGCAATGTGTGCCGGTCAAGGCCCGGTGCGAACGCGCCCTCGTAGGAGGCCTTGAAAGACGTCGTGGCCGTGAGGTCCCACCGCGCCTCGACGCCGGTGAGCGCAGTGGTGCGGGCGCGTTCGACGCCGCTGATCGCGAATTGAATTCCTGGCGCGCCTTCGAAGGCCGCAAGCATGCCTGGCGCGTTGCCGGAAAACTCATGCCGCGCGCCGAGCGTGACGCCGAATTGCGCCGGAAGGCCATTCGCCATCACGGTTTGATGCGTCAAGCGCAGACCCGCGGTGCCGAACAGCGCGTCGAAGCCACCGGCCTGTACGCTCTGGTTCACGCCGGGTGCGCCGGTTTCGCTGAAGCCGTTCTGCCTCGTCGCATACCAGTCGAGGTTGGCAAAGGGCTCGGCCTTGAAGCCGCCGAACTGGAACGGCCGCGCGATGCCGAACGTGGCGGCAAGCGTGTTGGCACGGGACTGGCCGGCGGCGGTTTCTCCCAGGAACGAGATCGTGCGCGAGGATTCGAGCGCCGCGAAGGAATAGCTGATGGCCGATGCGACGTTGAACCCGAAGCTCTCGCCGCGCGCATAGAACCCGGCGTGGCCGGCATTGGCATCGATCCGTTCGGCGCGAACAGCCGACCGGATCTTGCCGGTCGATGCGCCGACTGCGAGGCCGGCCGTGAACCCGAGGCTGTTCCACAGATCGACACCGAGTGCGGCGCCGCCGATGCTAGTGTTGGTACCGAAGGCGATGTCGGTCGCGGCCACCCTGTCCCAATTGCCATAGCCGCCGAACCACACGCTCTGCGCCGGTGCGGCGCGGCGCGCGGCAAGCGCCTTGCCGATCGGGTCTGTCGGCTCCGGCGCGTAGGAAGACACCGACATCCGCACGGTCTCGCCGCGCGACTGGGTACCGGCGTTCCACATGAAATTCTGGAAGGCGCCGGCTTGATCGGTGGTGAAGCGGCGCCCATCGGCGTGAATTTGTCCGGCGAGATCGTCGAAACCGGCCTTGATGCTGAGCGTGTTGAGCGCGGCGAGCGTGTTGATGGCGGTGGAGAGTGGCCCGGACACACCGCCGAGTTGCGTCTGGTCAAGCGCGCCAGCCACGGCGGCCTGGAGTCAAGCCAGACATCGACAGCGACAGCGTGCTGAAGCCTGCGATCTGCTGCAGCGTGAAATAGACATTGTTGGCGTCGTAGCTGAGCTGCCCCGACACCAGCGGCGCGGTCAGCGGCGCCAGCGATGCGAAGGTCCCGGTGACGCCGCCGGCCGCGGTGACGATCGTATATTGCGTGTTGGCGAGAAAGCCCGTGCCGAGCGGCACGATCTGCACGGTGCCGCCATTGAGGGTCGCAGTGCCGGTCGCGGCGATCTTGTCGGATTGTCCGGCGGCGTTGATTTCGACCTGATACGAGCCGGCGTTGAAGGTGACATTGCCGTTGACGTTGATGGTGCCGATTGAATTGCCGGGCGCGACCGTACCGAAGTTGTTGACGACGAGACCGCCGATCGTGCCGCTGCCGCCGAGATACCCGCCATGGACGGTGACGACGGATGGCAATGTGCCGTTCACGATCAGGCCGCCGGCTTCCACCGTCGTTGCGCCGTTGAAGGCGGTGGTGCCGGTCAGCGTCCAGACCGACGTGCCGGTTTTCCGCAGCAGTTCGAACTCATCATACTGCAGGCCGGTGCCGAGATTGCCGAGGTTGAACGTCGCGCTTCCGTTACCGCCAAATCCCAGCGTGTCGGTGCCGGTACCGCCAAATACAAGCCCGGTGATGGCGGATCCTGGCGCCAGCGTGAGCGAGTCCGCGCCACCCGACAAATTGATCGCGGTGCTGCCGCCGCCCGTGATCGTGCCCGAATTGAAGACGGTGTCGATGCCGGTCGATCCCGTGATTCCCACAGCGACGGTCCCGGAAATCGTACCGGCATTGTTGATCGTGTTGCCGCCGGCGCTGAGAAAAATGCCGTCAAAGCCGATGACGGATCCGCCAGCGAGCACATTGATTGAGTTTGAAGTCGATGTCCCGCCAACATATGCACCTTGCGCGCTGATGGCGTTACCGAACACAGTGCCGCCGACGTTGATGGTGTTGTTGCTGGAATCGAGAACGCCAATGGCAGGCCCGCCGATGCTCGTGGTCGCGACAAGCCCTCCGGCTGCAATCGATATCGTGTTGCTGGCGGAGCCGTTGAGGATCAGGATTCCACTGCTGCCGGCGTGCTGAATCGTTCCCTGATCATTGACATTCACCTGCGATGAGGAAGTGTTTGACAGACTAACCGCAGAAAAGGCGGCGGCTGGCGTAAGCGAAGCCGGGGCGCCTCCCGTGCCGATATCGACCGTGACATTGGTCCTGCCCATAGCGTTGATGTTATCGGTGTTGCCCAGGCCGGTGCAGGTCGCCACGTCGCCGGAGTCAAGTGCGCCGATGGCGCCGGTGCCGGCCACCGTACAGGCGGCGCGCGCCGGGCCGGGTGCCAGCGCGAGCAGTCCCCCGAACAGGAGCGGCGCCAGCGCGGTGGTGACGAGCAGCCTGTTGCGCAAGTCATTCGGCATCACGGCGTTC
The DNA here is from genome assembly GCF_018130185.1 of Bradyrhizobium sp. AUGA SZCCT0182. Taxonomy (NCBI): domain Bacteria; kingdom Pseudomonadati; phylum Pseudomonadota; class Alphaproteobacteria; order Hyphomicrobiales; family Nitrobacteraceae; genus Bradyrhizobium; species Bradyrhizobium sp. AUGA SZCCT0182. Next base: position 181,192 of record NZ_JAFCLY010000007.1, on the reverse strand, counting down.
TGGGCGCGGTCCTGTATTCCAGTCGGCATCGACAATTCCTTCGTTGCAGTATCTGAACTGCTAGCGGGAACGTCGCGGCGCTTCTTGGAGCCGGGCGAAACGCATTATGGCTGAAGGCGCAGGACGCTGGTTTGTGCCGGCCTGTTGCGGCGATGACACGGACGGCCGGGCCGGCGGCGCGACGCGTTGCCGCACCGAATGGACTACAGCGCAAATTTCCATGGCCTGGCGCGCAACTATGCTGGAAGCGCGTTGCGCCGGGCAGCCAACGCGATATTGGTGTTCCGTTACATGAGCCTGGAGACGCGCGCGCTTATGGCGGCCGACAGCGAATCGATCCGCGGCGCGCCGCGCCTCGGCTATACCGGCGACCCGCATGGGCCTGCCTATGACGCCTGGCGGGAGGAGTTTTGCCGCCGCGTGATGTGCGGCGATGTCGCGCCGCTCGCGGCCGGGCTCGTGCGATGCGACGTGACCGCGGTGCCGCTGCCGGGCCTCAAGATGTCGGGGGCAGCAGGCTCGCCGATGCAGTTCGTCGCGACCGGCGCCGACCGCGACAGCGCGCTCGCCTTCGTGCTGGCCACGGGCGCGCCGATGCGCATCACGGTCGGCGGCCGGTCGGTCGATCTTGAACCGATGGGCACCGGCCTTGCCGATGCGGCGCATGAAGGTGCCGACGTCTCGCAGCTGGCCGAAGGGCGCTTCAAGTCACTGTTCATCGAGCGCCGGATGCTGCTCGCCTACTGTCCCGATGCGGAAGATCGCATTGCGCGGCCGCTCGCGCCAAACCCCGCGCTCGCGGCGATGCTGCACCAATATTACGACCTCGCGGTTCAGCATGCCCCGGGTCTCGACGCGCTGGCGCAGAGTGCCGTCTCGCAGCATCTTCTGGACCTGGTTGTCCTGATGCTGGGGACAGGACGCGACGAGACCGAACTCGCGAAAGACCGCGGCCTTGCGGCGGCTCGCCTGGAAGCGATCAAGGCCGACATTCTGTCGCGCCTCGGCGACGGCAGGCTCACGCTCGCCGACCTCGCGCAGCGCCACCGCGCCAGCCCGCGCGCCATACAGATGCTGTTCGAGCGCGCTGGTACCACGTTTCCGGAATTCGTTCTGGAGCAGCGGCTGATGCGGGCGGCACGGCTGCTGCGCGATCCGCTGCGCCGGGCGAGCAAGATCAGCGATATTGCCTATCTCTCCGGCTTCAACGATGTCTCGTATTTTCACCGGTCGTTTCGCCGGCGTTTTGGCATGACGCCGCTGGACGCGAAAATGCGGCGCTCGGAAAAAGAGTAGCAAGCTAGCGGTCCCTGTCCTGCATCACATGGCGATGCGACGTCGCGCAGTCGGGGCGCTCATGACGCGCTTTCCTCGACTGGTCGCCGCGGCGAGGGACATCGGAGGCGGAGTAGGGAACTCCATTCACATTGTTTTGTCTGAGCGAACGTTGGGTGGCCGCATTCATTGGAGAGTGTTTTGGGAGCGGTGCGAGTTGGAACCCGTATCGCCACACCACTCGAATGAAAGGACCGGACATGAAACGAGCGGACCCGGCCGTGCCACGCATCGGGCTCAGCCTTGCCCTCGCGATCGGAAGCGTTGGCGCCCTGCAATCAACAGCATTCGCCCAGGAATATAGGGGAACCTGGGAACAACAGATGGCCTGCACCCCCGACGTATGGCGACTGTGCAGCGATCAGGTTCCGGATGTCAGCCGGATCGTGACGTGTTTGCGGCAGAATACGCCGCAGCTCTCGAACAATTGCCGCGCCGTATTCGAATCGCAGGCGAATGCGCAACAGCCACCGGCCGGCCGGGCGCCACAACAGCAAATCGCGCCGCGCGGCCGTGCAGCGCCACTGGTACAGCCCCAGCCGCCGAGACCCTACGACGACGACGATTAGGCCGTCGCTTCGCTTTCGGTTCTGACCTCGCAGACATCGACCCATTCGGCCGAGGTCAGTTCCGCCATGCGCGTGGGTGTGATGCGCACCGCGCTGTGCGTTGAGCCCGCCGCGGGAACCACGACATCGAACGCCTTCAACGACACGTCGCAGTAGACCGGAAGCGGCGTCTTCAGTCCGAACGGACAGACGCCGCCGACTTCATGGCCGGTGATCTCGGCGACCTCGTCGAGCCCGAGCATCTTCGGCTTGCCGCCGAACAGCGCTTTCACCTTCTTGTTGTCCATCCGCGAGGTGCCGGCGGCCACGATCAAAACTACGCGTTCGCCGATCCGCAAACTGAGCGTCTTGGCGATCCGCGCCGGCTCGACACCATACGCCTCGGCCGCGAGCGCGACCGTTGCCGAACTCATGGTGGATTCGATCACCGAAATTTCAGGCGCCTTCTCGGCAAAGAAGGCGCGGACGGATTCAAGGCTCATGGGTCAGGACTTTCGGGTAGAGCGTTTTCCAGCGAAGTGGACACCGGTTCGCGTCAAGAAAACGCGTCTAATCAAGAATCTGGAGCCCCGTTCCGATTTCATCGGAACGGGGCTCCAGCTACCAGGTCGGGCAATTCGGCGAGCGCGTGGATGCGATGGTCGGGCTCGAGCCCGAGCTCGTCCATCTGGGTACGGATCGCCTTGAACATCGTGATCGGCGGGACGAGATCAGCTTTGCTGCAGGCCTGCGCCATCGCCTCCGGCGTCACCCGCTCGATCCAGGCGACGTTGAGCCCGAACGCCTTGGCGCCGCAGACGTCCCACGGGTTCGAGGAGATGAACAGGACCTCGTGCGGCGGAATGTGAAGCGTGCTTTCGATCAAGGCGTAGGCGTCCGGGCTCGGTTTGAATATTTTATTGGCGTCGACGCTGATGGTGGCATCGAGTACGCGGTCGAGGCCACTGTTCTTCACCAGCGCGTCCAGCATGTCCGGGCTGCCGTTGGAGAGAATGGCGAGCTTCTTGTTCCTCATCGCCGCCAGCGAGGCAAGCGCATCGGGATAGAGATCGAGACGCAGGTACTTGTCCATGATCCCGGCGAAATCAGCCTCGTCGTATTTCAGGCTGAGGCAGCGCAGCGTGTAGGCAAGGGATTCCCGCGTCACGACGGAGAAATCCTCATAGCGCCGCATCAGCGAGCGCAGCCAGGTATATTCCAGCTGCTTGATGCGCCAGACCTGGGTGATGATTTCGCCGTAACCGGGAAAGGCCTGCTCGGTGACTGACGCCACCGACTGGATGTCGTAGAGCGTGCCATAGGCATCGAACACGACGGCTTTGATAGTCACGGCATCACCCGTAAGCGGAAAATTGCGTGCTGGGTTGTATAGATCGCGGCGCCAGAACTAGCCAGCCCACGAGCGACGCGCGTTTTCACCGGTGCCATGCGCTCACGGCAGGTCGAAGGCCATGATGGTGCGCGCCCTGCCGAGATACTCGACTTCCTCGATCGGTCGCCATCCGCGCGAAGCGTAGTAGTTGGGTAGCGTGCCCGACGTGTAGAGATGGAGGCGACGAAAGCCGAGCTCCGCGGCATGATCGATCACGGCGTCTATCAGGGCGCCTCCGACACCGCCGCCGCGTTCCGCGTCGACGACGAATAGCTGTGCCAGCCAGGGCGAGAGCTCAGGTCGGATCGTCATTTCGCTGGCCAGAAAATTGACCGATCCGAGCAGCGCCGCGCCGCGCCTCGCGACCAGAACAGTAGGAAGCCCGGCCGAATGGGTGCTGGTACGAAGGAAGCGCTCGTATTCCCTTATCGATTCGAAGCCGGTCAATGGACCCCATAACTCGAATTGGAGTTTGGCGATCGACGCCGCAGGACTCGATTCTTCAGCAAGGCGTTTGATTTCGAACGAGGGCCTGTTCATGGTGCGGCGAGCGTTTCAGGAAAGCGTCAAACCGTCAAACTGGAAATGCGCTGCCTGGCTCATCTCTCCCTGCGTCGGTTACGACCGAGAAACATTGTGTGAGATGACGGACCAGATGTTCTCGTGTCATTGATCGTCATGATGGAGGGGTCGCTTGAGCGATGCGATAACAAACGTGCCGCCCGGCGCTCTGCTATTGGGACGCGAGTGGCTGGGGTTCGATGACGCCGGCGAGACAGCTTCGATCCGGTTCTTGGCGCAGCCATCCTTCACCAACAGGCACGGTACGATTCAGGGCGGCTTCCTGGCTGCCATGCTGGATTCAGCGACCGGGCTACGTGCCCTGGCTGCGCTCACCCCAAGCCAGACCGCGATTACCCGCAGTCTCGATACGCGGTTTCTCAAGCCCGCAAATGTCGGGCCTATTGTCGCCAGGGCAAAGGTCGTGGAACGCACGGACCGGGAAATCGTCGTGGAAGCCGCGCTGGTCGATGCGCAGGGCGTGACGGTTGCCGAGGCCACGGCACGGCTGCGCGTGGTAGACAAGAAATAGCTGCCCTCGGTTTGGACACGACGGCTTTGATATTCACGTGACTTACTCTCTCCTGCCAATCGTTGCGTCGAGAAATTCGCGGAGGGCGACGACCGATTGGTCTGTTGCAATCTGGTTGAATTCGAGATGGCGCCCCGAAAGCTCGGACGGTGTCGTGACGTTGGGTGCGTCGAAGCCGTGATAGGCATCGGGATAGACGATGAGTTTGATCGGCGCGCCCTGATCCTTCTGTCTTGATATGCCCCAGGCGTCCCGGCCGTCTACCATTTTGCGGCACTCTTCGGCAGGGGTCACGTCATCGCGCTCGCCGATCAAAATCAGCGTCGGCACCGTCATGCCGCCTTTGAAATGACGGCACGGCGGATAGAACGCGATGGCAGCATGAAACTTGTTTGGCGATGCCTGTTCCAGGAAGCCGTGTTCGACAGACGTGAGAGCCACCCGACCGCCATTCGCAAAACCCAGCACCGCAATACGCGCGGGATCGACCAGGGGATGGCGCGCCAGAAACTTCAGGGCCCGATAGGCATCCAGGATCAGATCCTGCGGGGGATGTTCGCCGCAGGTCTTCAGGCCGCGCGGGCCCAAGCTATCCACGGTGAGCGTCACATAGCCCCAGGATGCGATCCGCTTGCCCCAACGCTGGTCCAGCCGTCCCCAATTTCCATTGCAGCTATGCAGCAACACGACGGCGGGCGAGGGGCCCGCGCTGTTTGTTTGCCGCAGATAACCCTGCAGCGGATGCGGACTGGCAAGCGGGCTCTCGATCTCGACGGCAATCGGCGGCGATTCAGCCGCGGGGCATTGAACGATGCCTGCCGTCGAGATCGCGGCGACGAGGACAGCGATTTTGGCAAGTTGGGTCACTGGACACCATCTTGTTCAACCGTCCGCCAACGACCGGACGCCGCTATTATATACCCAAAATCTTCCGTGCGTTGGCCTTCAGGACCTTGGGCCGGATCTCGTCGCGGATGTCGAGCTTGGCAAAATCCGCCAGCCAGCGGTCCGGCGTGATCACTGGCCAGTCCGAGCCGAACAGCATCTTGTCCTGCAGGATGGAGTTGATGTAGCGCACCAGGATCGGCGGGAAATATTTCGGCGACCAGCCGGAGAGGTCGATATAGACGTTCGGCTTGTGGGTCGCCACCGACAGCGCTTCTTCCTGCCAGGGGAACGACGGGTGGGCGAGGATGATCTTCAGGTCGGGGAAGTCAGCCGCGACGTCGTCCATGTACATCGGGTTGGAATATTTCAGCCGCATGCCCATGCCGCCGGGCATGCCGCTGCCGACGCCGGTCTGGCCGGTGTGGAACAGCGCGATGGCGCCGCCCTCGTTGATCGCCTCATAGAGCGGGTAGGCCATGCGGTCGTTGGCATAGAAGCCCTGCATGGTGGGGTGGAATTTGAAGCCGCGGACGCCGTATTCCTCGATCAGCTTGCGCGCCTCGCGCACGCCGAGCTTGCCCTTGTGGGGATCGATGCTGACGAAGGGGATCAGGACGTCGAGATGGTCGGAGGCGACTTCCAGCATCTCGTAATTGTTGTAGCGGCGGAAGCCGGTCTCGCGTTCGGCATCGACCGGGAAGATCACGGCCGCGATTTTCTTGGAGCGGTAATAGGCTGCGGTTTCCGGAACCGTGGGCGGGTGCTTGTGCGGCGACTTGAAATAGTCGGCCATCTGCGCCTGGAAATCGTCATAGCCGTCGTCGCCATGCATGCCGCAGGGCTCTTCGGCGTGGGTATGGATGTCGATTGCCACGACGTCGTCGATATTGGGCAATGTGAGCTTGGCCATTTGGGGTTCCCCGCGGCTTGATTTTTCGGTCTGGAAAATTGATTATACTATATAACAAATTCCGCAAGGCGGCAGAATCAAAGATCGCGGAAAAACAGGGAGGATGGCATGGCGCAGGCGGAAGCCTTCGAGACCGATTTCTGGAAAGACGCCAATTTGCGCAAGGCCTGGGACGACATCGTGCCCGGCGCGCCGCGCAAGACCATCCCCTACACGCTGACCAAGGAAACGATCGAACTGTACTGCAGATCGGTCGGCGAGGATCACCCGATCTATTTCGACGAGGCCTACGCGAAAACCACCCGCTATGGTGGCCTGATCGCGCCGCCCTCGATCCACATCCTGCTGATGTTCTCGTGCACGCCGGCGGATGACTGGATGCGCTCGCCCGGCACGGTCAATGCCGGGCAATCCTGGAGCTACAACATTCCGGCGCGGCCGAACGACGTCATCACATTACAGGCCCGCGCGCTCGACAAATTCATCAAGCGCGAACGGCTGTTCGTGGTGCACGACAACGTCTTCTTCAACCAGCGTGGCGACGTGATCTGTTCCGGCCGCGGCTGGACCATCCGGCCCGAATAAGATTCAAGGCGAGGAGAGGGATCATGACGACCAGCTTTGAAAACCTGAATGCCGGCGACAGCATCGACGGGCCGAAATTCGCGGTGTCGCGCGAATCGATCAGGCTGTTTTGCGATGCCTCGCTCGACTACAATCCGCTGCATCTCGACGACGACTACATGAAGGGCAATTTCGGCAAGACCAATTTCGGCGGCATCATCATGCACGGCATGAACAATTTCGGGCTGATCTCGCGAATGCTGACCGACTGGGCCTATCCGGCGGGCGCCATCCACCGGCGGCTGGAAACCCGCTGGGTCAAGCCGGTGAAGCCCGGCGACACCATCCAGCCGACGGGGGTCATCAAATCGAAGCAGGTGACCAAGAACTCACGCTGGGTGCTGATCGACGTCATGGTGCGCAACCAGACGGGCGAGAAGGTCGCGACCGGGGAAGCGATGGTCGAGTTTCCGCACTAAAGCGTGGTGACTATTGATTGAATCAGTTAGCCGCGAGTTCGCTTTACCTCTCCCGCTTTGCGGGGGTCGAGACGAGCGAAACTCGCTCTTAGGTCGGCGCGCGAAGCGCGACGGGTGGGTGTCGCTCCACTTGGAACGCGTCGTGTGGATAGACCCACCCCAGCCCTCCCCCGCAAGCGGGAGAGGGAGCGCAGGCCCTTCGCGGCTGCTATTCGACCTAATCTCATCCGGCTTTAGGATGCACTGCACCGGCGCGCCACCTTACAATTCACCGGGCGCCGCCCAGAGCGGCACATGACCGGCGAGCTTGTCGAGCAGGCGTTCGAACGCCTTGCGCTCCGGCTGAGTCAGGCACGCAAGCATCGTATGCTCGCGCTCGCGCAACGCCGGTATGTACTGCGCGTAGAGCGCGCGGCCGGCCGGTGTGATGAACAGAATTTGGCGCCGGTTGTCGGTGCTGTCGGCTTCGCGGCGCAACAGCTTTTTCTTCTCGAGCGCGATGATCCCGCGGCTGATATTCGCCTTGAGGTGGCCGGTATATTCGCAGATGTCGCTCGCGGTCACGCCCTCGCGAAAATTCAGGAAGATCAGCGTGACGATCTCGGGACGGGTCAGGCCGAACTCCATCTCGATCTTCCGGAATGAAGGCTCGCGGTAGAAGTTCAGCACGTAACCCATCTTGTAGGCGATCTTGATCTCGGTGCCGCCGAGGACGTCGGCGATCTCGCCGGCCGCACCCTGACGCGCGGTGCGGGCCGGTGCGGCCTTCGGTCTAGATAGTCTTATATGTGACTTTTTTAGTCTCATCTGTGACTTTCGCCTTGCATCAGAATCGGTGCCACCTTAGCATTGCCGGATAACAAGAAAGATCAATGCGAGCGACAGGGAGGGTGGCATGGACGCCGTGCCGGCCCAGCGAGAATTCATGCTTTCCTCATGGGACAATGCGTCGCCCGCCTTCTACGCGGGAACCGCGGCTCATCCCGTCTATGTCGATTACGTCCGTCCGGCTCAGCGCGCGCCGGGCAAGCCGCCTGTCGTCATGGTGCATGGGGGCGGCCATACCGGCGCCTGCTATCTGGCGACGCCGGACTTTCGGCCGGGCTGGGCGCCGCGCTTCGCCGCCGCGGGCCGCAGCGTCTTCGTGCCTGACTGGCCGGGCCACGGCCGCTCGCCCATGGGGCCGGACTTTGCAAGGCTTGGCACGCAAGACGTCGCGAGCGCGCTGCTCGAACTTCTGGAACGGGTCGGGCCCGCGGTGCTGCTGGTGCATTCAGCCAGCGGACCGATGGCGTGGTGGATCGTGGAGCAGCGCCCCGATCTGGTGCCGGCGGTCGTCGCCATCGCGCCGGGACCGCCCGCGAACCTGCTCGCGGACCTGCCCGACGATCCAGCTGCCATTTTGAAGCTGCGCGACGACGCGCGCGCGGGCTGCCCGGTCTATTCCGGGGAGGAGAGCCCGGTGTGGTTCGGCGCCGAATTCGCCGCCGCCTATTGGGCCAACGCGCCGCGCTTTCCGCGCCAGGCCTTCGAGAACTACCGCCGTTCGATCGTCCCGGAGAGCGCGCGCATCCTCAACGAGCGATTCAACATCGGCGGACGCGGCTTGAGGATCAGCGATCCTTCCAGTCTGAAAGGGCATCGGATTCTGATCGTGACCGGCGATCACGACGCGCGCCATCCCCGCGAAGTGGACGAGGCGACCGCCAGCTATCTCGGCGCGGAGTTCGTATGGCTGCCGGAGCGCGGCATCCGCGGCAACGGTCACATGATGATGATCGAGGACAACAGCGACGACCTCGCCGCGATGGTTCTCGGCTGGCTCGACGCCAACAATTGCTGACGCAAGACCACCAGAAAAAGACCACCAGAAAGCGCATACGGGAAGGAAATCCAAGATGAGGCTGAATGCACTCGGCGTTGCACTCCTGGCCGCATTGCTGCCGGCCGCGGTACAGGCCCAGATCAGCGGCGATGTCGTCAAACTCGGCGTTCTCACCGATCTTGCCGGCGTGACGGCCGATATCACCGGCAAGGGGTCGGTTGCCGCCGCCGAGATGGCGGTCGAGGAAATCGGCGGCACCGTGCTCGGCAAGCCCGTGCAGGTGATCTCGGCGGATCACCAGCACAAGGCCGACATCGGCCTCTCGATCGCGCGACGCTGGTTTGACGTGGAGGGCGTCGATGCGATCGTCGACGTGCCGAACTCGGGCGTCGCGCTCGCGGTGCAGAATGCGGCGCGCGAGAAGAAGCGGATCGCGCTTTATTCCGGCGCCGGCACCACGGCGCTCACCAACGAGCAGTGCTCGCCTTACGGATTCCACTGGACCTACGACACCTACGCGGTGTCGCACGGGACCGCCTCGGCGGTCGTGAAGGCGGGCGGAACGTCCTGGTTTATCCTCGCCTCGGACTATGCATTCGGTCACCAGCTCCAGGCCGATGCGACCAAAGTGATCGAAGCCGCCGGCGGCAAGGTCGTGGGCGCCCTGCGCCATCCACTCAACACGGCGGATTTTTCCTCCTTTCTGCTTCGCGCGCAGTCCTCCGGCGCGAAGGTCATCGGCATCGCCAACGCGGGCAATGACACCACCAACACGATGAAGCAGGCCGGAGAGTTCGGACTTGTGCAGGGCGGTCAGAACCTCGCCGCGCTGATCTTCTTCCTTCAGGACGTCCATGCCCTCGGCTTGAAGGCGACACAGGGCACGTATCTGACCACCGCCTCCTATTGGGACGCGAATGAAGCGACGCGCAGCTGGTCGAAGGCGTTCATGGCACGGACCGGGATGATGCCCTCGATGCTGCATGCCGGCGTCTACGGTGCGGTTCGCCACTATCTCAAGGCGGTCGCCAAGGCCGGCACCGACGATGCCGATAAGGTCGCCGCGGAGATGCGCAAGATTCCGGTCGAGGACGTCTTCTCGGAGAACGCGCAGATCCGCGACGATGGCCGCGTCACACGCACGATGTATCTGGCGCGGGTAAAGAAGCCCGAGGAATCCCGCTACCCTTGGGACTACCTCGAGATCGTTCGCTCGATTCCGCCCGAGGAGACCGTGTGGCCGCTGTCCGAGAGCAAGTGCGCCCTGGTCAAGAACGCGCCCCGCTGAAGCCTTCACATTCGCCCGTGCGAGGGCCCCATCCTACTTTGCATGGGGTTGTTTTCGCGATTTTGTGTCCGGGCCCCTAACCCTATTCGGTCGGGACGCCGGTTGAGCCGCGCGTCGTCAGCTTGCTCCCGGCAGGCTGCTTTGCGAGATGCTTACTCGGCGGCACCACATCGGTGGCGAGGCCCAGCCACGCCAGAATGCGAATGGTCAGCCAGGTGTTGTCCATCTCCCACCAGCGATGACCATGGCGCGCCGAGCGTGGATCGGCGTGGTGGTTGTTGTGCCAGCCTTCGCCGTTGGAGATCAGGCCGACGATCATGTTGTTGCGGCTGTCCTCGTCGGTCTCATAGTTCCGGTAGCCCCAGACATGCGTCACCGAATTGACGGCCCAGGTGATGTGCCAGACCAGCACGGTGCGGACGAAGACGCCGAACAGGAGAATGCTGAGGCCGGTCTGCGTTGCGTCGGCCGGCGTTGCGCCAAACAGCCAGGCCACGGCGAATCCGGCGGCGAAGAACAGCGGCATTTGAATGAGATTGATCCAGATCAGCCAGTTATGGCGTTCCAGCGCGACATAGAAGCGATCGCGCAAAATGTCCTTGGCGTAACGTTCGTAAATTCCGAGCCGCGACAGCTCCGGCTGATGCACCAGGATCCAGCCGATATGGGCCCAGAAGAAACTTGCCAGCGGGCTGTGCGGGTCCGGCTGCTGGTCGGCGAATTGATGATGCCGGCGGTGGATCGCGACCCAGCGCGCCGGCGTTTCCTGCAGGCAGGACATCGCGATGACCACCATACTGTGCTCCAGCCATTTCGGGCATTTCAGGCCGCGATGGGTGAGCAGCCGGTGGTAGCAAAGGTTGATGCCGAACAGCCCGCACAGATGCGTGCCCACGATCGCGACGATCAGGCCGCTCCAGCTGAAATAGCCCGGCAGCAACGCCAGCAGCGCCAGGGCGTGGTAGGCGCCGATCCCCAGAATGTAGGGCCAGTTGAGCTGATACGGCAGCACGCCGGCCGGCAGCAGCAGCCTGGCGCTTGGGGGCTGGTTAATCGGGGCGTCGGGGGTCAGTACCGCAGTCTTGATGGTCGGCCGGGGAGCGGTCGTCATATGGAGGTCAGTTCCATTCTGCGGGAGGCGTCGTCGGCGACGCAAGGGAGCGATTCCTCTTATACGGGTTCGCCCTGGCACCGGGGGCCAAAATCTGGGGCTAATTGACGCTGAATTCTTGAGAAAAATGGCTGGAGAATCAGCTGACTAGCGGCCCCCCGGGCCAGATGGGCCGGATTTCGCGGGGTTGATTGACATTCTCCCCTGCGATGGCTTAGAAACCGCCCCGTCCCGGGCGGTATGGCCGCTGGCGGGAAAAATCTCATTTTGCCACTTTCGGGTAGCGCAGGTTCGGCCTCCATCACGGCCTTTCAACGCATCAGGATTGTCCCATGAAGGTCCGTAACTCGCTGAAATCGTTGCGCGGTCGCCATCGCAACAACCGTCTGGTCCGCCGCAAGGGCCGGGTCTATGTGATCAACAAGGTGCAGCGCCGCTTCAAGGCCCGTCAGGGCTGAGGTCGGCTTTTCGCCCGCGATTCCGTCCCGCTTCACAGGTCTTTGACGACGTGCTGCTTTGCAGCGCGTTTTTGTGCGTCTAGACTTGCCCCATGGCTTTGAGATTCCTGCAACCCCGCACCTGCCGGATCGCGATCCTTGTCGCCGCTGTCATGACAGCCGTGCCGGTGATGGCGTTTGCTCAGAACGATCCCCGGATCATCCCGCCACCCAAGCAACAGAAGAAGCTGCCGGAAGCGCCGAGCAAACTGCCGAAGGTCGGCGCCGATCGGACGCGCGGTCTGGATTTCCTGTTCGGCGCGCTGAAGGCTGCGCCGGATGAGGCCAGCGCCAAGCATGTCGAGGCGCGGATCTGGGCGCTGTGGATGCAGACCCCGAGCGATACCGCGGCGCTGTTGATGGTGCGCGCCAAGGCGGCCATGGACGCGCAGAAGGCCGACGTCGCACTCAAGCTGCTGGACGCCGTGGTCAAGCTGCGACCCGATTATGTCGAGGCCTGGAACCGGCGGGCGACGCTTTACTATCTGAAGAACGATTACGCCCATTCGCTTGAGGACATCCGGCAGGTGCTGGTCCGCGAACCGCGCCATTTCGGGGCGCTGGCCGGGCTCGGCATGATCATGCAGGACCTCGGCGAGGAAAAGCGCGCGCTGGAAGCGTTCCGCAAGGCGCTCGCGGTCAACCCGTACCTCGAAAAGGTGCCGGAACTGGTCAAGACGCTGACCGAAAAGGTCGAGGGCCGCGATATCTGATTCAATCAGAATCGCTGTGCTCCGTTGTGGTTAACCCTGTTTCCGGACAGGCCGGAACGTTTCCCGCCAACGCATTATTATCGGCCGTCAGCTTGTCAGGAGCCAAGCCATGAAATCATTGCTGCTGGCCGGCGCGGTGATGGTCACTGCCGGCACGAGCGCTTTCGGCGCAGACTATTGGGTGGTCGGCGACCGCGCCTCCAACAAATGCGAGATCGTCACCAGCAATCCAGTGATCAACGCGCAGGTCGGCGGAAATATCTGGTTCGGCAGCGGGCCTTATCGATCGCTCGACGATGCCAAACTCGCACGCACGACCCTCAGCGCTTGCCCGAAGGTAGAACAGCCTTCCTCCGATGCGGGGGATGAGGACAAGTCGGACTAAACAAGTCGGACCAAATCGGGCTGAAGCGTTTTCAAGCCAAGCATGCCCTCGGACCTGATCCGGGGGTGGATACCGGTTCGCGCAAAATCCTAATGCAGCGCGTTGCTGCCGCGCGCCATGCCGTCAAGGCCCGCCGCCGCGTAGAACTGCGCCAACTCCGCTTCCAGCTGTTCATTGACCAGCAGCAGCGCCTTCAGCGCGCCGCGAATGTCGCCGTTGCAGGTCGCAACGATCTGGTCGATGGCCGCTTCGCTTGCGTCGGAAATCATGGGTAGTCCTCCGATTGTACCGTGGAACAATTTGTGGTCTTCGCCTGCGTTCCTGTGGATTTTGGGTACAAGTTTCAGGTGTCGGCCACACCTTGATCAAACACGTCGAGACATGGCGAAAGTGTTAGCGTGACTGTATAAAAAGCCCAGTGACGGCAGTATGACCCCGCTATCCACAGGGCTGGGCGGACTGTGGAGAACTCCCGAAACCCGCACCCATTCCGGCCGTATCTCGTTGGTGCCAAAGATCATTCGGATATTTTCAATGGTGGTAGCGATTGTCGTGGCTGCGCTGGCGATCCTGGCGTTGGTCACGCAGGGTGGGGTGTGGCTGACGCAGCGGGCCCATCCCGCCCAGGGCAGGATGGTCGAGGTTGCCGGCGCGACCCTTCATATCGTCGATATCGGCCCGCGCGATCCGGCCAGCCCTCCGATCGTGATGCTGCATGGCGCCAGTTCAAATCTCGAGGTGATGCGGCAGCCGGTGGGTGAGCGGCTTGCGAAAAGCCATCGGGTGATCCTGATCGATCGTCCGGGTCACGGCTGGAGCACGCGCGCCAATCTTGAGGACTCAACGCCCGAAATTCAGGGACGGATGATTGACGAGGCGCTGGCCAAGCTCGGCATCGGGCGTGCGATCTTGGTGGTGCATTCCTGGGCGGGCGCGCTCGGCGCGCGCATGGCGCTGGATTATCCGGAGCGCGTCGCCGGCATGGTGATGTTGGCACCGGTGGCCTATCCGTGGCCGGGCGGCGTCGGACGCTACAACAGGATCGTCGCGACGCCGGTGATCGGCCCGTTGCTGGCCTATACGATTACGCTGCCGCTCGGCAAACTCCTGATCAGTTCCGGCGTCCGCGGCGTGTTTTCGCCGCAAGCGGTCCCGGACGAATATGTCGAAAACACCGCAAGCTCGCTGCTGCTGCGCCCGCGCGAGTTTCTCGCCAATGCGCGCGATCTGGTGACGCTGAAGGCGGCCGTCGCCGAGCAGTCGCCACGCTATGCCAGTATTAAAGCGCCGATCACGATCATATCAGGCGATATCGACAAGACGGTGTCGACCAACATCCATTCGCGGCCGCTGGCGGCTACTGCGCCGGGCGTCAAATTAATCGTGCTGCCCGGCCTCGGTCACATGGTGCAGAACGCGGTGCCTGATCTCGTGATCTCCGAGATCGAAGCGATGATAGGCAGAATGGCGCAGAACACGGCCGCCGCAGCGAACTAAAGCGTTTGGGAGCGAGCATGCCCCGGACCTGATCCGGGGGCGGATAGCGGGTTGCGTCTAGAAAACGCGTCAAACCAGAGGCGGGAGCTTCGGCTCTGTTTGAATGAGAACCGAAGCTCTGGAATGGCGATATTGGCAGCCGTTACTTGGTCTTGCCGTCCTTGTCGTATTGCACAAGGAACGCCCAGAGGTCGTTGGCCTCTTTCTCGTTCTTGATGCCGGCGAACACCATTTTGGTGCCGGGAATCTTCGCCTTCGGCTCCTTGATGTATTCGAGGAACACATCCTTGCCCCAGGTAATGCCGGAATTCTTGTTGGCCTCCGAATAGGAGTAGCCTGCCGTGGTGCCGGACTTGCGGCCGTCGAGCCCGTTCAACTCCGGCCCGACCTTGTTCTTGGCGCCTTCGCCGATCGCATGGCAGGCCATGCATTTGTTGAACGAGGATTTGCCGGCGGTGACGTCCTGCGCCAGCGCGCCCGACACGGCCATCAATGAGGTGACAACAACCAGCGTACCCAAGATCGGTGTTTTCATGTGGTGCTCTTCGTCTCTTTCCCTAGAGGTCGATTGCTTTTGGCAGGCTCGTTCCGATTGGACAAGCCACGAAACTTTGACAGGTTCCGGCATCGCAGGCTTGCCCGAGAGCGAACTCACGGTTTTGGGGGAAGGCAATCCGACATTGGTGTGGCCTACCCAAATGCGCCCAGACGTGCTTGATTTACCGCGACAAATCGATAACGCGCTAGGCCCTGGAGGAAACGCATGGCCATTATGATGCCGGCTTCCGATCAGGCCGTTCTGGATCGCCGCGACGCCATTGTGGCCGCCTTGCGGGGGATCGTGCCGGGTGAGGGCGTGATCGACAGCGCAGCCGAAATGCTGCCTTACGAGTCCGACGGCCTGATGGCCTATCGGCAGCCGCCGATGGTCGTGGTGTTGCCCGACACGACGGAGCAGGTCTCCAAAGTCCTGAAATATTGCTTCGAGCAGGGCATCAAGGTGGTGCCGCGCGGCTCCGGCACCTCGCTGTCCGGCGGCGCGCTGCCGCTGGCCGATGGCGTGCTGCTGGGCCTTGGCAAATTCAAGCGGATCCGCGAGATCGATTTCGACAACCGCGTGGTGGTGACCGAACCCGGCGTGACCAATCTCGCCATCAGCCAGGCGGTGGCGCATGCCGGGTTCTATTACGCGCCCGATCCCTCATCGCAGATCGCCTGTTCGATCGGCGGCAATGTCGCGGAAAATTCCGGCGGCGTGCACTGCCTGAAATACGGCATGACCACCAACAACGTGCTGGGCTGCGAAATCGTGCTGATGTCAGGGGAAATCCTGCGCATCGGCGGCAAGTCGGCCGAGAACGCAGGCTACGACCTGATGGGGATCATCACCGGCTCCGAGGGCCTGCTTGGCGTCATCACCGAGATCACGGTGCGGATCCTGCAGAAGCCGGAAACCGCCCGCGCGCTGATGGTCGGCTTCGCCGAGGTCGAGGCCGCCGGCGAATGCGTGGCCCGCATCATCGGCGCCGGCATCATCCCGGGCGGCATGGAGATGATGGACAAACCGGCGATCCACGCCGCCGAAGCCTTCGTCCATGCCGGCTACCCGCTCGATGTCGAGGCGCTCTTGATCATCGAACTCGATGGTCCCGGCGTCGAAGTCGATGAACTGATCGGCCGCGTCGAGGCCATCGCCAAAGGCTGCGGCTCCACCACGTTGCAGATTTCCACGTCTGAAGCCGAGCGCAACCTGTTCTGGGCCGGCCGCAAGGCGGCGTTTCCGGCCGTGGGCCGGATTTCCCCTGATTATCTCTGCATGGACGGCACCATTCCGCGCGGCGCGCTGCCCAAGGCGCTGGCGCGCATCCGCGACCTCTCGGCCAAATACGACCTGCGCGTCGCCAATGTGTTTCATGCCGGCGACGGCAATCTGCATCCTTTGATCCTCTACGATGCCAACCAGCCCGGCGAGATGGAGCGGGCCGAGGCGTTCGGCGCCGATATCCTGCGCTGCTGCGTCGAACTCGGCGGTGTGCTCACCGGCGAGCACGGCGTCGGCATCGAAAAACGCGACCTGATGCCGGAAATGTTCAGCGAGATCGACCTCAACCAGCAGCAGCGGCTGAAATGCGCGTTCGACGCCCAGGGCCTGCTCAATCCGGGCAAGGTGTTTCCGACCCTGCATCGCTGCGCCGAGCTCGGCCGCGTGCACGTGCACGGAGGCCGGCTGGCGTTTCCCGAATTGCCGCGGTTTTGAAGAATGAGGCTCACCCATTTTTCGGTCGTCATACCCCGTGCAGGCGGGGTATCCAGTATTCCGCGCCGTCAGTGCATGGCCGCGGTGCTTGCGATTACTGGATCGTCCGCCTTCGCGGACGATGACAACAAGAAGCAGATGTTGGCACCGTGGACACTTTGAAAGTACGTGACGCCAAGGACGTCGAGCAGGTGGTGCGGGCGGCGATCGCCAGCGAGCAGCCGCTGGAGATCATCGGCCATGGCTCCCGGCGCCTGGCCGGCCAGCCGATGGCGACCAATGCCCTGCTTGAGCTGTCGGCGCTGAACGCAGTCACCGCCTATGAGCCGAACGAGCTGATCATCACGGTCCAGGCAGGGGCGCCGCTTGCCGATGTGCTGTCGCTGATCGACAGCAAGAACCAGCAATTCGCGTTCGAACCGATGGACACCTCGGCGCTGCTCGGTGTCTCCGGCTCCGGCACCATCGGCGGCATGATCGGCGCAGGCCTTGCCGGCCCGCGCCGCATCAGGGCCGGCGGCGCCCGCGACCACCTCTTGGGGGCGCATGCGGTGTCCGGCTTCGGCGACAGTTTCAAAACCGGCGGGCGGGTGGTGAAGAACGTCACCGGTTACGATCTCTGCAAATTGCTGGCGGGGTCGTGGGGCACGCTGGCGGTCATGACCGAAGTGACGTTGAAGGTGATGCCGAAACCCGAAAGCGAACGCACGCTGGTGCTGCGCGGGCTCGACGATGTCACCGCCAACCGGGCGATGACGGCGGCACTGGGCTCGCCCTACGACGTGTCGGGTGCGGCGCATCTGCCGTATCAGGCGTTCCGGCCCGCGGCCGGCGCCTTGGCCGGGCTCGGAGCGCCGGGGCAGGCGACGACCCTGCTGCGGCTCGAAGGCATCGCGGCTTCCGCCGCCGACCGCGCCAGCTCGCTCGGCAAGGCGCTGGCGCCGTTCGGCGCCGTGGAGGTCCTGCAAGACGCTGTTTCGGCCGCGATCTGGAGTTCGATCCGCGATGTCCTGCCGTTTGCGGCCCAAGGTGCGCTGGGGGCGTGGCCGGTGTGGCGGATCGTGTGTCCGCCGGCTTCCGGCGGCGCGCTCGGGCAGCAGCTTTCGCGCGACACCGGCGGCGACGTGATCTACGATTGGGGCGGCGGCCTGATCTGGGCGGCGTTGCCGCCCAAGCCGGACGCGCAGGCGGCCCTGCTGCGTGCGCGCGTCGATGCCGCCGGCGGCCATGCGATGCTGGTCCGGGCGTCCGAACTGGTGCGGCGCAATGTCGACGTGTTCCATCCGCAATCCGGCGGCGTGGCTGCCTTGAGCGAGCGCGTCCGCCTGAGCTTCGATCCCAAGAACATCCTCAACCGGGGCCGCTTGCTGCGGGCGGTCGCGACATGAAAACCGAATTCTCACTCGCTCAACTGGCCGACCCTGACATCGCTGAAGCCGACAAGATCCTGCGCGCCTGCGTGCATTGCGGGTTCTGCACCGCGACCTGTCCGACTTACGTGCTGCTCGGCGACGAACTCGATAGCCCGCGTGGCCGGATCTATCTCATCAAGGAGATGCTGGAGAAGGGCCGCCCGCCGACCAAGGAGGTGGTCAAGCATATCGACCGCTGCCTGTCCTGCCTCGCCTGCATGACGACCTGCCCATCGGGCGTGAACTACATGCACCTGGTCGATCAGGCGCGGGTCAGGATCGAGCGGGATTATTCCAGGCCGCTGGGCGAGCGGGCCTTGCGCGCGGTGCTGGCCTTTGTGCTGCCGCGGCCGGGTCTGTTCCGCGCCAGCATGATCATGGCGCGGCTGGGCCGGCCGTTCGCTGGCCTGTTGCCGACACCGAAGACCGCACCGCCGACACCCACCCTGCTGCGGCGGATCAAGGCGATGCTGGCGCTCGCGCCCGGCAGCCTGCCGGCGCCGGGACCTGCCGCCGGCAGTGTTTTCCCGGCCATTGGCGGCAGGCGGGGGCGGGTCGCGCTGCTGCAGGGCTGTGCCCAGCAGGTGCTGGCGCCGCGCATCAACCAAGCCGCCATCAATCTCCTGACGCGCCACGGCATCGAGGTGGTGCTGGTTAGGGATGAACAATGCTGCGGCGCGCTCACTCATCACCTCGGGCAGGACGGCGACGCACTGGCGCGCGCCCGCGCCAACGTCACGGTCTGGCAAAGCGAAGCGGAACAAGGTGGCCTCGACGCCATCCTGGTGACGGCGTCGGGCTGCGGCACGGTCATCAAGGACTATGGTTTCATGCTGCGCGAGGACCGCGAATTCGCCGGCCCTGCTGCACGGATATCCGCGCTGACAAAGGATATCACCGAGTATCTCGCCGGCATCGATCTGCATCCATCGAGCCAGCAAGGCGACGTCACCATCGCCTATCACTCGGCTTGTTCGCTGCAGCACGGACAGAAAATCACGCACGCGCCGAAAGAATTGCTTTCCAAGAATGGATTCGTGGTGAAAGATGTACCCGAGAGCCATTTGTGTTGCGGTTCGGCGGGGACCTACAACATTCTCCAGCCTGACATTGCGAGCAGATTGCGCGATCGCAAGATCGCCAATATTGCGACAGTCAAACCGGACATGATCGCTGCGGGCAATATTGGGTGCATGGTGCAGATTGCCGGCGGTACGTCAGTTCCTGTGGTGCACACGATTGAGCTTCTCGATTGGGCGACAGGAGGTCCAAAACCTGAGTTGAAGGGGCCTGGACTGACAAGGCCGGCGTTGAACTAATCGATCGGCCGACTATTCGAGCGCTCGACTGACACGACCAGCGGCAACAGGAGGACCACGATGGCTAAAGCGAAGAAGAGCAAGAAAAGCAAGAAGGCTAAAAAGGCCAAGAAGGCGGTAGCGGCGAAGAAGTCTGCGAAGAAGTCGTCGAAGAAGGCCGCCAAGAAGTCGGCAAAGAAGTCGGCCAAGAAGGCTTCGAAGAAGAGCGCAAAGAAATCCGCCAAGAAGGCAGCGCCCAAGAAGGCTGCCAAGAAAGCCGCGAAGAAATCCGCCAAGAAAGCTGTGGCGAAGAGCCCGGCGAAGAAAAAGAAAGCCGCCGCCAAGCCTGCTGCGCCCAAGCCGGCAGCCCCGGTGGCGGCTCCGGCGCCAGAGCCCGAAGCTGCGCCCGCTCCGAGCTGGGCAACGCCGAGTTCGGAGTCATCGACCCCGTCATGGGGCTCCGGCTCGTCCAATGGCGGCGATCAACACTAGGTTGAACGCGGACCGTCAAGGTTGATCTATCGGAAAGCCGCAGCGGCCACCGCTGCGGCTTTTCTCTTGAGGCCGGCTGATCAATTTCACTGCGGGATTCTACGGAGGCTGTTGATTCGGCCGCAGTTCAGGCAAGCGGACAGCTGACCCCTTGTTTTGCCGGTTCCAGATGTCGCCTGCCGGACACGAAGACCGCCAAACTTGTTGTGGGAATGCAACACCCGCAGACAACATTTTCCGAAACAGGCAGAACGCCTAAAAAGGCGGCAGATGATTGTCTTTTTTGCTTCACGCCCATGACAGCAGGTCCCAGATTGCCGTTGAGTTTGGTTGCAGTCGGTTATCGCTCGCCCTGGGGGGCCACCGGAACGGGACTGTTCTAGAAGGTGATGGGGATCGTCATGAAGAAACTGGCTTTGTTAGCAACGGCGCTGGCAATGGTATCGGGTTCGGCTCTCGCGGCAGACTTGCGTGTCAAGGCTGTGAAGGCCCCGCCGCCTGTCGCGTTCGATCCCTGGGATATCGCCTTCGGCGCCGGCATCACCAACGATTACATCTTCCGCGGCATCACCCAGTCTAACCACAAGCCGTCGGTCAACGCCTATTTCGAGCCACGCTACAACGTCACCAAGGACTTCCAGCTGTACGTCGGCCTGGGCGCTGCGAGCATCTCGTTCCCCAACCGTGCAGCCGCTGAAGTCGACGCCTACGGCGGTGCCCGCCTGACGGTCGGCGCCTTTGCTTTCGATGTCGGCGCCTGGGGCTACATCTATCCGGGTGGAACCTGCCAATACGGTGGCGGCGCTGTCGCCGATTTCGCCGGCGTTCCGCTCAGCCCCGAATGCCAGGCTAACACCCTGCTCAATCTCAACGTGCTCAAGAAGGACGTCAGCTTCTTCGAGGTCTACGGCAAGGTGAACTACACCTTCAACGACAACTTCTCGCTGGGCGGCACTGCCTATTATACGCCGAGCTTCCTCAACAGCGGCGCCGAAGGCACCTATGCTTCGATCGTCGGCAAGGCGATCGCGCCGAGCGCCTGGTTCGGCACCAGCGGCCTCGGCATGTATGTGTCGGGTGAGTTCGGCCGCCAGTGGCTGGGCACGTCGGACTCGTTCTACGGAACCGCAGTATTCCCGAACGGCATCAACTACGCCGACTACAACACCTGGAATATCGGCATCGGCTTCACCTACAAGGTGTTCACGCTGGACTTCCGTTATTCCGACACCAACCTGTCGAAGGGCGATTGCAACGCTTTCACCAGCGACTTCACCGCTCGCGGCGAACTCAACGCCTTTACCGGAACCAACGTCACTGCGATCAATCCGTCCGGCGTGGGTTCGAACTGGTGCGGCGCAGCCGGCATCGTCAAGCTCTCGGCTGACCTGACCGCGCTGACCAACCTGAAGTAAGGCCTTTCTCTCGAAGACTTCCTTTCAAAGTCCTTTGGGGGCGGCAGAGCAATCTGCCGCCCCTTTGCTTTTGGGGCGGCTCCGATGAAATGGGATTGGCGGCGCACCGCGGGCGCGACCTCCCGCAACGATCACCGCAATGTTCTGGCGGGGATGGTCGCGGGCCTCGGCGGCGCGCTCGCGATCGGCGCCATGGAGTGGTTCTCGGTGGTCGCGCAATATCCGCTGGCGGTCATTCCGTTCGCGACCTCGATCGTGCTGGTGATCGGATCGCCAGACGCGGAGCCGGCGCAGCCGCGCGCGCTGATCGGCGGCCATGTCGTCAGCGCCCTGGTCGGCCTCGCCGTGCTGAAGTTGCTGGGTCCGCATGCCTGGGCCGCGGCCGCCGCGGTCGGCCTGTCCATTCTGGCGATGTATGTGACCGGTACTTTTCATCCGCCGGCGGGGATCAATCCGCTGCTGGTGGTTTCTGGCAATCTGCCCTGGACGTTTCTGTTCGTGCCGGTGCTGGCGGGCGCGGCGCTTCTGGCCGCGTTCGCGCTGGTCTGGCATCGCTGGATCCGCCGCCAGCCGTGGCCGCGGCGCTGGCTGTAGTCCGGGACGGCTATCAGGCTTACGCCGGCTGGGCGCTGACCGCTTCCCGCAACGTGAACTGGTCGCCGTCGCGGACCATGGCGACGTGGCGCTGGTGGAAGGCCTCGAGCGTCGAGCGGTGGCCGATCGAGACGATGGTAGTTTGCGGCAGTTTCGAGCCAAGCAAATTGTACAGCGCGGCTTCCGAGGGTTCGTCGAGCGAGGCCGTCGCCTCGTCGAGGAACAGATATTGCGGCGCGTGCAACAGCGCGCGCGCCAGCCCGAGGCGCTGCTGCTCGCCAAGCGAGAGCATCCGGTTCCAGTGCGATTCCTCCTCCAGCCGCGCGGCAAGCTTGGGCAGGCCGACCAGGGTAAGCGCTTCCCTGACCCGATCGGCGCTGAAGGTTTCGTTTGCGCCGGGATAGGCGATCGCCCCATGCAGCGATCCGATCGGGAAGTAAGGCCGCTGCGGCAGCATCATGACAGACGCGCCGGCGGGGATGGCGATCGAGCCGCTGCCGAACGGCCAGATGCCGGCGATGGCCCGGAACAGGGTCGATTTGCCGGAGCCCGACGGGCCGGTGAGCAGCGTACGTTCGCCGCCGCGAAGGCTTAAGGCATCGGCCGAGACCAGCGCCGTGCCGTTGGGCAGACGCAGCGTGAGCTCGCGCAGGTCGATCGCTGTGCCGCCCTGGGATGCGACGACGTCGATCGATTCGCTCGATTTCTGCAGCGCCGTGGCGCTCGCGATGGCTGCTTCAAACCCGTCGAGACGGGCGACGATGGCGCGCCAGTCGGCCAGCGTGCGGTAGATGGTGACGAAGATCGACAGCGCCGATTGCACGCTGCCGAATGCGGACGCGGTCTGGGTCAGGCCGCCAAGCTGGACCTTCTTTTCGAAGAAGGCCGGCGCCACCAGGATGTAGGGAAAGATCACCGCGGCCTGCGAATAGCTCGCGGTGAACGTGGTCAGCCGCTTGGTCCGGCTCATGATGCCGTACCAGTTTTCGATCACATGGTGGAAGCGCGCCCAAAGCCCGAGGCGCTCCGCGCGCTCGCCTTGCAACAGCGCGATCTGCTCGGAGTTCTCCCGTGCCCGAACCAGGTTGAAGCGGAAGTCGGCCTCGAATTGCTGCTGCTTGAAATCAAGCCGCACCAAAGGTGAGCCGATCCATTGCGTCAGCGCCGTGCCGAGGATGGCGTAGATCAGCGCGCCCCAGACCAGGTAGCCCGGGATGGCGTACTCCTTGCCGAACAGGTGCAAGGGGGCGGCTGCCGACAGCCCCCACAGGATGATGACAAAGGAAAGCAGCGTCACCACCGAATTCAAAAGACTGAGCCCGATATCCAGCGTCCGCTCGACGAACAGCCTGACGTCATCGGCAATGCGCTGGTCCGGATTGTCGGCCGCGTCGCCCTGCAATTGCATGCGGTAGTGATTGGCGCCGTGCATCCATTCGCCGAGATAGTGCCGGGTCAGCCAGCGCCGCCAGCGAATCTGCAGCCATTGATTGAGGTAGAGCTGGTAGACGGCGAGCACGACGGCGCACGTCGCCAGCACGCAAAAGACGCCGATCTCCCTGACGAAGACGTCCCAATTGTATTCCTGCAGCGCGTTGAAGAAGCGATTCTGCCACTGGTTCACGAGGACGTCGATCGCGACCAGCGCCAGTTGGATCGTGATCACTGCAGCGAGCAGCGCGCGGCCGGCCCATTTGTCCTCGGAACGGAAATAGGGAGCGGCGATCCGCCATACGGTCGCGAGCGTCGAGCGGATGCTGTTCACAGATTGTCGTCTCCGGGAGGTGGCCTTAAAGGCCTGAAAGAACGGAAGAATCAGGGTTTTTGGACTAAAGTAGCAGATTTCGCAGCCTGCGGCGGCTTGTCGCAGCTACCGGGTTGACCTTAGCATGGCTGCCACGGCGAGGGGCGGGGGACCTCTGGACTTCGCGAGGTTGTGAGCGGGTTTCGGCGAACTGCCGAACCAGCAGTCGATCTCGCGGACGAGAGCAACGTTTCCGCAGGCGCCAGGCACGCCGGACCGTCCACACGGCCGGGTGCCCAATAATAAACCGGGGAGAATCCGAACATGTGGGATCAAGTCTATAATCCGCTGGGCAACGCGACCTTGTCGACGCTCGCCGCTGCCGTGCCGGTGGTCACGCTCCTGGTGCTGATCGCCAGCGGCAAGGTCAAGGCGCACATCGCGGCCATCATTGCGTTGATCGTCGCCAACATCGTCACCATTGCCATCTACCACATGCCCGCGGGCATGTCGGTCCGGGCATCGCTGCTCGGCGTGGTGGTCGGCTTCTTTCCGATCGGCTGGATCGTCCTCAATGTCATTTTCCTCTACCGCATTACGGTCGAGACCGGCCGCTTCGAATTGTTGAAGCGCGCCATCGGCGGGGTCACCAACGACCGTCGCCTGCAATTGCTCCTGATCGCGTTCGCCTTCGGCGCATTTTTCGAGGGCGCATCCGGTTTCGGCACGCCGGTTGCGATCACAGGCGCGGTTCTGATCGGGCTCGGCTTCTCGCCGCTGGCGGCCTCCGGCCTGTCGCTGATCGCCAACACCGCGCCGGTTGCCTATGGCGCGCTGGGCACGCCGATCCAGGGCCTGGCCTCGGTCACCGGTCTCGATCCCTACATTCTCGGCGCGATGGTCGGCCGGCAATTGCCGCTGTTCTCGCTGATCGTGCCGTTCTGGGTGGTGTGGGCCTTTGCCGGCTGGAAAGGCATGAAGGACGTGTGGCCGGCGATTCTGGTCACCGGCGTCTCGTTCGCGATCCCGCAATTCGTGATCTCGAACTACATCAACCCCTGGATCGTCGACATCGGGGCTTCGCTGATTTCGATGGGATGCCTAATCCTGTTCCTGAAAGTGTGGCAGCCCAGGGAGCTTTGGTTGTCGCCCGCCTTGCGCGGCAAGGATGAATCGGCCGCGACCATGACGACGCCGAAGCCGATGGACAAGACGCCGCTCACGCAAAGCGAATTGTGGAGCGCGCTGCTGCCATGGATCATCGTCTGCGTGGTGATGCTGATCTGGGGCAATGGCGGATTCAAGACCTGGGCGAACGCCAGCTTCGTCTGGAAATATCAGGTCCCCGACCTGCACAATTTGATCAACAAGGTGCCGCCGGTCGCCGCCAAGCCGACACCGGAAGCCGCGCTGTTCGACTTCACCTATCTGTCGTTCACCGGCACCGGCATGCTGATCGCCGCGATCATTTCCGGTTTCCTGATGAGCTTCTCGCCGGCGAAGATGATTGCGGAATACGGCCGCACCATCAAATTGTGCGCGATCTCGCTGATCACGATCTCGGCGATGCTGGCGATCGGCACGCTGACGCGGCTGTCCGGCGTCGATGCCACGCTCGGCCTGGCCTTCGCGGCAACCGGCGTGCTCTATCCCTTCTTCGGCACCTTGCTCGGCTGGCTCGGCGTGGCGCTGACGGGATCGGACACTGCTTCCAACGTGCTGTTCGGCAATTTGCAAAAGATCACGTCCGAGCAGCTGGGCCTGTCGCCGATCCTGATGGCCGCCGCCAATTCCTCCGGCGGCGTGATGGGCAAGATGATCGACGCGCAATCGATCGTCGTCGCCTCGACAGCGACCAACTGGTATGGCCACGAAGGCTCGATCCTTCGTTATGTGTTCCTGCATTCGATCGTGCTGGCGTGTCTGGTCGGCGGGCTGGTGACACTGCAGGCTTACGTCTATCCGTTCACGTTGATGGTCCTGCAGTAGGGTGCAACTGAACGTACGGAGATGTCGTCCCGGCGAACGCCGGTACCGATACCGCGTGATCCCTCTGTGAAGCTCAGTAGCAGAGACCATTCGCAAAACTGCTTCCTGTGGTTATGGGTCCCGGCCCAAGGCCGGGACGACGGCGGTGTTTGTTGTGCCACCATCATACAAGACGCACTTTCGCGATCTCGCGACGCGATGCGCCCGAGGTTTGCTGGAAACTTCCCGCCCTTTCATTGAGAGGGCGCAGGGAAGACCGGGTGCGCGCTGCACCGCGGTCCCGCGTGCGGTTTGCACTAAGTAGGCTGCACACGAGCATACAGGGCAGCGGAGAACACCCGGCCTTCCCTGCGCAATGGCTTTACGGCTTATGCCGTGATCTCCCCGGAGACGAGTTCTTGGTTGACTCCGTCGCTGCCGTTCAGCTCTCGCCTACCCGACAGCTTGACACCTGCAACGGGTGCCAGGACCACACGGTTTTGCCGTACGCTAATCCGCGCCATCGTCTCAGCGCAAACCAGCGTCCACCGCAACCCGTCCAACGTCCGTGACGACGGCCGACGCCCTTCTGAGTAGGACGGGATGGCTCTCATATAAACTGATTTTGTCTTCTGTAAAACAGAAATATTTTTTACTTCAGGGCTTGACACGATTTCCGTAAACCAGAAGTGATTTGCCCGTCGGGTCGTTTTGTCGCGGCCAAAGGATCATGTGCAGGTTGTCGGCGCGGCTGTTGCGCGTCGTCCGATCCGTTGTGTGCGGTAACTCACATTCAGTCGATGATGCCTGCTGTAGTCATCACGGATAGCCGAAGCAATCCTTCCCAAGGGCTTCGCGCAGGATGCAGTTGTAGCTCAGTTGGTTAGAGCGCCTGTCTGTGGAACAGGAGGTCGGTGGTTCGAACCCACCCAACTGTACCAGCCTTTCAAGGCGGTCAGATCAGCTTCCATCACAACGTCCATTTGCCTGGTTCTCCATCGAGCCGAACCGACTATTTGCCGAACCCGAGTTTCACTGCGGCCGACGTCGCAAGTGAGCAGCAAGGAATTGCGCCATGTCGCGGCGCTGGTTGCGACCTTCAATAGTGCTGGCGATCGTCTTTCCCTTCATCGCCGAGCGGACACCTGAACAACCGTTCAGAAATTTTCCATGAACGATGTGAATGACGCGCGCGTCAAACAGCCATGCACACGATTCGACACATCGACACGATCGACGACGAAGCAATTTCGACGCGCGTCATTGTGGCGCATGCCGAGATGAATGTTCAGTTCGTGTCTGATTTGCCTTGCGAATTCGCTTGCATGTCCACGCTTCAAGTAGAGGCGAGTGCACCAACGTGTTTCAGCTCACGTTCAGCCGCCGACAACGATCATAGGGTTCGAACCACGGAGCAGATCCCCTGCTACCAGAACCCAAGGAGCTACCATGTCGTTTCGTAAAGCAATCCTCTCTGCAGTCGCTGCAACCGTCATCCTGGTCGCCGGCGTCTCCGCAAGCAGCGCGGGGCATTGGCATCACCATCACGGTCATCATCACCACGGCCATCACCATCACGGTCATCACCATCATGGCCATCACTGGCATTGGCGTTGGCATGGCCATCATCATCATGGCCATCACCATCATCACCACGGCCATCATCACCACCACGGTCACCACCACCACTAACGACAAAAAGCCGGCCGACAGCCGTCGGCCGGCTTACCACCTCGGGTGGATCGCCGTTGATCCACCTTGCCCACATACCTTTGACGCCTGTCGGCAACCGAACATCTGGAGAATGACAATGAAGAAGTTTCTAATGGTTGCTGCGCTCGTGGCTTCGTCCGCCAGTGCCTGGGCGCACGATCACCAGGGCACGAATGGCGGCAGGGTCGAGGATGCCGGCTCGTATCATGTCGAGTTGGTTTCGAAATCCGAAAAGGTCGATCTCTACATCAGCGATGCGAACCAGAAGCCGATCGCGGCAACCGGATTCAAGGCCATTGGCATCTTTGTCGTGAATGGCAAAGCCCAGCGCATTGCGATGGAACCTGCCGGAAGCGCGCGGCTTTCCGGAACCGCCAGCGATGCGCTGTCGGCGCAGCCGAAGGGGGTCGTGCAACTGACCTCGCCCGACGGCAAAACCGTGCAAGCCAAATTCAACTGAAGCTGATGGGTGTCCTGAACGGATGCGGACCGTAATAGTATTCAGTTTCGAGCGTGAATATACACCCTGTCCGGACCGGCGGCCCCGTTCATCAAAGCCTCGTGAACCGTTGCTGGCCTGAAGACGACAGAAAGATGCAAGACTACTGTAAGACAAATGGCCCGCAGCACGCGTTAGCCATCTTTAACCTGACCTATGCAGTGCCGAGAGCCCTGTGATATTGTGAGCATGATGAACGCGAACCCAAAGCTTTGGCAGTTTATTTGTGCGGTGATCGTCTTGATCGCCGTTCAATTTTCGCCTGCCTTGGCCCGCGCCCATGCCGACCAGGCCCACCGCCTGCAGGGACATGTCCACGTTCATCATCATGCGGTGCCTCACGGCGCCCATGCGCCGGTGGCGCACCACCTTACCAAGGCTGCGTTCACCAAGGACGTCTTTGCAGAGGCTGACTTCACCAAGGCCTCTCTTGCCGAGACTATCGGATCTATCCCGCACGAGCTTATCCTGACCGCAGGTCGGCCGCCGGGCGCAGCGCCGATCGATGCGGACGGATGCGTAGACGGTTGTTGCGGGGCGGGCATGGGGTGCTGCGGCGGGGCCGCTTTGGTTGCAGCCTCGCAATGTTTGCCTCCCGCGGTTCATTCGCACCGTCTTGACGTTACCGGTGCCGTGCTTGCTTCGGGCATAGAGCCCGCAAGCCTGCGTAAACCGCCCCGAGCGCTCACCTGAGCAACGATGTCGCGGCGGCACGACGTGCCGGCCGCGCGAGCGAGAACACGCTTCTTCTCAGGTGAGTTATTCAGATGTCCTTTTTGTTCCGTGCCGCGCGGTGCGTGGCGGCTATGTCATTCCTGCTCATGGCAGGCCCGGTGCTGGCGCACGAAGGCCACGATCATGGCGCGCCTGTTCCGGCGCCGAGCGCCAGTCTCGCGCCGCGTGCCGAGAGCGACTCGGACGCGCATGAACTGGTTGCGATTGCGCGCGAAGGCGTGCTCGTCATCTATCTCGACCGGTTCGCAACCAACGAGCCGGTGGATGGCGCCGAAATCGAAATCGAAACGCCCGCCGGGCCGCAGAAGGCCGAAGCCAGGCCGGGCGAGCCCTATCGTCTCGACGCGCCCTGGTCCGGCAAGCCGGGCGCTTACGACCTGATCTTCACGGTCGCGAAAGACGGCAATGTGGATGTGTTGCCCGCCCGGCTGGTGATTCCGGATGCTCCGGGGGCCAAGGCCGGACCGACTTCGTGGTTCTCGACCTCCGCCATCGCGGGTGAGGTCGGCTATCACTTCAATCATGACGGCCCGGCGCTGTTGATCGCCATCCTGGCCGGGCTTGCTGCCGGCATCGGCGTCATGGCGCTGATCCGGCGGCGTCGCAGGGCGGCGGCAATGGTTCTCCTCGTCGCCGGCGCGTTCGTCCTGTCCAACAACCCATCCCGCTCCCATGACGGCCATGATCACACAGCTCCGGCAGCAGCGATGCAGTCGGCTCGCGACCTCGCGCAGCGTCTGCCGGACGGAGGCGTGTTCGTGCCAAAGAGCACGCAACACATTCTCGCCCTTCGTACCGTGATGACCGAATCCCGCGCGCACCCGCGCGCCATCGAGCTGCCGGGCCGGATCATTCCCGATCCGAACGCCAGCGGCTTCGTGCAGGCTTCGGTGGGCGGCCGCCTTTCGGCGCCTCCGGGCGGTTTTCCGAGGCTGGGGACGCCGGTCAAGAAAGGCGACGTGCTCGCTTATGTCGACCCGCCGCTGCAGGCCATCGACGTGTCGGATATGCGCCAGCGCCAGGGCGAACTCGACCAGCAGATTTCCATCGTGGAGCGCCGGCTCGCCCGCTATGAAACGCTGGTGCCGAGCGGCGCCATTGCCCGCTCCCAGCTCGAAGACACAAGGTCGGAGCTGCAGGGACTGAAAGACCGACGTGGATCGCTCGACCGGGCGCGCCGTGAGCCCGAAGCGCTGGTGGCTCCGGTCGACGGTGTGATTGCCGAGGGCACGCCGGTAGCCGGACAAATCGCCCAGTCCAATGCCGTGATCTTCCACATCATCGATCCGACCCGTCTGTGGGTTGAAGCCCGCAGCTTCGACCCGCTGGCGGGCGTTCGCAGCGCGACCGCCAACCTCGGGACCGATCGCATCTTCACGCTGGTCTATCAGGGCTCCGGCTTTGCGGACCGCAACCAATCCATTCCGGTCCAGTTCGCGATTCAGGGCGACCATTCCGGCCTTCGCGCCGGGCAGTTCGTCACGGTCCTGGCCACCACCAATGAGGAAAAGGTCGGCCTTGCGGTGCCGCGGGCCAGTCTGGTGCGCAACGCCAACGGCCAAGAGGTGGTTTACGAGCACGTCGCGCCCGAGCGCTTCGAACAGCGCCCGGTACGGGTGGAACCCCTCGACGGCGACCGCGTGTTCATTGCCACCGGCCTCGCCGGAGGCAAGCGTCTTGTCGTGCAGGGCGCCGAACTCCTTGACCAAGTGCGCTGAGGAGCAGGGCAGATGTTTCGCTTTCTCGTCACACAGTCGCTGCGCAACAGCCTGCTGGTCATGGCGGCCGCGCTGGCCCTGGTGTTGCTCGGCATCTTCAGCGCCGGCCGGCTGCCGGTGGACGTGTTTCCCGACCTGAACAAGCCGACGGTCACGATCATGACCGAGTCGGACGGGCTCGCGCCGCCCGAGGTAGAACAGCTCGTCAGCTTTCCGATCGAGACCCAAATGAACGGTGTTCCCGGCGTGACGCGGGTCCGCTCGGTTTCCGGAATCGGCCTTTCGATCGTCTATGTCGAATTCGACTGGGGTACCGATATCTATCGTAACCGGCAGCAGATCGGCGAGCGCCTCAATCTGATCCGGACCCAGTTGCCGCCCAATACCGTTCCGCAATTGGGACCGATCAACTCAATCATGGGCCAGGTGCTGCTGGTCGCGGTGACCAGCGACCGGGCCTCGGCGATGGAAGTCCGCGAGACCGCGGACTTCGTGGTGCGGCCGCGGCTGCTCACGATCCCCGGTGTCGCGCAGGTGATTCCGATGGGGGGCGAGGTCCGGCAATACCGGATCGCGCCCAATCCGCCGGCGCTGCGCAGCCTCGGCGTCACCTACGAGCAGGTCGAACTCGCCCTCAATCAGTTCGGCGTCAATACCGGCGGCGGCTTCACCGATCAGCATGCCCGCGAATATCTGATCCGCAACATCGGGCGGACCACCAATCTGGACGACCTTCGCAACGTGGTGGTGGCGCAGGTCAATGGCGGGCCGGTCTATCTGAAGCAGGTCGCCACCGTCGAGTTCGCACCCAAGGTCAAGCGCGGCGACGCCGGCTATATGGGCAAGCCCGCCGTCGTCGTCTCGGTCGAGAAGCAGCCCAACGTCGATACCATCCGGCTCACGCGCGAGATCGAACAGGCCCTGAAGGAAATCACGGCCTCGCTGCCAACAGGCATGAAGGCCGACCAGATCATCTTCCGGCAGGCCAATTTCATCGAAACCTCGATCGGCAATGTCGAGCGTGTCCTGCTCGAGGCCGGCGCGGTCGTCGCCATCGTGCTGTTTCTGTTCCTGATGAACTGGCGGACGACGGCGATCTCGCTGGCTGCGATCCCGGTGTCGATCCTGACGACCGCGGTCGTGTTCTATTTTGCCGGCCTGTCGATCAACACGATGACCCTTGGCGGCATCGCCATCGCCATCGGCGAGCTGGTCGATGACGCCGTCGTCGACGTCGAAAACATCTTCCGGCGCTTGCGCGAAAATCGCGCCCTGGAGCATCCCCGCCCGGCGTTCGACGTCGTCGTATCGGCATCCCAGGAAGTGCGCTCCGGCATCGTCTATGCGACCGCGATCATCGTTCTGGTGTTCGTGCCGCTGTTCGCGCTGTCGGGTATAGAAGGCCGGCTGTTTGCGCCGCTTGGTCAGGCCTACATCATCTCGATTCTCGCCAGCCTTGCGGTCTCCATCACCCTGACCCCGGTGATGGCGTATCACATGCTTCCGCATCTCAAGCGCCTCGATCATGGCGACAGCGCGCTGGTAGCGATGCTCAAGCGCGCCAATGCGGCCTTGCTGGAACGGGTTTTCCACCATCAGCGCGCCTTGATGGCTGCCGCACTCGCGGCGGTCGTCATCGCGGCGGCTTCCGCATTCTATCTTCCCCGCGCATTCCTGCCGCCCTTCAACGAGGGCACCTTCACGATCAACATGCTCTTCAATCCGGGAATCTCGCTCGCCGAATCCCATCGCGTCGGGTTGATTGCCGAGCGCCTCATCCTTGAAGTGCCCGAGGTCAAGACCGTTGGCCGGCGAACCGGGCGGGCGGAGCTCGACGAGCATGCCGAAGGCGTCCATTCGTCGGACCTCGAGGTCAATCTCAAGCCAACGAAACGGCCAAAGACCGAAATCGTCGCGGATATCCGGGCCCGGCTCGCCGTGCTTCCCGCTGCGATCAACGTAGGCCAGCCGATTTCGCACCGGCTCGACCATCTGCTTTCGGGCGTTCGGGCCGAAATTGCGCTGAAAGTGTTCGGCGACGATCTGAACAGCCTGCGCGCGACCGCTGACATGTTGCGCGGCAAGCTGGCGGAGATTCCGGGTCTCACGGACCTGCAGGTCGAAAAGCAGGTGCTGATTCCGCAGCTGGAAATCCGCGTCGATTATGGCCGTGCCGCGCTCTATGGCGTGCAGCCGGCCGCCGTGATCCAGCAGCTCAGCCGGCTCTCGAACGGCCGCGTTATTTCACGGGTGGTGGACGGCTATCGCCGGTTCGACGTCACGATGCGGCTGCCGGATCGGCTTCGCACCACGCAAACCCTGGGCGACCTCTTGATCGAAACGCCGGCCGGATGGATCCCCGCCCGGCAGATCGCCGACGTCAAGGAGACCGAAGGCCCCAACCAGATCTTGCGCGAGAACGGTCGCCGTCGTGTGGTGGTGCTGGCGAACGCCGACGGGACGGCCGACATGACCGACATCATCGAGGCGATCCGGAAGGTGACCGCGTCGACCAGGCTTCCCGAAGGCTTCTACGTTCGGCTGGAGGGAACGTTCCAGGCTCAGGAGGAAGCAAGCCGGACCATCGGCGTACTCTCGCTGCTGTCGCTGTTGCTGGTGTTTGCCATTCTCTACAGCCGCTACCGCTCGACCGTGCTCGCCTTCATCATCATGGGCAACGTCCCGCTGGCGCTGATCGGGTCGGTCGCGGCGCTCTGGCTGGCGGGCCAACCGCTCTCGGTTGCGTCGATGGTCGGATTTGTCACGCTGACCGGTATTGCGGTTCGCAACGGCATCCTGAAAATCAGCCACTACATCAACCTGGCGCTGAAAGAAGGAATGCCGTTCGGCCACGACCTCGTGGTTCGCGGCAGCGTCGAGCGGCTGACGCCGGTCTTGATGACGGCGATGGCGGCCGGCGTGGCGCTGGTGCCGCTGCTGATCGATGCGGCAAATCCCGGCAAGGAAATTCTCCATCCGGTGGCCGTGACGATTTTCGGCGGTCTCCTCAGCGCGACCCTGCTCGACACGCTGCTGACGCCCGTTCTCTTCCTTCGCTATGGCGAAGCTCCTCTGGAGCGGCTGCGGCGAGGTGCCGACGGCAAGGCGGGAACGGCCCCGGCAAATTCAGCCGCCGAAGCTTTTTGACATCAACATGCGGAGAATGACGGTGAATGCGAAATTTCTGATGGTTGCGGCCATGTTGGCTTGGTCGACTGGCGCCTCGGCGCACGACGAGAAGGGAACGAATGGCGGGTGGGTCGCCCATGCCGGTTCGTATCACGTCGAACTGGTTTCGAAATCCGACAAGCTCGAACTGTTCGTCAGCGACGAGAACCAGAAATCGATCCCGGCAACCGGCTTCAAGGCGATTGCCATCCTCGTTGTCGGTGGCAAATCCCAGCGAATCCTGCTGCAGCCTGCCGGGAGCGCGCTGCTTTCCGGCACCGCCAGCGTCGCATTGCCGGTTCAGCCAAAAGGTGTCGTTCAACTGACCGGTCCTGATGGAAAGACGGCGCAGGCAAAATTCGACTGAGCGGATTGCGAAGCAAGGCCCAGATCGATCAATGAAATTCCCGCGGCGCAGCCCGCGGGGATTTTTTCGTCGGTGCGGCATTTTTGCGCATTGGCTGAGGCAGGACAAGAAGCCGGTCTGAACCGGACGGCTCTAGCCAATGGCATACTTGTTCAATAGAACGGCGCGATGTCGGGGTTGAGGATTTTTCGAGAGAGGTTGTATGGTTTCATTCGCACGCATGGTGAAGCTCGCAGGCGTTGCCTCGGTGCTGCTGGTTTCCGTCCCCAATGCCGGTCAAGCCCAGGCCGACAACGGCTTTCCGTTCGGAATGGAAATGACCATGGATGTCCCGCCTCAGCCTGGCTCCAAGCGGATACCGAATCTCGAGATTGGCGACGCCGGCGAAGTGGTGCTCGAACTCTGGTGCAAGGGCGGCAAGGGGCAGTTTTCGGTGGCGGGCAACACCGTGATCTTCGTCGCCGGCGCGATGGAGAACCGCAATTGTCCGCCCAATCGCGCCCAGGCTGACGACGAACTGATTGCCGCACTGACCGATGCCGCGACCTGGAAGCGGCAGGGCGATGCGATATCGTTCATCGGCACCAGGACGCTGCGGTTCCGGCTCAATACGAACTAGCCACGCGAGTTCGCAATGCCGGAGGCAACGGCCGCGATCAGCGGCCGAATGAGAAGAAAACCTTCGGCGGCAGCGGCTGCGGATTGAGCGCGACCCAGTCCAGCCTGGAGGTAAACTGGCGCTGCAATCCGCTCACGATGATGATGCCACCCGCAACGCGGTCGAGTTCATCTGATGTCAATGCTTCGGTTTTGACGGGAGTGAAATCGGTCATGGCTGTCTTCCCTTGGTTAGGCGCCGCACGATGCTGCGACGAACGGGACTTTGCCTTTCTCCGACCCGGCTTGTTTGTGATCCAGATCACTCAGCCCACGACTCGTTCCGTGACCCGTCCTGACTTCACGCGTCCTTTGCATAGCGCTTAAGCGAAGCTTTGAGGATCTCCAGCATTTCGTCCCTGATGAGATCGCGCGCGCCGCGGGTCCAGGCGGCTGCGAGCGGCAAGCGGTTCATGTCTGACCCCGCGAGCGGAACAAACTGAACGCCACGCGCCGCCATTCGCGATGTCCATCGTGGCACGATGGCAACGCCGAGTTCGGCCGCGACGAGGTTCACGATGGTCTGCTTTTCATTGGCAATTTGGATGATTCGCGCCTGCAGTCCAGCCTGAGCAAACAGTTTCATGGTCAGATCGTGGCTATGCGGGCGCGACCGGCGCTCGGGTACGATCAGCGGCTGTTCGGCAAGATCGGCGACGGTCACCCGTTTTCTCGACGCGAGGCGATGATGATCCGGCACCGCGACGACGGCCGTCTCGTGCAGGAGAAACAGAAATTCGAGCCGCTTGTCGGGCTTTTCCGGAGGGCGCACCAGGGCGATGTCGAGCCGGCCGGAGATCAGCGCCGGCAACAGCCGGATCGTCTTGTCTTCCGTCAATTTCACCGTGACATCCGGTCTCTGTTCGCGAAAGTCGGAAAGCAGCATCGGCAGCAGTCCCGCCGCTGCGCTGTCGATCGCGCCGACGCGGATGATCGCGCCCTGCTTGCGACCCCGCGCCTGGAATTTGACCGCCAGATTGTCCGCCTGCGCCAGCAGATTGCGGGCCTCCTTGAGCAGGACGACGCCATCGTCGGTCAGCGTCACGCTGCGCGTCGTTCGCGTCATCAGCCGGGTGCCGAGATCGTCTTCGAGCAGCCGGATGTAACGCCCGAGCGCGGAGGGGAGCATTTCCAGCCGTTGGGCCGCGCGCCCAAAATGCAATTCCTCGGCCGCCGCCACGAAGCAGCGAAGCTGGTGCAGTTCCATATTTCGTCCTCCTCCGGCAGATTATATCAAATATTTGTATAATCGTATGCCGATTGAAGGCGCGTGGCCTTTAGCCGTAGCTTGTCCGGAAGCGCTGAAATCAGCCAATCAACGAATTCTGCAGGGAGCGACCCAATGCGGTTCAATCGTCGTACGATCCTTTCCGGCGCCCTCGCGGCCGCGTCGCTATGGGCGCCAGCCACGGCCTTCGCGCAGACCGCCTTTCCGACAAAACCGGTCACCATCATCGTTCCGGCGGCGGCCGGAGGGCCGACCGACACCGTGGCCCGCCTGATCGCGGAATCGATGGGCCGAAGCCTCGGCCAGACCATCCTGGTCGAAAATGTCGGCGGCGCCGGTGGCACGCTCGGCATGGCGCGCGTGTCGAAGTCGGCCGCCGACGGCTACACGCTCGCGATCTGGCACATCGCGCATGCCACCGCGCCCGCGCTCTACGACTCCCTCAAATATGATGTCGTCGACGATTTCGACCACCTCGGCCGCATCACCGACGTGCCGATGACCCTGGTGTCGAAGCCGACTCTTGCGGCCAACAATGTGACCGAGTACGTGGCGTGGATTCGCGCAAGCGGCGACAAGGCCGTCTACGGACATGCCGGCATCGGCTCCGCCTCGCATCTTTGCATGCTGATGCTGATGAAGGAGCTCGGCGTGCAGATGAACGGGATTCCGTATCGCGGCACCGGGCCGGCCATGAACGACCTGCTCAGCGGCCAGTTCGACGTGATGTGCGACCAGACCACCAACACCACCAACCAGATCAAGGAAGGCAAGATCAAGGGCTTTGCCGTCACGACCAAAGCCAAAGTCTCGTCATTGCCTGACCTGCCGACGCTCGACGGCGGCGCCGTCAAGGGATTTGAGGTCTCGGCCTGGCATGCGATGTGGGCCCCGAAGGGATTGCCCAAAGAAGCGACCGACAAGCTGGTCACAGCCCTTCAGGCCGCGCTGAAGGACCCCAAGGTGATCGAGCGGTTTGCCAATCTCGGCACCGAGCCGGTCCAGGCGGAGCTGGCGACGCCGGCGGCGCTCAAGGCGCATCTGACAGCCGAAGTGCCGCGCTGGGGCGCCGTGATCAAGGCAGCAGGCGCCAAGGGAAACTGAGCTCGAAATTGAACCCGCCGTCGCAAGCGGCCGGTCACCCATGGCTGAACAACGACATTCGCAATCCGGAGACCAATCGATGAAGACGTACGCCATAGCCGCCATCCCGGGCGACGGGATCGGCACCGAAGTCATTGCCGCGGGTGTCGAGGTGCTGCACGCGCTGGCCCAGCGCGACGGCAACTTCAAATTCAAGGTCGATCATTTTGACTGGGGGTCTGAATACTACAAGAAGCACGGCATCATGATGCCGGAGGATGGCCGCGACCAGATCAGGAACCACGACGCGATCCTGTTCGGCTCGGCCGGCGCGCCCGACGTGCCTGATCACATCACGCTGTGGGGTCTGCGGCTCGCCATCTGCCAGCCGTTCGATCAATACGCCAACGTCCGCCCGACGCGGATCCTGCCCGGCATCACCAGCCCGCTGCGCAACGTGCACGGCAAGGAGCTCGACTGGGTGATCGTCCGCGAAAACTCGGAAGGCGAATATGCCGGCGTCGGTGGCCGCGTCCACAAGGGCTTGCCGCTCGAAGTCGCAACCGACGTCTCGATCCTGACCCGCCCCGGGGTCGAGCGCATCATGCGCTTCGCCTTCAAGCTTGCACAGTCGCGGCCGCGCAAGCTGCTCACCGTCGTGACCAAATCCAACGCCCAGCGCCATGCCATGGTGATGTGGGACGAGATCGCGACCGAGATCGCGGCCGAGTTCAAGGACGTGACCTGGGACAAGATGCTGGTCGATGCGATGACCATGCGCATGGTCATGAAGCCCGAGACCATCGATACCGTGGTGGCCACCAATTTGCACGCCGACGTGCTGTCGGATCTCGCTGCCGCGCTCGCCGGCTCACTGGGCATCGCGCCGACCGCCAACCTCAATCCGGAGCGGACCTATCCCTCGATGTTCGAGCCTATACATGGCTCGGCCTTCGACATCATCGGCAAAGGCATCGCCAATCCCGTCGGGACGTTCTGGTCATCGGTGATGATGCTGGAGCACCTCGGCGAGCCGGCAGCCGCGACGCGGTTGATGCAGGCGATCGAGCGTGTCACGGCCGATCCCCGCTTTCACACGCCGGACCTCGGCGGCAAGGCCAGGACCGACGAGGTCACGGCCGCGGTCGTTGCCTCCATCCACGGCGCCAACGACTGAGATCGTGCGATCCGTCGCAGTGATCCGAAACGAAGAAAGGGCGACCTTGCGGCCGCCCTTTGCATTGCCGGTTTGCTTTGCAGGTCCGGCAGAGTCCATCAAGTCACGCGAACCGCGCCGGTCGACTGGCCGTACTTGTTGTGACCGACAATGTACCAATGGCCTCCCATTTGGTAATAGGTGGCCTTGCCGCCGGTGACGGCTTCGAGTTCGTGGTCGGAAAGCGCGCGCGTGTCGAGGGTATCGGCATTCCTGATCCTGGTATTCATCGCAGTATCTCCCTTTGCTCCGGGCGGCGCGACCATCGCGTCCGCTGTCCGGTGAGGAGGACAATGCCTGCTGCCGCGCCGGCGCGCTGTTCCCCAGGTGACAGGCGGGGGGCGGGCGAGGAAATGCGGGGCCGGGTAGCTCCCGAACCGGCCGGCTCCGAAGATTCGGTCTGGCTTCGGCTTGCGGAAGGTCCCAAAAATCAGGAGTATTCACGCCAATTCGGGAGCCAAATCCCGGGATAAATAATTGAGGGGAGACGCCAATGACGGCTTTCACGCGCCGCGATCTGATGTCGGCTGCCGCAGGCGCGGCAGCGGCCACGAGCCTGCCGTTCAATCAGCCAGTTCGCGCCGCGACGCCGCCAGCGGGCAAGCAGACCGCCGGCTGGTACCGCTACAAGATCGGCAGCATCGAGGTGACGGTGGCGACCGATGGCGTCAACCGCTTCAAGATGGCGGAGGATCACGTCACCAACATCAAGAAGGATGCGGTGAACGCCGCGCTCGCCGAGGTCTTCATGGAAAAGGACATGATGACCACGCCGTACAACCCGATCGCCATCAACACCGGATCGAAGCTGGCGATCATCGATACCGGCACCGGCGAGAGCAATTACAAGAAAAGCAACGGCACCGCCGGCCAGTTCGTGACCAATCTCGCCGCCGCGGGCATCGACCGCAATGCCGTCGATGTCGTGATCATCTCGCACTATCACGGCGACCACATGAACGGCCTCCTGATGGACGACAATTCACTGACCTATCCGAATGCCGAGATCCTCGTGCCCGCCAGGGAGCACCAGTACTGGATGGATGACGGCGAAATGAGTCGCGCCCCCAAAGGCCGTATCGAGGGCGTCTTCAAGAATGCGCGGCGGGTGTTCACGCCGGAGGCTCTGAAGCGTGTGAGAACCTATGAGGGGGGCAAGGAAGTGATTCCCGGCGTCACCCCGCAGGGTACGCCTGGGCACTCGCCCGGCCATAGCTCGTTCGTGATCGCTTCCGGCTCGGATTCCGTCTACGTGCAATCCGATGTCACCCACGTCCCGTTCCTGTTCGTCCGTCATCCCGACTGGCACGTCTTTTACGATCAGGACCCGGCGATGGCGGAAGCGACCCGCCGCAAGGTTTACGACATGCTGGTGGCCGACAGGATGCGGGTGCAGGGTTTTCATTACCCGTTCCCGTCGCTCGCGCATGTCGAGAAACACGGCAGCGGCTACCGGGAGATTCCGGTGATGTGGAATCCGAATATTTGATGTGCGATCCGGGTGAGGGGGTACAGGTCTATCAATTTGCATCAGCGTTCGCGGAGAGAGCCCCTCACCCCGACCCTCTCCCCGCAAGCGCGGGGCGAGGGAGCAGTAGCCGGCGCTATTCCACCTTCAGCCCGAGCTGATGCACGAGCTTGCTCCACTTCTTCTCTTCCTTGTCGATGTCGTCGGCGTATTCGGCAGGTGTCGAGGCCAGGGGATCGCCGCCTTCGATCCGGATGCGTTTTTGCACCTCCGGATCGCTGCCGAGTTTGCGCAGCTCGGCGCTGAGGATTTCGACGATCTCCGGCGGCGTGCCTGACGGCGCCAGCAGCCCGTAATGCAGCACGGCTTCGAAGCCGGGCATGCCAGATTCGTCGAAAGTCGGCACGTCAGGCAACAGCGAGAACCGCTGCTTGCTGGTGACGGCGATGGCGCGCAACTGGCCGGCCGCGATATTGCCGAGCGCCGGCGGCAGCACGCCGAACGCCACCGGCACATGGCCGCCGAGCAGGTCGTTCATCACGGGCGCCGTGCCCTTGTAGGGAATGATAGCGGCATCGATACCGGCTTCGGCCTTGAACAGTTCCGCGCACATGTAGCCGCCGGTGCCGACCGGCGAAGTGCCGATATTGAGTTTGCCCGGCTCCTTCTTGGCGAGCGCTATCACATCAGCAACCGTCTTGGCGGAAAACGACGGATGCGCGAGCAGGGCCACCGGCATCGATGCGACGAGACCGATCGGCGCAAAATCCTTGCGTGGGTCCATACCGAGCTTGGTGTAGAGGCTGGGGTTGATCGAGAGGGTGCCGGTGTGGCCCAGCAGCAGCGTGTAGCCATCAGGCGCGGCGCGCGCCACGGCGCGGGTGCCGATGGTTCCTCCGCCGCCGCCGCGGTTGTCGACGGTCACGGTCTGGCGGAACGCATCGGACAGTTTTTGCGCCACCACGCGTGCCATGGCGTCGACGCCGCCACCGGCCGGGTAGGGGACAATGAGCGTGATGCTGCGCGCTGGAAACTCAGCGGCATGCACGACCGCGCTTGCCACCAGCGGGACTGCGAAGGCGATCGCAGATGCAAAGGTGATCACGGCATTCATGACATTGCGACGATGTGAGAGCTTAACCACCAGATTGCCTCCCTCCAGCGATGTCGATCCACGTTCTTATGGGTGGCCTTGTTTCACCGCAAGCCTGGCGCGCCGCAACAATCTTCATCGAATGCTCGATTGGCCTGCAAACGGAATCATGCACTGCAGCAGAGAGGTTCGATTCATCGCCTCGCGCAGCCCCTGGAAAACGGCCAACCGTCAGACCCAACCTTGAACTGCCTGCCAAGGCCGCATAGGCTCGGTGATTGGAAACGCCTGCCAGGCAACAAACAACAAGAGGGATACCCCCCAGTCGATGAGCTCCGCGTTGCGGCGCCCTTTTGCCCACCGCCGGGGCCTGATCATCGTCGCGACCTTGGCCACGGCCTATGTCGCCAGCCATTTTTTCCGCGCCGCCAACGTCACCATCGGCCTCGACCTGATGCGCGACCTCGCCATCGGACCGGAAGCCTTGGGCGCGCTGACAGGCGCGTTCTTTTTCGGCTTCGCCGCGATGCAGATCCCCTGCGGCCTTCTGTTCGACCATTTCGGACCCCGGCGCACCGTGGCTTGTATGCTGATCCTCGCCACGACAGGCGCTGCGATCTTCACGCTGGCGCCGACCTGGCCGGTGCTGCTCACCGGCCGCGTTCTGATGGGCGCCGGCTTCGGCGTCATGCTGATCGGCAGCATGGTGGTGATCTCGCGCTGGTTTCCACCGGATCGTTTTTCCACGCTCACCGCCATGGTGCTGTCGATCGGACTGCTCGGCAATCTCTTCGCCACCACGCCGCTGGCATGGGCATCGCAGGCCGTCGGCTGGCGCGCCGTGTTCGGCGTCGTCGTCGTCTTCATCGCACTCGCCACCATCGCCGTGTGGCTGGTGGTGCGCGACGCGCCGGCCGGCCACCCGTTTCTCGACCGCACCCCGGAGCCGCCACGCCAGATGCTGCAGGGCCTGATCGAGGTGCTGGGCAATCCGCGCCTGAGGCCGATCCTGGCGATGAATTTCTGCAACTATGCCTGCACCTTCACCGTTCAGGGCCTGTGGGGCGGTTCGTTCCTGCGCGAGGTGTATGGCATGAGCCCGATCGAGGCCGGCAACGTGCTGCTGGCCGCCGTGATCACCTACCAGCTTGGCATCGTCGCCTTCGGCCCCCTGGACCGCGTGCTCGACACCCGCAAATGGATCGCCATCGGCGGCACCATGGTGACCATATCCATGCTTGCGACGCTGGCGCTCGCGTCCCACCCGCCCGTCTGGGTGCCCGTCGGCGCCATCGTCGCCATCGGTTTCTTCAGCGCCTCCAGCACCATGGTAATGACCCACGGCCGCGGCATCTTCCCGGACCGGCTGATCGGGCGCGGCATTGCGACCATCAACACCGCCGTGATGCTGGGCGTCGCCTGCATGCAGACATTGTCGGGCATCATCGTCGGCGGGTTCGAGCCTCTCGCCGATGGCACCCGCTCCGAGACCGCCTACCGCGCCTTGTTCGGCGTGCTCACCGTGGTGCTGATGTCGGCCGTTGCGATCTACAGCCGCTCGCAGGACGTCAGGCCCAGCGACGAAATGCGCGCCCGGGCGGCCACCGCGTGATGCCTCGGCGCGGCGCCCTGCATGGCTTGCCATGATGCGGGTAAACCTGTGAACATGCCGCCATGAACCTCGGCGCGCTGAAAAGCAATATCCGGCAGCTTTACGAAAGCGACACGCCGCTCGGCGTCCGTTTTCGCTACGCCCTGCTGGCGTTCGACATCGTCACGGTGCTGTTCATCGTCGTAACGTCGTTCCTGCCCCCAAGCGAGATCGTCGAAACGCTCGACGTCCTGTTCGGCGCGGTGATCCTGGCCGACTTCGCGGCGCGCCTGTTTATCAACCGGCGCCGGTTGCGGGCATTTACCCGCATTTCGACCTGGACCGATCTGATCGCGATCGCCTCATTCCTGGCCCCGCTGGCGGGAGAAGCGGGCGGCTTTCTGCGCATCCTGCGCACCTTGCGGCTGCTCCGCGAGGTTCAGATGCTGACCCGGCTGCGCGGCGACAGCACGTTTTTCCGGCGCAACGAGGAAGTGATCTTTGCCGTCACCAACCTTGCGGTCTTCATTTTCGTGATGACCGCGATCGTCTACGAGACCCAGAAATTTCGCAACGAGCAGATCACGAATTATGCCGACGCGCTGTATTTCACCGTCACGGCGCTGACGACGACCGGCTTTGGCGACATCACCCTGCGCGGAACGGTCGGCCGCATGATTACGGTCGTGATCATGATCTTCGGCGTGACGCTGTTCTTCAATCTCGCCCGCGCGCTGCTGTCCCCGAGCAAGGTGCGTTTTCCCTGCCCCTCCTGCGGCCTGCAGCGCCACGACAGCGATGCCGTGCACTGCAAGGCGTGTGGTGTGGTCCTGAATATTCCCGACGAAGGGGCGACGTAGCCGAGCCGCGCGGAAATTACGATAATTTCGTACAGTGGTATTTGCCTTAAACGCTTACTCTCCGAAGGCGGCGGCATCATCGCCGGCGTTTGAACCCCTGGCCGGAGCGGTCGTACGGAAGCCGCATACCATGCCCTATTTGGGGTAGACTGCCGCGCAATAGACCCATGCAATAGACAACAGCGTTGCCATGGATGATGATGCCACACGCAAGGTGGCGACAGGCGCCGGTTGCATCGGCCATGTGCGAAAGCCTTTTGCGCCGCAACGCTTGCTGGGTACGATCCGCGGTGGCCTGGGAGTCGGAACGCAGATGTTCACATTCCGGACCTCCATCACGTTTGTGGTCATGGCGTTTATCGTCGCGTTGACCGCGCTGCTGATCGCCATTCAGCTCCGGTCGCTGCGCTTCGCCACCCACGAAGCCGCGTCTGCCTACATGGACGCAACCAGCACCAAAGTGCTTGGACGTCTTCGAGGCGAGCTGTCCGCGATTTCATCGCTGGTCAATGTGCTGGCTACCAGTTCAAGCGTGGCCGACTCCGATGAACGAAGCGAGACCGGCCGCGCCATTCCGCTGTTCAAGGCCGCGCTGCAGGAATTGCCGCAGATGGACAGCATCTATGCCGGCTTCGAGAACGGCGCCTGGCTGCAGGTGCGGCGCATCAGCGACCTTACCGAAGAGCAGCGCGAACGCCTGCGCGCGCCCTCCAACGCAGACATCGCAATCAGTCTCATTCGTCCGACCGCTGGAGGTCAACTGCCGCTGCGGCGGATCTTCCAGGACAAGCAAGGCAACGAGATCGATGAAATCGATCTGTGGAAATACGGCTACGACACCCGTAAACGTTCCTGGTACTGGGCGACGATGCAG
The DNA here is from genome assembly GCF_018130185.1 of Bradyrhizobium sp. AUGA SZCCT0182. Classification (NCBI taxonomy): domain Bacteria; kingdom Pseudomonadati; phylum Pseudomonadota; class Alphaproteobacteria; order Hyphomicrobiales; family Nitrobacteraceae; genus Bradyrhizobium; species Bradyrhizobium sp. AUGA SZCCT0182. Next base: position 137,216 of record NZ_JAFCLY010000007.1, on the reverse strand, counting down.
GCGGACCGGCCGTATGTTTCAGAACCCTATCTCTCGTTCAGTATTGGCGCCCCGGTCATCACCGTCAGCGCGCCACTGCGCGGCAAGGTGCCGGGCGTGATCGCCGCCGATCTCAAGCTCGATACGTTCAGCGAATTCGTCCAGGCGCAGCGGGCGGGACAGCACGGCACGGTGATGATCTTCGACCAGGCGGGATCGATCATCGCCCACCCCCAGTTTTCAGATCTGGTGACGAGCGCGATGACGCACCCGGCCCGATCGTCATTGCCCAGCATCGACGAGATCAACAAGGGAATCGTGGCCTCGGTGATACGCGGTGCGTACAACAAGGACAATTACGAAGGAAACATCGAGGACGAAACAGGGAAAGGCTTTCTCTTCAGGGTGACGAAGTTCGCGCTCGGCGAACGCTACAGCGGCAACATATTGCTGCTGGCGGCCCAGGATGACTTCGTCCAGAACGTCCGCGAGCTCCAGTTCAATGGGTTGGTTCTCGCGATCCTGGTCGGCGCGGGCTTCATTCCGGTCGTCTGGATGTTCGGCAGCCAGATGTCCCGGGCCATCCAGCGCATTACCGCGCAGGCGCGCCAATTGCAGACACTGGCTGAACCCGAACTCGTGCCGGTGACGTCCTACATCAGGGAGATCCACGCGCTGGGCAGCAACATGAATCTCGCGCAGCGGGCGATATGGTCGTTCGCGCATTTCGTTCCCAAGGAGATCGTTCGCGGGTTGATCGATAATTCCATCTCAACCGAACTCGGCGGCGTAAAGCAGGACATCACGCTGGTGTTTACCGACGTCCAGGGGTTTACCACCATTGCGGAGTCGGCCGATCCTGACGTCCTGATGCGGCAGACGTCGCGGTACTTCTCCGTGATGACAGAGGCGTTCCTCGCCGAAGGGGGCACGGTCGACAAGTTCATCGGCGACGCCGTGATGGTGTTCTGGAATGCACCCAATCCGCAACCCGACCATGTGGCGCGCGCTTGCCGGGCGGTGCTGGCAGCCAGGGCTGCCGGTGAACGCCTTAACGCCGAATTCGAGGCCGGCGGATTGCAGCCGTTCATTACAAGGTTCGGCATTCATGTCGGCGAGGCCGTGGTCGGCAATGTCGGATCGACCGAGCGCATGAATTACACGGCACTGGGCAACACCGTTAATCTGGCGGCCCGTCTCGAGGGTCTGAACAAGCAAACCGGGACGACGGTCCTGGTCAGTGAGGATGTGTTCCGGCGGGTTGGGGATCTCTTCAAGTTCAGGGCTCTTGATGCCGTGGTTGCCAAGGGCATGACCAGGGAAACCCGCATTTTTGAACTGCTGGGAGCATCGACATGAAGCGGACGCCGATCCCTTGCAGGATATTGTCGACGCTGCTCACGCTCTGGCTGGGCTTCACTGCGTCGGCTGTTCACGCCGCCGAAGACACGATCAAGGTCGGCATTCTGCACTCGCTGTCCGGCACCATGGCAATCAGCGAGTCCGTCCTGAAGGACACCGTGCTGATGCTCATTGCGGACCAGAACAAGAAGGGAGGGCTGCTCGGAAAGAAACTGGAGCCTGTTGTCGCCGACCCCCAATCGGACTGGGATGCCTTTGCGGAAAAAGCCGGCGAGTTGCTGACCAGGGACAAGGTCGCGGTGGTATTCGGCGGCTGGACCTCTCTTGCGCGAAAGGCGGCTCTTCCCATCTTCGAGCAGATGAACGGGCTGCTTTACTATCCCATTCAATACGAAGGTGAAGAGAGCTCCCGTAACATCTTTTATCTGGGCGCAGCACCGAACCAGCAGGCCATTCCCGCTGTTCGGTACCTGATGAGCAAGGAAGGCGGCGACGTTCGCCGATGGGTTCTGCTCGGGACCGATTATCTTTATCCGCGCAAGACCAACCAGATTTTGAGCGCCTATCTTGCGGCCGAGGGCGTGTCTCTGGAGGACATTACGACGATCTATGGAGCGCCGACCCAGTCCGACTGGCGGGAGATCGTCGAACGCGTGAAGTCGTTCGCCGCATCAGAAAAAAAGACCGCGGTGATCTCGACCGTCACCGGGGACTCAAACGTTCATTTGTACGCCGAGTTGGTCAAGCAACAGATCGACGTCAGCAAAATGCCGTTCATGGCGCTCTCCGTCAGCGAACGTGAGCTGCGCAGCGTGGACCTCGGCAAGTTCGCCGGGCACATGGCGGCGCGGAACTACTTCCAGTCCGTCAAGTCGGCGGAAAATGACGCGTTCATCAAGATGTGGGCGGATTTCAACGAGCAGCGGGACAAGACCACAAACGATGCGATGGAGGCGACCTTGATCGGCTTTCGGATGTGGGCGCAGGCCGTCAGCCAGGCCGGCACCGCCGACGTCAGCGCGGTCCGGCAAGCGATGTACGGCCAGCGCGTAAGGGCGCCGAGCGGTTTTGAGGTTGTGATGAACACCAATCATCTTCTCTCCAAGCCGGCCATGATCGGCAAGCTCGAGGCTTCCGGAAGCTATGACGTGGTCTGGCGGTCAATCAGCCCGATCAAGGCGTCGGTCTGGAGCAGATATCTTCCCGACAGCGCCAGACGGATTGCGGATTGGACCTTTCCCTGGGTTTGCGGCGGGTGCACCGAGCCGACCTACAAGGATTGGTGACGCGCCACACGATTGAGGCGGGAGCCTCACTCTTCGGTGGCGTCGGGTAGTTCGGCGAGCCGGGGAATCAACCGAACTTCGATGTTGGCTTCGTTCAGCATCTGGCCGGAGATGGAGAAATCCTCGGCCCAGTTCGAGTTGGGCCGGTCGGGTGCGTAGGCGACGAGCGCCGTGATGCCGCATTGGATGATGGCCTTGGTGCACTCGACGCAGGGAAACCAGGGAACGTAGATGGTGCAGCCCTTGAGCGCGACGCCAATGCGGGCCGCATTGAAGATCGCATTCTGTTCGGCGTGGCAGCTCCAGATATATTTGGCGCCGGTGATGCGCGAATGACGCTCCTCGAGATCATCGCGAACACCGCGCGGCAGCCCGTTGAAGCCGGTCGAGCGGATTTCATGATCCGGCCCGACGATCACGGCGCCGACGCGCCGCCCTTTCTCGATACTCCAGGTGGCCAGATGATGCGCCAGGAGCATAAATCGCTCATCCCATTTTGGATCCAGCAATACCGTTCCCTCAAAAATCAGTGCGCTCTATGCGCCAATGTTCCACCATCAACCATGGCGAGACAACAGCGAGAGCATCAACATCCCGTTAATGCCCGTGTGGCCGCGGTCAGCACCTGACAGATTTAAGCCCGGCGGTAGCCGCTTGTCGATGACTGCTTGGATCGTAAGCTTAACGCCTGGATACGCCTATTCCTCGTCCGCGCCCGGCGCCTGCCTCAGCATGAAATGCCCGAACGCCGAGGCGATCGGTTTGGTCCGGTCGTCCTGCCAGGCCTGCGCCTCGAAGGCGACGACGCGCCGGCCCTGCTTGACGATCGAGACGTTGGCGTAGCTGTCCAGCGCGCGGCCGGAGCGCAAATAATTGATCGTCAGTCCGATCGGCTTCGGCAGCGACACGCCGAGTTCGCGCGTCACGCCGACGATGGCGGTGGTTTCGAGGAAGGCGCCGGTCATGCCGCCATGGATCGCGGGCAGGATCGGGTTGCCGATGATCTTCTGTGAGAACGGCATCACCAGCGTGCCGTCCTCGCTGACGCGGATGCCGAGGCAGCGCGCGAACGGGCTTTGGGCGAACGGGCCGGTCGGATCTTCCGGCGCTTCAAGCGTCGGCAGCGCGAGATCCTCCCTCGATCGGCCCTTGAGCATGTTGGTGCGGTTGGCGCCGACCATGAAGCAGGCCGTTGCGGTGGCGACCGGATCGTCCTCGGTCTCCTGATAGGCCGTTGCGCGCACGAAGGCGATCGAGCGGGTGACGCGGTAGCAGATCGCATGCGCCCGGATGTCGAGGCCGGGCGTTGCCGGCTTCAAATAGTCGATGCGCAGATCGAGGGTTGCGATCGCGCGCGTCCCGTCGAGCGCGAGCTGGACCGCCATGCCGCAGCTCTCGTCGAGCATCGCGGTGACAACGCCGCCATGGAGCACGCCGGTCCCGGTGTCGCCGACGAAGACGGGGCGGTAGGGCAGGCTCGACCAGGCCTCGCCGGGGGCAGCGCGGTCGAGCTGAAGTCCGCTGATGTGCCCATAGACGGAGCGGTGGCTCTTGATGGCGTCAGCCAGCTCGTCAAACGGCAGCGGCGTGTCGACTTTTGATGCTTCGGACATACGGACGTTCTAGACCATATTGATCGATGAGCCAAAGACGGCTCAGCCGTTCGTCGCATGCACCCCGGGCTTCCGTCCCGAGTTCCATTGGCCGCCAAGCGCCCGCTCGATCTGCGCCGCCAGCTGCAGCAGCAGCCCGTCATTGGCCTGCCTGGCCTGGGCCTGAATGCCGAGCGGCAGGCCATGCTCATGTTGCGCCATCGGCAGCGAGATTGCGGGAATCCCGCACAGATTGGCGAGCGGCGTGAACGCGAAGTTGCGCCACAGATTGCCGAACCAGTCCAGCACCGACGGATTGTCGGAGATGGTCAGATATTCCGTGGTGCCGACCTTCGGCGTCGGCAGCGCGGTGATCGGCGTCAGGATGATGTCCCACTCCTCGAAGAATGCGCCGAAGCCGCGCGAGGTCGTGTTGAAGACCGCCTGCATGCGCGCCCGCTCGGCGAAGGTCGTGTGCCGGCCGGCTTCCCAGATCCGGATGTTGACCGGTTCGATCAGATCCGCCGGCGGCTTTTCGAGCCCGCGGGCGGCGAGCATGTTGCTGATGACCACCGCAAAATTGCTGATGTAGCAGGTGGTCTGGGCTTCAAAGGCGGCGGGGTAGTCGATCGCCGGCAACGCGTAATCGACGTGATGGCCGAGGCCTTCGAGGAATTGTCCGGCTTTTTTAAGCTCCGACGCGATCTGCGGTGTCGCCTGGTAGTCGCCCCATTGGTGCGAGAGCGCGATTTTGAGTCGCCCCGGATCGCGCTTGATCATGTCCTGATAGGGCTCCGGCGCCGTCCAGAACGGCATCAATTCGCCGGGCGCGGGACCGCGGCAGGCATCGACGAAGGCGGCGGTATCGCGCACCGTGCGCGACTGGCAGCCCTGGATCGACACCAGCCCCGATAAATCGGAAAGGTGCGGCGCCAGCGAGAACACGCCGCGTGAAACCTTCAGACCGATGTTGCCGTTGACGCCGGCCGGGATGCGGATCGAACCGCCGCCGTCGGTGGCATGCGCGATCGGCACCGCGCCCGCCGCGACCATCGCGGCGCTGCCGGCCGACGATCCGCAGGTGGTGTAGTCGGTATTCCAGGGGTTGCGCGTGACGTAGACGGCGGGATTGTCCGCCGAACTGCAAACGCCGAACTCCGGCGTCGTGGTCCGTCCGATCAAATTGAGTCCGGCCTGGCGCATCTTCGATGTCAGGAACGTATCTGATGTGGCGCGATTGCCGCGCATCAGCAGCGATCCCATTTCCTGCAGGCGCCCCTGCATGGTCGGGCCGAGATCCTTCATCAGGAAGGGCAGGCCGGCGAAGGGTCCCGCGAGATTGGCGCCGGCCTTGGCGGGATCGTCGATCGCGTCTTCAAACAATTCGACCACGGCAGACAGCGCCGGATCGACTTTTGCGATGGCTGCGGCTGCCTGGCTTGCCAATTCCTGTGCCGTCAGTTCGCCCTTCCGCACGCGCTCCGCCAACGCCACGCCGTCGTGCTGCGCCCATTCGTTCCAGTTCATCGGCAAAGTCATGCGGTCTATTTCCTTACGCGCGGCGTCTTAATGGGGCGCCGCTTCATGCGCCAACCCGGTTTCCTGTATCGTCGGCATCCACAGCCTTGCCAGCACCGGAATCACCAGCAGGCTGCAGATCGGGGACAGCAGCATTCCGCCGACGATGACGCAAGCCAGCGGCTGCTGAACCTGCGAACCGATCCCGGTCGAGAACGCCGCCGGGACCAGGCCGATAGAGGCCGACAGCCCGGTCATGAAGATCTGCCGCATCCTTGTTTCGGCGGCGCTGATGATCGCGTCCTCCGTTCCCATGCCTTCATCGATTTCGCGCCGGATGTAGGACATCAACAGAATGCCATCCATCGCGGAGACGCCGAACAGCGAGATGAATCCGACCGCGGCCGAGACGCTGAAATTCAGGCCGCCGATGTAAAGTCCCAAAATGCCGCCGGCCACCGCAAAGGGGATGCCCGACAGCGCCAGCAGACTGTCGCGAATCGAATTGAACAGGCTGTACAGCAGCATCAGGATCAACAGCAGGCTCAATGGCACGATCAGCGCCAGCCGCTTCTTGGCATCGACCAGCGCGCCGTATTCGCCGGACCATTCCATCGAGTAGCCCTGCGGAAGCGGTACTTTCTTTCCGACACGGTCCTGCGCCTCGACCACGGTCGAGCCGAGATCGCGGTCGCGAACGCTGTATTTCAGCGGGATGAAGCGCTGGCTGTTCTCGCGGTAGATATAGGCTGCACCGCTGACGAGCTTGACCTCGCCGAGATCCCCTAACCGGATATAGGCGGTTGGCGTCTTCGGATCCGAGTTCGGCAGCGCCACCGGGATCGCGCGGATGGCATCGACGTCCCTGCGGAATTCGGGCGCCAGACGCACCGTCAGCGCGAAGATCATCTCGCCTTCATAGACCTTGGAAACTTCCTGGCCGCCGATCGCGGCCTGGACCACGGCATTGATGTCGCTGATCGAGAAGCCGTAGCGCGCGGCCTTGGCGCGATCGATCTGGACGACCAGATTGGGCTGGCCGAGCAGATTGAAACTGGCGGGATCGGCGACGCCGCGCACGCCAGAGAGTTCGGTCTTCACCGATTTGGACAGCCGCTCCAGCTCATTGAGGTCCTTGCCGAAGATCTTGATCGAGTTCTCGCCCTTCACGCCGGAGACGGCTTCCTCGATATTGTCCTGGATGTACTGCGAGAAGTTGAAATCGATGCCGACGAATTCGCGGTTGAGCTTCTCGCTCATCTGCTTGACCATCTGTTCCTTGGTCAGCCCCGCCGGCCAGGTGTCGGCCGGCTTGAGCGGAACAAAGAACTCCGCGAGGAACGATCCATCAGGGTCGGTGCCTTCCTCGCCGCGGCCCTGTTCGGAAAACACGGTCTGGACCGGCGGATAGCTCGATATGATGGCGCGGATCTTGGTCACCGTTTCCATCCCCGCTTCGAGCGTGATGGTCGGCGGCATCACGGCGCGGATCCAGAGATTGCCTTCTTCCAGCTTGGGCAGGAATTCGGTGCCTAATCGGAAACTCAAGCTGAGGCACAGCGCGAGAAACACCGCGGCGATGACAGCTGATCGGCGATAGTTGCGGACCGCGGGCACCAGAATGGCCTGGTAAACGGTGCGTATATGACGGACCACGAAGGTTTCGACTTCCCTTACGTGGGCCGGCAGCAGGATCGAGGCCAGTACCGGCGTCACGGTGAAGGTGGCAATGACGGCGCCGAGCAGCGCATACGCATAGGTGCGCGCCATCGGCCCGAAGATCTGGCCTTCGACGCCCTGCATCGTGAACAGCGGCAGGAAGGCCGCGATCGTGATGATCACCGAAAAGAAGATCGCCTTGTCGACCTCGATGGCGCCGGTCAGGATCCGGTGCAGCTTGTCGCTGAGTCGCGCCCGCCGATCCGGGGCCACCCCCGGCGTGTGGTGGGCGATATGGCGGAAGATGTTCTCCACCATGATCACGGTGCCGTCGACGATGATGCCGAGGTCGATGGCGCCGACCGACAACAAATTGGCGGACTCGCCCCGCATCACCGTGATCATGACAGCCAGGAACAGCGCCACCGGAATGTTCGCCGCGACGATGACAGCGCAACGCAGATCTCCGAGAAACACCCACTGGATGAGGAAGATCAGCGCGATCCCGAACAAGAGATTATGCAGCACGGTCTGCACCGTGATCGCAACGAGATCGCCGCGGTCATAGAACGGCACGATCTTGACGCCTGACGGCAGCGATCCGTCGGTGTTGATCCGCTCCACCGCCGCGCGCACGCGCTTGACCACGTCCATGGTGCGTTCGAGCTTCTGCATCAGCACGATGCCGGTCACGACGTCGGTCTTGTCGTCGCGGCCGGCGAGACCGAGCCGGGGCGCGAACCCGATCTGGACCTTGGCGACGTCGGATACCAGCACCGGGACGCCGCCCTGCTGGGTCAGCACGATATTGCCGATGTCGTCCATCGACGAGATGACGCCGATGCTGCGGACATTGACCGACTGTTCGCCGATCGAGATGGTGCGGCCGCCGACATTGGAATTGCTGCCCGAGATCGCGGTCATGATCTGCGGCAGCGTCAGCCCGTAGGCCATCATGCGGTCGAGGTTGATCTCGGCCTGGAATTCCTTGGTCTTTCCGCCGAGCACGGCGACGTCGGCGACCCCGGGCACGATGCGCAGCTTGCGTTCGACCACCCAGTCCTGCAGCGCCTTGAGCTTCATCACGTCCATGCCCGGCGGGCCGACCAGCTCGTAGCGGAAGATCTCGCTGATGCCGCCGGCAGGCGAGATCACCGGCAGCACGCCGGCCGGCAGCACCGCATCCTTCAGCCGGTTGAGGGTCTGCTGGCGCACGAAATGATAGTCGCGGCCGTATTCGAACTGCAGGCGGACGAAACCGAGCCCGTAGACGGTATTGGAGCGAATGAACTTCAGCCCCGGCGTAGAGGCGACCGCGATCTCGATCGGGATCGTGATGTAGCGCTCGACTTCCTCCGGCGACTGGCCCGCCTGCTGGGCGATGATCTCGACGATCGGCGGCGCCGGGTCGGGATAGGCCTCGATGTTCAGCATCAGGAAAGTGACGTAGCCGAGACCGAGAAAGGCCGCGAACGCGACCATCACCAGCAGCCGCCGCGACAGGCAAAACGCAATCAGACTACGCAGCATCCGTGGCCCCGGACTCTTTATTTGACGCGTTTTCTTGACGCGAACCGGTATCCACTTCGCTTGAAAACGCTATCAGAATCATTGACGCCACTCGTTGTCGACGAAGATCGCGCCGCGCGCGAGGACTTTTTCTCCGGCCTCGAGGCCGCTGCGAATTTGCGTCAGGCCGTCCTGCTGGATTCCGATCTCGACCGGACGACGCTTGAACAGCAGCGGTTCGGTCTCGACCCAGACGGTGGCCGTGTCGCCCTCGCGGATCACAGCGTCGGTCGGCACCGCAGGATTCCTCGATGTTTCGCCGATGCTGATCCTGAACATCGCGAACATCTCGGATTTGAGCGCATGATCCGCATTCTCGATCTCGGACCGGACCACGACCCGGCGCGTCGTCAGGTCCGACGTCGAGTTGATGGCGTTGATGCGGGCCTTGAACACCCGGTTCGGCACGGCGGAAACCCTGGCCTCGATCTCCTGGCCGATCCGCACCTGCGCGATATCCTGCTCGAAGATCTGGGCCTTCAGCCACACCGTCGAGAGGTCGGCGATCGTGTACAGGGCCTCGCCGGAATCGGCTTTGACATATTGCCCCGGCCCGACCTTGCGCGAGACGACGGTACCATCGATCGGCGCGGTGATCGTGGTCACGCGGCTCAGCATGCCATCCTGCTCGAGCTTGGAAATTTCCGCATCGGTACGGCCCAAAATCCGCAGGCGGACGCGGGCGGCTTCGAACGCCGTGTCCGCCGATCGCAGGTCGTGTTCGGCGGCGGCAAGCTGCGCCTCGGCCTGCTGCAGGTCCTTGGACGGCGCAGCCTTGCCTTCATGGAGATCGCGAACGCGCTTTTCGAGGATCTGCGCCAGATTGTGCTGGGAGCCTGCCTTGCGTCTGGCGGCCTGGGCGGCGATGAAGTCGTTCTGCGGGACCAGTTGCTCGGGGCTATCGATTTCCAGCAGCGGATCGCCCTGTTTGACCCGATCGCCGAGCTTGGCAACCAGACGGATAACGCGGCCGGAGAACGGCGTCAGGACGATCGTGGAGGCATCTTCATTATATCCGATCTGGCCGATCGCCGATCTTTGCGGGCGAAACGCAAACGTCTCAACCTTCGCGACCTCCAGCTGATGCATTTGATCAGGGACGACCCGGACAAAGTCCGCCCCCTTCATGGTGCCTTCGGCCACGGCGGCCGATGTCATCCCGGGCAACGTCATCAACGACACGCCGAACAGGGCAATCAGCCAGGGAAAATGCGTTTTCGCCGTAATTGACATGCCCCAGAGGATACCCAGCCGCGCAACCCAAAACAAAGAAATTCGCGCGGACCAAAGCATGCCGCTCGGGCCGCAGCTAGGGGCGGGGAGCTTCAAACCACTGGAATATCCGCGTCCCGCCTCAATTGCCGAGCGTGATGTTGGCTTCCTGGATGATCCCTGCGAATTTGTCCGATTCCGAACGGACGAAGGCGCGCAGCTCGGCATCGGTCATGCTGCGGGACACGATGCCCTGGATCGCCAGTTTCTCCTTGATGTCGGCCCGCTGCATGATCTGCGGCATCACCTCGGCGAGACGGGCGAGGATCGGCGGTGACGAGCTGGCGGGTGCGAACATCGCAAACCAGTTGAGGAGTTCGTAGCCGGCCAGTCCCGGAGCGTCGCTGAGCGGCGCGACATCGGGCAGTTGCGGCATGCGCTCGCGCGAGGTGACGGCGACCGCGCGGATCTTGCCGGCCTGGATCAGCGGCAGCGCGGCGGCAAGACTGGAGAAGCTCATGGTGACGGCGCCGACCGCGACGTCGGTTACCGCCGGCGCGGAGCCGCGATAGGGCACGTGCTGAACATCGGTGCCGGCCATCTTGTTCATCAGCTCGCCGGCCAGATGCTGGGGATTTCCGACGCCCGAGGACGAATAGCTCAGTTTGCCCTTGTTGGCCTTGGCGAAAGCGATCAGGTCCGCCGGCGTCCGCACCGGCGACGCGTCGGCCACGACGACCACACAGGGCACTATCCCGACGAGCGCGATCGGCGCCAGCTCGGTCTCGGGCTGATAGGTCATTTTCTCCTTGTAGAGATGTTTGTTGACCGCGATCTCGCCCGAAGCCGCCATCAGCAGCGTGTGGCCGTCATTGCCCGCCTTGGCGACGGCCTGGGCCGCGATCATGGCGGCCGCGCCGGCGCGGTTCTCGACGATCACGGGCTGCCCCAACACCTCCCGCATCGGATCGGCGACGAGCCGTGCCACAAGATCGACGCCGCCGCCGGCCGGATAGCCGACGAGAATGCGCATGGTGTGATCGGGATAGGTCGATTGCGCCAGTGCGGATCGGGCGCCGGTGAGTGTGGCCGCGCCGGCCGCGATGAAGAAGCGCCGTGAGATCATGGTCGCGTCTCCCAATGGGTCGCTCTTGTTAGAGCGTAGGGCGGTTTAGCGACAGTGTAATCCGCCGTCCGAACCGAAGACAAAATGGCGGCACGCCTCCGGTTAACTAATCCACCCCACGGTCCTTAACTCCATTTCGATGTAAGCAATTCCGCTCTCAAACCCCTCTGTCTCCACGCTAAGGGTAGTGCTTATGGCCTTCCATCTCTTGTCGCGTTAGGACAATGGCGCGGCGCTCAAATCCTTTGTTTGGCATGCCTTGAAAGTTGCCAAACGTTCTTTTCCATCATTTGCAATCTTCTTCAATATCTCAACCAGGAGTACAGTCCAATTTTGAGGGTTGAGAATCGTGTCCGATTATCCTGCAAGCCAAAAACTCTGGCGCCATATGTCGTCTTCCCGGTCCATGTGGATGCTACAGCGCAAACTCCTCTGGATTGCGCGGTCGGATACTCTTAACGACCCATAAAATGCATTTCAGCTACGAGCGCATTTCAGATTCGACCTTTGAAGCAAATAGACGCATTGAAGCAAACAGCGTTTCATCATCGAACGCTTTCGCGGAAACCGCCATCGCGGTGATTGCTCGATAGTAAACATTGCGGGCATCGCGCTTGTGTGACGGATATCTATGGTGCTTCCAGGTGCCACTGACGTCGAACCCTTCTGGAAAGTACATGTCCATAATGTGCGGAGAGGCGGCGTGAACATACCCCGAATATGCTTTGGATATAGTTCTGCCTACATCTTTCGCTCTTTCTAGCTCCGCGCCAGACAATGAGCTGCCGTGTACGTAGGCGCGAATTTTGTCGCGCTTAACCATTCCTCGGCTCAAACGTGAGCCGACAACATCATTCTGGTCCGAAAATTCTTCTGCATAAAAATACCGAAGGTACTCCATATGGCGGTCCGTGATATCGCTATTGATTACAGCAAGGGCCAGAAACCAAATATCCTCTTCTATCTCGTCGAGGCCCCGCTGCATAATTCCTTGTTCCTGAAACAAGCCGCGTTCGAGGAGCGCTTCGACCGAATGCAAACCGCTAATCAATCGCGCTAGCTTTTGCACAATTGCCTGGCGTATTGATTGCTCCGCATACCGAAAGCGACCGTCGCGACCTCGCACGGGTTGCGGAACTTTCGTTTCGATTTGGCGAAACGCGTTCTCCAACGCCTGCAAAATAGGCCCGAAAAAGTAGGTCTTGGGCTGGGACAACGACAGTTCTCCTAGGGTCGAGGGACAAACTTGCGCAATGAAAAAATGGAATGATACTAACGAGCCGGCTTAATGATTTTGTCTCGCTTCTCCGCGCCGCGCCCACGTCATCCGTAACGGCCGCTGCAGCGCCTCTGCTGCTTCCCACGGCGTACGCATCCAGACATCGCGCTCCTCGCCGGTCGTGAGCACGTAGAGCGAATTAGACAGCGTAATTCGCTGTCCGGTCGAAGACAAAGTGACGGATTATGCCTGCGGCTAATCCCCTGCGGCCTGCAATGAAGAGGCCGCCAACTGAGGCGGCCTCTCTCTAACCATTGCTACTGTTGGAACGGAGCACCTTTACAGACAACGATTGTATCAGCCTCCTGCACTTTCCACTTTCCAGCTTCGCAGGTGTAGCGCAGGCGCTCTCCGTTACAGATCTGTGCGCCGGTTGAATAAATTCTATTCGCAAAGATACATGCATCCTTAGGAGCAGTTGGCGTTTGTTGTGCGCTCGCCTGCGCGATGCACCCTGCCGAAACAATCAAAACTGCAAACAACCTTCTCATTATCGCCCCCATTCAAGCGTGGAAGAATTCCACTCGCTTAGGTTAGGAGAATATGGTTGTACAATCAAATGATCCACAGCCAAATTCGGCTGCTCGTAAATCAAATTAGGCCATCAGCGACCAAGTACCAAGCGGCCTAAGAGAACGTACCGTGATCTTCGCCAATTCGGGTACGCGGAATTTGCATCCGATCGCTGTGGCGTTGGTTTGGGGGTTACCATGGCAAACAAGAGTAGCTGCTGTGACGGCTCGCATCAATCTGGCAAGTATGCCTGAGTGTGAACCACCAGCTTCTCCTGACGGAAGCGGCAAGTATCTGCTGATATTCAGCGCGTAGGGCGGATTAGCGACAGCGTAATCCGCCGTCCGAACCGAAGACAGAGGGGCGCATTACACCTTCCGCCTTCGCTCCTGGGCTCGGGCGGACAAGTCCGCTGACCAGCCCCCATTGGCCCGCTTCGGCCGCCTTCCAAATAGTTTCCGATTTACGGAAATTATGCTTGACAGCTTCGCCAAATCAGAATATATCGGTTTCGTCTCATCCCTCTACGAGGGGCGTATCGCGATCGTCACGGACGTGGGATGGGCTGCGGTGGACGCCGATGTTGCGCTTGACGGGCGCAGCAGGGGCGTACGGCGAAAGCGTGTGGTCCTGGCGCCCGTAACGGCGTCAAGTCTTGCGGAGCGATCTGCGAGGCGACGGTGGCAATAGAGGCCGTCTCACCGGGGAGAGCGCGCCATAAGCCGTAAAGCCATTGCGCAGGGGATGTCGGATGTTCTCCGCTGCCCTGTATGCTCATGTGCAGTGTTCTTTGCACTATTCGCACATGAGACCGCGGGTGCAGCGCGCATCCGGCATTCCCTGCTCCCTTGTTTTGGGAGAAACGGCATCAGCCACTCGGGCGCATCGCGTCGCGAGATCGCGAAATCGTATCTGGAACTTGGGCGACGTCATTGCGACCCGTAGGCTCGCAATGACACCCTGGCTGTTTGAAAACTAAATCCGAGTGATCTACTGCATCGAGGCCGCAATCTTCTCCGCCGACATCAGGACCGGGAAGTTCGTGTTGGCGCAGGGCACGACGGGGAAGATCGATGCGTCGACCACGCGCAGGCCCTGCACACCCTTGACGCGACCCTGGCTATCGACGACTGACATCGGGTCCTCCGGCCGGCCCATGCGGCACGAGCAGGAGGCGTGCCACACGCCGATGGTTCCCTTGCGCACGAAGCTCTCCAGCGCCTCGTCGTCGTTGATCACGTCGTCGAACGAAAATCCTTCGACCACGAAATTGTCGATCATGTAATGGCGCAGCGCCGCCGGGCCGTCCATCAGGGTGGCGGCGATTTTGGTGAGGATCCTGTTCTTGTTGTTGACCACGCCGATCTTGCGCACGCGGTCGGTATAGGAGGCCGGAAACGGCTTGTCGGTGACCGCCTTGACGGCGTCGCTCATTTGCACCGCCGCCATCTTGCGGAAACCGCTCATCAGCCGATCGAGGTCGCGCCGGTCGGACAACAGGTTGAACTCGACGATCGGTTCAGCCGCAGGATCACGCGAGGCGAGCTTGACCTGTCCGGTTTCGGAATAGGTCTTGTTGACGAACGTCAGGGCCGAGCCGATTTGCTCGCCGACCGCATGCCAGGCCGATTTACTGAGCACCACGACGAACATGTCGCCCTTGGGCACGCCGGGCAGTCCGGACGAATAACGCAAGCCGACCTGCATGTGACGCCTTGTATGCCCGTTCATGCGCGCGCCGCGGCGGACAAAAGAGGACAGCGAAATCGAGGGATGATCCATCAGGCGCTGGCCGACACCTTCAAGCCCCATCAGGACGGGAATGCCCATGTCCTTGAGGTGACCGACCGGGCCGATGCCGGCGCGCAGCAGATGCGCCGGCGAATGGATGGCGCCGCTGCAGAGAATGATCTCGCGGCCGCGGAATTCCTGCTCCTTGCCGTCGACGACGGCCTTCACGCCGACGCACTGCGTGCCCTCGAACAGCAATTCCCTGACCTGCGTGTTGGTGGAGATCGTGAGATTGGCGCGCTTGCGCGTTTCGCGGTCGAGATAGCCCATCGCGGCCGAGACGCGTTGCTCGGCCTGATTGGAATGCGTCACGGGGAAATAGCCGTCGACGAACTCGCCGTTCTGGTCCGGCAGGAATTGATGGCCGGCCTGCTGGAAGGCGTCAGCGAAAGCCTGCGAATGCTTCGTCCAGTGCTCCCTGGGGATTCGTCGGACCGGGATACGGCCATCCTTGCCATGGAACGGCCCGTCGAAATCAAGGTCGCGCTCGACCTTTTTGAAGTAGGGCAGCACGTCCTTCCAGCTCCAGCCGGTGGCACCCCGCGCTTCCCATTCATCGTAGTCGGTCGGCGCGCCGCGGTTGGCCATCTGGCCGTTGATCGAGGAGCCGCCGCCCAGCACCCGCGCCTGCTCGTATTTGCGCAAGGGCGGACGTCCCTCGTTGGGATTGTTATGGCTGACGATCTGCGTCGTGACCTTGAGTTCGGTCCAGTGGAAGCGCGGATCGAAATAGGCGGTGCCCGGATAGCTGTCCCTGATCTCGGCCGGCTCGTTGCCGGGCGGCGTGTCCTGGCCGGCCTCGCACAGCAGGACCTTGTTGGCGCTTTTGGCCGACAGCCTGTGCGCCATGACCGAACCAGCCGAACCGCCGCCTACAATGATCGTGTCATACACTTTGGCATTTCCTCTTGTTGTTGATCTTGTTGTTGCCGGGAGGCTAGCGCAGCTCTGCGTCCGGGTCACGCCCGGCTGTCGCCGCCGTCCACGAGAGCGAATCGTCACGGATGTTCGGACGGGCGATCGGTCTCGTCATGCAAAATCCGCTCGGCGGCCCCCTCGAGATCGTCGTACTGCCCGTTTCTGAGCGACCACATGAAGGCCGCCAGTGCGGTCAGGCCGATCCCGAGCGCGATCGGTATCAGATAGAAATAATCCTTCATTCGGCCGCCTCCATCATGGCCTTGGCCGAAAGTTGTGCATCCGCACCAGCGCGTGGCGCGATCTTTCGCGCCCTCCTGAGGCGTAGCGCGTTGGCGACCACCAGCATCGACGATGCAGACATCGCCACGGCTGCGACCAGCGGCGTCACATAGCCCATGATGGCGACGGGGACCGCGACCAGATTATAGGCGATCGCCAGGGCGAAGTTTTGCCGAACGAGCCGCCTGGAATTGCGTGCGACGGAAATAGCCTGAGGCACGGCGGACAGGCTCTCGCGCAAGAACACCAGATCGGCTGCGTTACGTCCGATATCCGCCGCGGTAGCCGGCGCCATCGAGGCATGCGCGGCCACCAGCGCCGGCGTATCGTTCAAGCCGTCGCCGACCATGAGAACCTTCCGGCCCGAGGCTTCAAGCGCTGCGATGTGCGCGATCTTTCCGGCGGGCATTACCGAAGCGAAGCAGGGAACATCGAGTTGTCGGGCCATTGGCGCTACCGCGGCTTCACGATCGCCGGAAACCACCTGGACCAGAATGCCGGCGTGCTTCAGTTCGGTCACCGCCGTCGATGCATCCGCGCGCAAAAAATCCTCGAAACGAAACTCGGCCAGGCGGTTTCCGTCTTTGGAAAGCACGACGGACTCATCACCTGGCATCCGCCCGGCGTTGTCCGGGCTCGCAACTGCCCATTCCGGCCGGCCGAGCCGGTAAGTGATAATGCCGGAGCGCGCCTCAAGACCGAATCCGGGGTGCTCGGAGACTTCATCGAATACGATGCGAGACGGCGGAAGATCGGCGGCGGCTTCGAGCAGCGCGCGCGAATAGGGGTGGCGGGAGTGACTGGCCAGTGCAGCCGCAATCCCGATTGCCTGCCGGTCCATGCCATCAGATCCGAGCAGGCGAGGACGGCCCAGCGTCAGCGTTCCGGTCTTGTCAAACACGACCGTGTCGATTTCGGCAAGGCGCTCAAGGGCGCCGCCGTCCTTCACCATAATGCCGCTCTCGAACAGCCGCCGGGCCGCGACGACCTGCACCATGGGTACCGCGAGGCCAAGCGCGCAAGGACAGGTAATGATCAGAACCGCAATGGCGATCGTCAGCGCGCGGTGGATATCGCCGGTTGCGAGGAGCCAGCCGGCAAGCGCGAACAGCGCCGTGAGATGGACGATCGGCGCATACAGACTGGCGGCACGGTCGGCGATGCGGCGATAGGCCGAGCGACCCTGTTCGGCGGCCTCCATCATCCGCACCATCTCGCCCAGGAAGGAATTGTCCGGCGTCGCCGTCGCGACGATGGTCAGCGGCCCTGTCAGGTTCAAGGTGCCCGCGCGCAGCAGGGATCCAATTTTCGCCGGCTCCGGTGTCTGCTCTCCGGAGACCAGCGAAGCATCCAGTTTGGACGTTCCCTTGGTAACGGTTGCGTCGACCGGCACACGTTCGCCTGCCGCCAGCATGATGGTCATGCCGGTCTGGATTTCGTTCACCGGAAGATAGACCTGCTTGCCGTCCGCTTGCAGCACCCGCGCGCCACGTGCCGCGAGTTGCGCCAGTCCCTTCACGGCCAGCCGGGCCCGTTCGCGCATCATGTGATCGAGCGTGCGCCCGATCAGCAGGAAGAACAGCAGCGAGATTGACGCATCGAAATAGGCGTGCGGCCCATGCTGCGTGGTGTCGTAAAGGCTCATGCCGAAGGCGAGCAGCACACCGATGGAGATCGGTACATCCATATTGGTGCGCCGATGCCGCAGAGCCTGCCATGCGGAACGGAAAAATATCCGGCCGGAATATGCCAGCGCGGGTAGCGCGATGATGGCCGACAGCCAGTGAAACAGGTCGCGTGTCTCGGACTCAGCGCCCGACCAGACCGAGACGGAAAGCAACATGATGTTGCTGGCAGCGAATCCCGCGACCGCCAGCGCGCGGATCAATTCCGACAGCTCACCGTTCCCGTCATCCGACTCGATGTCGAACAAATGGGCTTCAAAACCGGCCTGCTTGAGCGTTTCGAGGAAAGGCGGCGGAGTGCTTTCGGAGTGCCATCTGACGGTCACGCGCCTGGTCGAGAGGTTGACGCGGGCGCTTTCCACGCCGGCAAGCCCGCCGAGTGCCTTTTCGATGGTCCGGATGCATACCCCGCAATGCACCGTGGGCACCGACAGATCAGTCTGGCGCACGCCATCGGCCACGATGCGGCTCGCGAGCAGGACTTCCTCGCCGGTCCCGGCCGCATCCCGAGCAAGCAATGCCGATTCGGCTCCCGGTGCGCAGCAACCCATCGCAGGAACTCCAACCGTCTCGTTATGCTAGGGACCGCATCGTTCGATAGGCGTGCCAGCTTCCGTGTCCCAGCACCGGGAAAACGACGATCATTCCCAACAGGCCGGTGACGATGCCGACAAAAATCAACGCAAGCATGATCGCCGCCCAGGTCAGCATGACCGGAAGATTGTTCCAGACCAGCGCCATGCTGGTGCCCATGGCGGTCAGCGCATCGGTGCGCTCGCTCAGCAGCATCGGAATCGAGAAGGCGCTGATGGCGAATGCGAAGGCCGCAAACAGGCCGCCCACCGCGCCGCCGACCACCAGCATCGCCCAACCGATCTCCGTCGTGAACAGCATCGGGATGATATGGTCGAGGCCGGGAAAAGGACGCAGGCCGAAAAACAGCGCATAAAGGATGACCGCCGCGCGCATCCACAATAGCGTCAGCCCAAGAAGCAGCACGCCTGCGAACAGAATCTGACCGCCTGAATCCGGCCTGACGAAGATCATGTTCCACAGGCTGACGGGCCTGCCTTCCTCGATGCGCCGGCTCTTTTCGTAAAGTCCGATTCCAATGATCGGCCCAGCCACCATGAAGCCGGCAAACGCAGGAAGCAGGATATAGTCGAGGCGCAGGGCAAACAGGCCGACGACGGTGACGACCGACACCAGAAATACCAGCACCCCGTAACTGATGCTGGCCGCCGGATTGATCTTGAAATCGCGCCAGCCGGCCGAGAGCCAGCCCAAAGCGGCTGCGGGGGCGACGTTGCGCTTCCAGGTTTGCGCTTGCGGCAGCGGCGGAACAACGTCCGGGATCGAAATCATCGCCGATCTCCCTGCATTCTCACCGCGGTGTGCATGACGACTTTGCCGCGCTGAATTTTCCGTCCCCAGGGCTGCCTTCGCCCTGGCGGACATGCGCAACGCACTCCGGTTGCGATGTGACCGCCATATAGACCAGGTGCGAGTTGGCGATCAGCACCAATAGCAGCCCGGCACCGACCGCGGCCCAAACAACGGCCTTTGTCCTGAACTGCGCCGTCGCTGCGCCGCTGTCGCTCATCGCTGCTCCCGACGAAGATCGAACAGGTAAAGCGTGAGAATCTTGCGGTCGAGCGGCGAAAGTCTTCCCTCCCAGCCTGGCATCTGGCCTTGCCGGCCGCTCCACACCGTCGTGTAGATCGATTCCGCGTCGCCACCGTAGATCCAGAGCCGATCGGTCAGATCAGGTCCACCGAGATCAGCCTTGCCCTTGGCGTCGTCGCCGTGGCAGGCGACGCAATTGGCGGCGAAGACGGCCTTGCCGGCGTCGATCTTCGCCGCGGGCACGTCCTTTGCGACAGCCGGATCGGAAAGACTGCGCACATAGTTCACGACGTTTTCGACTTGGTCCTTTTTGAGCATCTGATCGCGCCCGAACGCCATCATTTGCGACGTCCTGGTCTGCGGATGTGTCGAATTGATACCG
The DNA here is from genome assembly GCF_018130185.1 of Bradyrhizobium sp. AUGA SZCCT0182. Taxonomy (NCBI): domain Bacteria; kingdom Pseudomonadati; phylum Pseudomonadota; class Alphaproteobacteria; order Hyphomicrobiales; family Nitrobacteraceae; genus Bradyrhizobium; species Bradyrhizobium sp. AUGA SZCCT0182. Next base: position 117,437 of record NZ_JAFCLY010000007.1, on the reverse strand, counting down.
ACGCGGATGGTTTCGGAAATGCTTTCGGGATCGCCGCCCCAAAGCCATGACGCCGTCGTCAGGTTCGGAAATCCGTGGCCGCCCCGTGCGTTCGATCCGTGGCACGGCGCGCAATTGTCACCGAACAGCGTCCGGCCGGTCTGCCGCACCCGTTCCATCAATTGTGGATCGGCCTGGATCTCCTTGAAGCTTTCAGCCTCGACGCGCCTGGTCCAGACGCCGCGTTCGAGAGCGGCCTGCTTCACGCTCTCCGTGACGACGTTGCGCTGGTCAATGCCGAGCAGGCCCTTGGTGTAGGTTACACCGAGCGGCCACGCCGGCATCAGCATCCAGTAGCCGACGGCGAACAACGCCGTCACGATCAAAAAGAAATAGACCGGTCGCGGCACCGGCGTGTTCAATTCCTTGATGCCGTTCCACTCATGACCGGTGGTCATGTAGCCGGTGTATGGATCGCGTTCTTCTACCGCCATGGCTGATCCCTGTGCGGCTTGTCCTCATGGTCGAGGATCGATTGCGCGGCCTCGTCGAAATGCTTTTTGTTCGACGGCCAGAACGCATAGACCAGCACGCCGATCGAGAGCGCGATCAGATAGAACAGGCCGAACGACTTCGAGAACCAAACCACAAAATCATTGTCCATGATCAACCTCCCGCCGCGGCGACCGGCTTATGCGCAGCATCGGTCAGCTTGCCGAGAATCTGCAGATAGGCGACCAGGGCATCGAGTTCGGTAAGATTGCCCGGTTTGCCGTCGAAGGCCCTTACATTCGTCGCCGCGCCATATCGCTTGGTGACCCCTTCCGCGTAAGGCGTATCGGGCGCCGCCTGACCGTAGGCATCCAACCTCGCATTGGCGATCATCTCGTCGGTATAGGGGACGCCGACCTTGCGCAGTGCCGCCAGGTGCGCGCCGAGGTCATCGCTCCGCAGTTCTGTGCGCCCGAGCCATGAATAATGCGGCATTACTGATTGAGGAACCACGTCGCGCGGGTTGTTGAGATGCCGCACGTGCCATTCGTCCGAATATTTGTTGCCCATGCGCGCCAGGTCGGGACCGGTCCGCTTCGATCCCCAGAGCATCGGGTGATCATATTTGGATTCGACGGCGAGCGAATACGGGCCGTAGCGCTCAACCTCGTCGCGCAAGGTCCGGATCATCTGGGAATGGCAGGCATAACAGCCTTCGCGGATGTAGATGTTGCGGCCTGCGATTTCGAGCGGGGTGTAGACCCGCATGTTCGGCGCGTCCTCGACGGTCTGATGGATCGTGAACAGCGGAATGATCTCGACCGCGCCGCCGATGCTGGCCGCAACGATGATGGCGAGCAGAAAGCCGATGGTCTTGCGCTCAAGCCGGTAATGCAGGTTGAACATGTGCGTTCACTCCGCCGGTTGAGGCGCGGTAGCGCCTGCGAGCGCGGGAACGGGGCGATCGGCCAGCCTTTGGTCGGCCGGCTGATCCACGGTTCGTATGGTCATCCAGATGTTGTAGCAGGCGACCAGCGCGCCGATCAGGAAGAAGAGGCCGCCGATGGCGCGCGCGATATAGTAGGGATGCATCGCAACCACGGATTCGACGAAGGAATAGGCAAGCGTTCCGCTTTCATTGTAAGTCCGCCACATCAGCCCCTGGATGATGCCGGAATTCCACATCGCAAAGACGTAGATTACCGTACCAGCGAGTGCGAGCCAGAAGTGCACTTCCACCAGCCTGGCGGAATACATCCGCTCGCGCTTCCAGAGCCACGGCACCGAGGCATAGATGGCGCCGAACGTGATCATCGCGACCCAGCCGAGGGCGCCCACATGGACGTGCCCGACGGTCCAGTCCGTATAGTGCGACAGCGAGTTCACCGAACGGATGGCCATGAACGAGCCTTCAAAGGTGACCAATCCGTAAAACACCGCCGCGACCATCATGAAGCGCAAGGTCGCGTCGTCGCGGACCTTGTGCCAGGCACCGTTCAGCGTGAGCAGCGCGTTGCCGGCCGAGGCCCATGACGGCACCAGCAGCATGACCGAGAACGTCATGCCGAGCGTCTGCACCCACTGCGGCAACGCCGTGTAATGCAGATGATGCGAGCCCGCCCACATGTACATGAAGGTGATGCCCCAGAAGCTGATGATCGACAGCCGATAGGAGAAGATCGGGCGGCCGGCGCGGACCGGCAGGTAGTAGTACATCATGCCGAGGAAACCGGCGGTCAGGAAGAACGCAACGGCGTTGTGGCCGTACCACCACTGCGTCATCGCATCCTGCACGCCGGAGAATGCCGAGTAGCTCTTGGCATGACCAAGTGACACCGGAATCGCCAGATTGTTGACGATGTGCAGGATTGCCACGACCAGAATGAAGGCCATGTAGTACCAGTTCGACACGTAGATATGCGGCTCTTTGCGGCGAACCAGCGTTCGCAAATAGATGATGAAGTAGGTGACCCAGACGATCACCAGCCAGATGTCCGCATACCATTCCGGTTCGGCATATTCCTTCGACTGCGTGACGCCCATCAGGTAGCCGGTTGCGGCGATGACGCAGAACAGATTGTAGCCGAGCAGCACGAACCACGGGCTCAACTGGTCAGGCAGGCGCGCGCGCGTGGTTCGCTGCAGGACATAGAACGAGGTTGCGATCAGGGCGTTGCCGCCGAAGCCGAAGATCACGCCGGAGGTGTGCACGGGGCGGAGGCGTCCGAAGCTCGACCAGGCTGCATCAAACGTCAGGTCCGGGTAGGCGAGTTGCCATGCGATCCAGTCGCCGACAAAAAGTGCCGGCACGAGCCAGACCATCGCGAGGATAATGCCCATCCGGCTGGGATCGTCGAAATAGCGCTCCAGCCGGTCGTCGCCGGGCTCCGGGTCGTAATAGCTGGAAATGACGCCGAACGCTCCCAATATGCCCGCCAGCAGCACGATGGCGCCATGAACGCCCAGCACGTTGTCCTGCGCGACGGCTACCATCGCCAATCCGCACACCGACACCGCAACTAGAATTATCAGCGCAAGCTGCCGTTCGTATTTTGTCAGTTGGGCAATCATGGGTCGCAGCTTTCTCCAGGAAGTGGGAAGCCGGCAAGTCAAGCACCATCGTGTGCCCTGGCCCGACGAAGGTCGGTCGGGCCAATAGGTGCAGGCTACTCCATCGTGGCAATCCGTCCAAATGAGTTTTCTGAGTCTTGTGGCTGATCAGCGGCAAGCCAGAAGGCTAAACGAGCGCAAGGAAAGCCTCAGCTTTCGCCCAAGTTTTAGGAAAGCTTGGGGGCTTGTCTGTGCAAGAACGAACCTGCGCAGCAAGCCCGGCGCATGTCCGTTTTTGCATAGTCAGGCGCATTCGCCCCCAGCGAACATTCCGTCACGCGAGACATAACCGCTGCATTGCCGGTGGCGATGGTCTGGAAGGAGTTTGACGCTGCGCCGCAGCAGGTTTCGTCGATTGACCGAATGATCGATTGGGATTTAGCTCCACGTGGCCCCGTCGCCCCGAGATTGTTCGATTGACTATGCCATAGCCGCCCAAGCTCGATTTCACAAAGAGGTTGGCGAACGTACCACGGGGGCACGCAAAGAATGCCCCGACAAATACCGCCACACAGATGAAGTGCCTGAGATAGCGATTGTAGCGCATGCAGGACACCATCCTGCTCCTCAACCAAAGGAGTTCGACATGTCACAGTCAACGATCCAACAGGGTAGCTCGGATTCCGCTCAAGAGCTTGGAGACGAATCCTTCATGTCGGCCGCGGAGTTGCGCAACTACGTGATGAAGACCGAGATGGCCAAGGCGTCGAAAGACGTCGGTGATATGGCCGCCAAGGCGCGCGCGGAGCTCATCAGGTCGTTGATGGAACCAGTCGCGGTCACGCCTGAAAAGATTGCCGAGGTAAAGCGGCGGGTGCTCGGCCAACTGAGGGCCGCTGCATTAAAGGGTAACAAGGAAGTTCTGGTCATGCGCTTCCCGAATGCGCTGTGCTCGGACAAGGGGCGCGCGCTCAACAATCTGGAAAAGGGATGGCCGACCACCTTGCTTGGGAGACCTCTTCAAGCCTTCGAGTTCTGGCGCGACCACCTGCAGCCCCAAGGCTATGGCCTGAAGGCAATGATCGTGGATTGGCCGGCGGGCCTGCCGGGAGATGTCGGCTTCTTCCTGACCTGGGAAGAAGCGAAGCGGTGACAGCTGGGGGGACTGAAATATGAACCAGGTAGCCAGGAAGAATCGCAAAAGCGAGGAGACCAGCGCTCCGGTGCTCAAGCGCAAGGAGTACGAGGAGAAGTTGCGCAAGCTGCACGTCGAACTCGTCAAGCTTCAGGAATGGGTGAAGCACGAGGGCAAGAAGGTGTGCGTGGTCTTCGAGGGACGAGATGGCGCCGGCAAAGGGGGTGTCATTAAGGCCATCACCGAAAGGGTCAGCCCGCGCGTTTTCCGCGTCATTGCCATGGCCGCTCCGACGGAACGCGAGAAGTCGCAAATGTACGTCCAGCGCTACGTGCCGCATTTTCCTTCCGCCGGAGAGATCGTGATCTTCGACCGCAGCTGGTACAATCGCGCCGGGGTCGAACGGGTCATGGGTTTTTGCACGGAGGATCAGGCCAAGGGTTTCCTGAGGGTGGTCCCTAACGTCGAAAAGGCCATGGTCGAATCGGGAATTATACTTTTCAAGTACTGGCTTGAGGTCAGTCCGGAGGAGCAAACCAACCGGCTCGCAGCGCGAATCGACGACAAGCGAAAGATCTGGAAGCTGTCCCAGATGGATTTGGATTCCTATACGCGATGGGATGATTACACGCGATGTCGAGACGACATGTTCCGGGCGACCGACACCGCGTGGGCGCCATGGTTTATCGCGCGATCCGACAACAAGAGGCAGGCGCGACTCAACATCATCTCGCACCTGCTCTCCAGCATTCCCTACAAGAAAGTGCCCCGAGGGGATGTCAAATTGCCGAAACGCAGGGTTACCTCCGGCAAGCCGCTTCGTGGTTCTCTGAGAATCGTGCCGGCGGCAGATTGATGAACGTATGGTCTCATTTGGCGATACGCGTCGGCGCCGCTCCGATTGTGCCCCGACGCTCATAAAGCAGAGCATTCATGATCGAATCCGATTCATCGGTCGCGGAACGAGATCTCCCTTGGAGCTTGGTGCATCCCGTAAACGACAACAACGGAGGATCTGACATGGCTGAAGCGGTTTCGGAGCATAAGGCTTGGCCCGACGTATCGCATTCGTCTCGCGATCGGGATATTTGCCGTTTTGACAGGGCCGCTAATTGTTTCATCTGCAGCGCAGTCAAGGGATCTGACCGGGGCCTGGGTGACCAATGCTGGGGCGTGCAAGAAGATCTTTACAGGGGGTGGCGCCAAACTCACCTTCGCCAGGGACGCGGATGTGTATGGCAGCGGATTTATCTATGAGAAAAACAGGCTCCGAGGAAAAATCGCGACTTGCCAGATCAAGACACAGAAAGAAGACGGTGACGTGTTGCACCTCATTGCCAATTGTTCGACCGATGTCGCGCTCGCCACGGTTCAGTTCAGCCTCAAGATTGACAATGAAAACCAGATAACCCGTCTTTTCCCGGGAATGCCGGAACTCAAGACAGAGTACTTTCGTTGCGCTCCATGAATGCGAAGCAGTGTTAGTCCGCCGTTTTACTGAGTTGAGTAATGGTCAAGCGAGCCAATTCTGAAAGCGGCCCGACCGGCGGCTGAATTTCACGGCCGTCTCACCTGGGCGTGTCGCGTGAAGGCGCTCACCTATGTCGGAAGTAGCTAGCTTTTCAGCGATTGAGACACTGCGCGATGGACGCCGCGTTGAAATCCGCGCACTCAGGCACGAGGATCGGAGCGGCCTCGAACAAGCCGTCAGCCGTGCCAGCGCCGAGTCCCGCCGCCGCCGTTTCTTTTCGGTAAGACGCCATTTTCCGAACAGGAATTGGAGTTCTTCTCGGACATCGACTTTGTCAGCCAGGTCGCCTTGGCCGAGGCTGCAGTTGCGGCCTTCAACAGCGCGCGGGGCGGATTAGCGACAGCGTAATCCGCCGTCCGAACCAAGATAAAATGGCGGATTGCGCCTTCGGCTAATCCGCCTACGGTCCAGGGATGATGGCTCTTAAAGCCTCGTCGCCTGCCGGCGTGATGCAGTACGATCGGCCGTCTGGTTGTTTTTCAATCCAGCCTTTCGCGAACATTCCCGCAATAACTTGCTTTCCTGCCGGATGCATCTGTTCTGGCCGAAGCCCGCGCGTAGGGCTCATCTTTTGTAACGCGGTGCGCTCCGTGGCGTGCGGAATGTGACTAGGCCGCGCGGGCATTCATTTCCCCTTCGCCTTCGGCCCGAACTCTACAAGCTCTGGGCATTGCTAATAGGTCAGCGGCAGCACTCGTTGCACAATCGCGCCGAGGCAAACGAGCACCACGAGCAACTTGAGCAGATTTGCCAGTCGGCCGTCGGTAGCGAACTTGTCGATCGCCCAAAAGCAGATTGCGCCGACGACGACGATAATTAAGACCCCAATCAAAACTGAAATCATGTTGCCCTCGGAGTGTTGTCGATTCCTATTTCGCCTTCGCCTTTAGGCCCAGTGCCACCAGGCGGCGGATGGCGTGCGCTCGGGTCAGCGTTTTGTCGGATGACGATGCAATCCAGGCATCAATTGCGACCAGTTCGGAAGGGTGCCAGCGCTCGCCAACTTGAATGCCCTTGCCAGTCGGCGGCGGCCCCCGTTTTTTCTTTGGTACCACGCCTGTCTTTGCCATAAACCATGGTACCATAGAAACAAGCCGGGCCGAAGCTGGAACTTCCGCTCCGGCGCTTGCTCGAGGAGGCCGCCAACTGAGGCGGCCTATCCGGGTTCCGAACTGACGTTGTTGCAGCCATAGCAGCGGAATATCCTCGCGGCTGGATGGGGTCCAAGGCCGCGAAGATCAGTCAAATGCTTCATAGGCTCGCCGCATTGCTCACAGGCGAGCGAAGGCGATTCGTCTGGCGGGGCCAATGCGTCGGTCAACGAAACGGGTTCAATTCAACGCCCGCCTCTACCTCCCGGAGCTGCTGAATTAGATCGTCGCGTCGCTTGCAAGGCGGAAGCGTTTCCATGTCCGCTCGAACTTTGCGAGCCAGATCGATCAGGCGTTCTTCAAGTGTCGTGCTGTAATCGAACTCGTGGCGCTGCATGGCTTTACTCCGGAGCCTTCAGTTCGCTGTATTGCCAGCCTGCCGTCTCCGACTTCATCGGATCGCGCGCGACGGTGCGCGTCTGCGTGTGATCGCACTTGGTGCACTCAAAGGTCCGGCTGTCGTAGCTCTCGGAGGCCGGGCTGATTCTGGCCAACATCATTCGGTTGGAGCACTTTGGGCAGCGGGGCCGCTCGATAGGAATTAGCGACGGTTCTGCACGGGCGTGAGGTTGGGGCATGTGATGCGTCCCTGCATCCGGCGGAAGTGCAACGTTCTCAGTCGCCGGTAAACCATCATGCCGCGTCGCAATACCAAACCGCTGGTCAAAACAGCTCACATCCAAGAATATTGGCCGGAGTCCGTTACGGCTCAGGTAGGCGTGCTGCCAGCTTCTTCACGTCCGCCGTTCGGTCCAGGGCAAGTGCAGCAAATTGGAGTGCACAGGCCGCGCGGGGATATCGACGCGCGGGGACCGGGGCAATCAGCACCGGCAGCAAGATCACCGGCACCGTCGCAGCGCGATGGTGGAAAATGAAAGAGGCCGCCACCTGGGGCGGCCTCTCACAAAGCTATTGGGCCAATTGAGGCGCTGACCTTGCTTTATTTCTTAACGCGATTCCCCCGAACTCGTTCGGCTGGCGAGGGCGTGCCATTCAATTGCAATCTCGACCCAAGCGGCCCGAGTATCAGGGTCGGTCGCCTCTCGCCCAAGCTTCTCGCACGCTAAAGCCTTGAGCCGGTATTTTTGTGCTGGATTGGTCATGTGCCACGCTCCGTGATGGGTGGGAGTCTGAAGCACTCTCTCACCGGTAGGTGCCCCCGATACCGCTGCAATCATCAGGGCGACGGTGCTCGCCATAGGCGTTTCACTCGATAAGCCCGAGGACGATCCTGAACGCCGCATCGCGATAATCAATGATGCGGGACGGGAGATTGGCACCGTGCCGGTATATTCCAGGCCTTCATACGAAGACCCGACCCAATAAAACCGAGGCATCGTTTGCGGTGGCGTTTATTTAGCGAAAGGAATCCCGAGATTTCGGGCCTTCGCTCGAATGACCATTACCGAGCGCCTCAGCACAAGGGCCGCATTCTCAGCGGTTGATCCGGCGGCGATAAGCGCCGTCAGGTGCTCGATTTGAGCCAATGTCCATGTTCTGCTGCTGATACGCACCATCATTTATCCGCCCGTCTCGGGCAATTTGTCGCGAAAGAGAAGCCTTAGTACGTAGGGCAGATTGTAGTGCTGATCACAGTGCGCGCACAGGAATGCTGCGCCGCCAATTTTTACCCGCACCAACCTCATGGGCGTCCAGCAGTTCGGGCAATTTGGAAGGGGTCTGTGGGTGGTCGAGGAAATGTTTTGCGGCATGAAGCTCCCGCGCTGCAATCAGGCGGGAGCACAACACTCTCAGTCACCGGTAACTGCCAAAGGCATTGCGGCGATACGGGTCTAATCGTTCAAGTTGTATACGGTTCCGGAATTGCTGGGGACATTGCGACTTGAATCAGTGTCAATGAGCAATTTTGCACAGCGGGGCGGAGGTGTATGTGCTCGGTTTATCGTCGAACGCCGCGCCGGCCGCCGATCGCGACGTTCCCCAAGATGGCCCCGGCTCGGTCACTCCCCCGCGCTGGGGCCGTTTTATTTCGGTGCCGCGTCGTGACCGTCTAAAAACTGCTTGGCTTGTTCTCTGGCGGTGGTTTCGTCAGAACGAAAGACGAAGTGGCGGACGACGGCTTCCGCCTTCGCTCTTGAGCTACCGCGGACAAGTCGGGTGATCGCTCTACAGCGCTGCATCGGTCGCTCTCAATAAATTGCCGATTTACAGAAATTGCTCTTAAGATATTACGTCTCGCGCAAAATCATGTCGGCGCAGACACCGGCCGATTGCACGACGCCGGTGTAGCCGCCGAAACCGGCATAGGCGGATGCCAGATAAAGGCCTGATACCGCCGTGCGCGGCGAGCGGAACGGGTTGCTCCAGATCGTCGGCGGCGGGGTCGGCGCAAATCCGTAAACCGCGCCGTCGGGCGCGTTGAGATTGCCGCACCGACAGCGCGCTGTTGAACGAGGATGCGACGACGGCTTCCGAAAGCCCCGGATAGATCGAGGAGAGATAGCGCACGATCGCCTCCTGCCAGCGCCCGCGCTTCTCGCGATAGGCGTCCATGTCGGCGGCGTCCCAGTTCGACAACAAATCGGGGCCGAGGATCGAGAGCACATAGGGCGGCGCCGGCACGCCGGAATCGATCGCGGCATAGTCCACCACCGACATCGGCGGCATGCGCTCGCCGGGCTCTTCCGCCATCAGCGCGGCGCCTTGCGCGTAGTCGGTCAATCGCTTCATCCAGGGCGGCAGCAATTGCGTGGAATAGGCGGCGATCCCGAATTCGCGCGGCGGTTTTTTTAGACCCAGCGTCAGCGCGAACAGCGAGGTCGAGGGCGCCTGCCGGGCATAACTTTGGTTCAGCTGTTCGGCGGCGTCCGCCTGCATCAGGGGTTCGAGCGCCGCGGGCGCGGCGTTACCGATGATCTGTGCGCATTGCTCGGTCCTGGGATCGCTGCCGTCCTTGGCGGTGTGGGTGATGGACTTGGCGCCGTCGCCAAGTGCAATCGAGCTGACGACACGGCGCACCAGCACTTCGCCGCCGGCCACCTTGATGGCGCGGGCGAGCGCGCTGGAGAGCCGCTGCGAGCCGCCCTGCACGTAGCGGCCGCCGCTTTGCAGATAGCTGCCCTGCGCCATCGCGAAATAGATCCACCACAGCGTGGTGGGGTCGTCGTGGAAATAGGACAGGTTGGCTGCGAGGGCGCATTTGACGGCTTCATTGTCGCCGAATACGCGATCGAGCTTTTTCGAAAGCGACAACGGCCAGTCGCGCACGATCGGGATCAGGCCGGACAGCGCGCGCAGCGCCTGCCGCGGATTTTTCAGCGCCTCCCTGCCTTGCGAGATCGTGGCCATCGCGGACGCGATCCGCGCCATCTCGCCGAGCAGCTGCTCGATGCCGCGGCGCGCCTCCGGGAAGCGCTCGGTCAAGGCACGGCGCGCGGCGTCGAAATCGTCGGGCATCAGGAACGGCTGATCGAGCGGGCCGCCGCGCGCCTGGTAAAACGCGCCGGACGGAATCCATTTGACGGCGTCGATCACGCCGGCACGCGTCAGCACGTCATGTTTGGGGTCGCGCGGATCGTGCGGGTCGCTGGTCTCGTGCAGCGATCCCTCGACAAAGAGCTCGCCGGATTTGTAGCTCGACGCCGCACCGCCGACGGAATTGCTGCGCTCGACCACCAGCACCTTGCGGCCGGCGCGCGCCAGGATCGCTCCGGCCGTGAGGCCGCCAAGGCCGGCGCCGACAATTACGACATCATAACGCGCCATTCAGCCTGGAATCCTGAAACCCATGACGGACGGGTTGTTCATTGCCGCTCGGCTGCGGCATGTCAAATGCGCTGGCGGCATGGAGCGGTGCGTGGGAGGCTGCCTCAAGGATTAGAAGAGGACCAGAAGCCGATTAGAACCAATCGAGAAGAGAACGGCCGGAAAACCGCTATTTCCAGGCCGCTTTGTCGACGTCCCAGCGTTGGCCTTTGAACTCCCTGGCGAGGGCTTCGACCGAACCATTGTCGTCCTCCGGCTCGCCGCCTTCCTCTTCGCCGCCGGCGCCTTCGGACAGGTTCAGCTTGGGACCTGCGCCTTCGTCGATGGTCGATGTCACCGGGCTCGAGATCCACAGCATCAGCCGGTCCGATGCGCCGGGCTTGTCGGGCGAGACCAGCGCGGTGACCTCGACGCTGTCGGTGAGGCCGAGCGCCGGGTAGATCTCGCTCGGCCGCTTGAAGGTCAGTGTCAGCTTGCCGGTGTTGGCGTTCCACGCCGCACCCGCCGCCTTGGCCGCGAGCGTCTTCGTCAGCACCGCGGATACTGCGGCGGCGATCTTGTCCTTGTTGACCTTGTCGCCATCGCGCCAGTCGGCGGCGGCAAAACGGATGGTGCGGTCCATCTCGACGATGCCGGTGGTCCATCCCGCGGTGACCACGCCTGGTGTCGACTTGGCCTTGGCGATCAGGGCCGCTGACCGCTCCGGATCGGCGGTGAGATTGATGGTCTGCTCGCCGGCGCGGAGCGCGTCGCAGGAAATCGAGAGGCTGCTCAGGCCGAGCTCCACCTCCTGGCCCTTCAGGCTCTTGAGGAAATCCAGCGCCGCATCCAGCTTTACCCGCACGCCGATCGATTCCGGCGACACCTCGGTGAAATCCTTCGGTGCCGGCGTGATGCCGTCATCGGTGGTCTGGTTGTCCAAAAACTCCTTCTCGCTGAGATCGGAATTGTCGGTCGAGGCCACTTCCGTCACCGCCTGACCGATGGTGATCCGGCCGCGGAATTCGAAGCCGTCGGCGCTGGCCTTGCGCGCGAGGTTCACGGTGACCGGCAGCTTGTCGCCGATGCTTTGCGTCGAGCCGGTCAGGTTCTGGCCGCTGACGGTGAGGTTGGCGACGAAGCGGTCCTTGCGGTCGGAGCCTTTTTCGACGGGGTAGCAGACGTCGAGCACGGCCGCGGTGACGGTTTTGCCCTGGCGGATCTCCTTGAGGACGACGTCGGCGTTGCCGCTCATCAATCCGTCGATCGAGGTGAAGTATCGGACTTCGCTGCCGCCGGGTGCTGGTGCTGCCTTGGAGGGAAGCTTCATCTGGGCAAAAGCCAGGTCCGAGGCCGTCACCAGACCGAACAGGCAGAGCAGGAGTGCGCGCATTGGAATTCCTCAAGGGAGAGAATCAGCGTCCGTCGTAAGTAGCAAACCTCAGTAGCGTTTTCGAGCGAAGTGGGTACCGGTTCGCGCCAGGAAAACGCGTCAAAACAAAGAGAGGAAGCTTGGTTCTGATTCCATCGGAACCGAGCTTCATGTCATTTCGCCAAACAAGAAGGCCGCCCGGAGGCGGATCGCCCCGAGCCCGGGGTAACGGGCCGGATTGTAGACCCGACTTCCACGATGCAACTGCCGAGGCCGCCAATCGAACATGGCGTGCGAGGGCCGGGACGGCAGAACCAGGGTGAAACCCGGTTGCAGCCTCGGGCATCTACAATTACAAACTTTACTGGTCCACCGTCGGTATCGCCACTCATGTCGCAACAAACGCAGAGCCCTTCGCAAGCCGCCCGCGACGCGAATCCGGAGAGGTCGGATCCGGCCACGGATGTGGTGGACGTCGTCATTCTGCTTCATGGAATTCGCACCCGCGCGTTCTGGTATGATCTGGTGCAGCCTATCCTGGGCGAGATAGATGGCACCGTCGTCAAGCCGCTTGGCTACGATTACTTCAGCGCCCTGCGACTGGTTTTTCCCTTTTTTCGATCTGGACCGGCACGGAAGATCGCCGACGATATTCGTGACATCAAATCAAGATACGATCAGAAGAACAAGCGCGTACGTATCTCGGTCATAGCTCACAGCTTCGGAACCTACACCATTGCAACGCTTCTTCGGCAAACGAGGGACATCGACCTGCATCATCTTGTTCTGTGTGGATCGGTGCTGCCAAATAATTTCAACTTCGACAGCATCAGCCGAAAAATTCACGGCAAATTCGTCAACGATGCCGGCGCAAGGGACGCTTGGCCGGTTTTGGCGAAGATTTCCTCATTCGGATATGGCGTTTCGGGAACGTTTGGCTTTCAGAGCGGCTTGATTGAGGACCGGTTCCACGATTTCGCCCACTCCGACTTCTTCAATAAGGAGTTCATCCGCACCTACTGGCTTCCGATCTTCGATCAGGATCAGGTCAACCATTCGTCATATGAGCGAAAGCCGTCCTGGCGCACACGCTTGATCAACCTTCTCGCCTTGGCGCCGCCCGGTATCCTGCTTGTCGGTTTAATCGCGGCGGCGCTGTATCTCGCTGTCCCGCCTTTGTATGCAACCTACAAGGAGACCGTCCTTTCGATACTCATCAATCAGATCGACAAGGAACGATCGAAGGTAAAGCCGGTGGCGGCCCCCCCTGCGGTACCGCCATCCACACCAAGGTCGACCGAAACCGTGGCGTCCGACGATGACATTCTTTCAAGAATCCTGAAATGGGAAGGCGGTTACGCGAGTTCGCCGCAGGACCCGGCTGGCCCGACCAACGCAGGCATTACGATCGCCCAATGGTCGACCTTTACCGGGAAACCCGCCGATGCCGACACGATCAAGAACCTGACGCGAACTCAGGTGATGGATTTTTACAGGGACAATTTTCTGCAGCGTCCTGGCGTACGATCCATCAAGAATCCCGCCGTCAGGGGCGCGTATGTGAACATGTTGGTCCAGTCAGGGCCAGTTCAGGCAACCAAGGCTTTTCAGACCGCTCTAAAGGGCAGCTTCCAGGTCAGCGTTCCGCTCGATGGTGTGCTCGGCCCTTTCACGGTCGCGTCGATCAATGCGGTTGGCGATCCGGACCTTCTGATCGAAGCTGCATCCTGTGCCTTGCTCGATGCGCTCAAAGCCTCACCCGTGTTCTCCGCCTTTGGAAGAAGCTGGACTCGAAGGCTGGCGGACTTTCTCCCGAAAGATCTCAAGGGCGTCTGCCCCGGCACTTTTCAATAGCATCGACAGGCGCAAAAAAAGGGCTGCCATTTGGCAGCCCTTTAAGCGTTCGTGCGGATCCTTGGCTTAGAAGCCCATGCCGCCCATGCCGCCGCCGCCGCCGGGCATCGGCGCGGCCGGCTCCTTCGGCAGTTCGGCGACCATGGCCTCGGTGGTCACCAGGAGGCCGGCGACGGAGGAAGCGTCCTGCAGGGCAGTGCGCACCACTTTGGCCGGGTCGATGATGCCCTTGTCGACCATGTCGACATACTGCTCGGTCTGGGCGTCGAAGCCGAAGGTTTCGGACTTGTTCTCGAGGATCTTGCCGACCACGATCGAGCCCTCGACACCGGCGTTCTCCGAGATCTGGCGGACCGGAGCTTCCAGCGCCTTCAGCACGATGTTGATGCCGGCCTGAACGTCGGAATTGTCGTGCTGGATGCGGCCGACCGCCTTCTTGGCGCGCAGCAGCGCCACGCCGCCGCCCGGCACGATGCCTTCCTGCACGGCCGCGCGGGTTGCGTTGAGCGCGTCCTCGACACGGTCCTTCTTCTCCTTGACCTCGATCTCGGTCGCACCGCCGACGCGGATCACCGCGACGCCGCCGGCGAGCTTGGCCAGGCGCTCCTGCAGCTTCTCGCGGTCGTAGTCCGAGGTGGTTTCCTCGATCTGCGCCTTGATCTGGCTGACGCGGGCTTCGATCGCCGGCTTCTTGCCGGCGCCGTTGACGATGGTGGTGTTCTCCTTGTCGATCACCACCTTCTTGGCGCGGCCGAGCATGTTGACGGTGACGCTTTCCAGCTTCATGCCGAGCTCATCGGAGATCAGCTGACCGCCGGTCAGGATCGCGATGTCTTCCAGCATCGCCTTGCGGCGATCGCCGAAGCCCGGCGCCTTGACGGCGGCGACCTTCAGTCCGCCGCGCAGGCGGTTGACCACCAGCGTCGCCAGAGCCTCGCCCTCGACGTCCTCGGCGATGATCAAGAGCGGACGGCCGGACTGCACCACGGCTTCCAGCACCGGCAGCATCGCCTGCAGGCCGGAGAGCTTCTTCTCGTGCAGCAGCACGTAGACGTCCTCGAGCTCGGCGGTCATCTTTTCCGCGTTGGTGATGAAGTAGGGCGACAGATAGCCGCGGTCGAACTTCATGCCCTCGACGATGTCGACTTCGGTCTCGAGCGACTTGTTTTCCTCGACGGTGATGACGCCTTCATTGCCGACCTTCTGCATCGCCTGCGCGATCATCTTGCCGATGGCGGCATCGCCATTGGCCGAGATGGTGCCGACCTGGGCGACTTCGGCGGAGGAGGCGACCGGCTTGGCGCGCTTTTCGATGTCCTTGACCACGGCCAGCACCGCGATGTCGATGCCGCGCTTCAGATCCATCGGGTTCATGCCGGCGGCAACCGACTTGGCGCCTTCGCGCACGATCGCCTGGGCGAGCACGGTCGCGGTGGTGGTGCCGTCTCCGGCGGTGTCGTTGGTCTTGGAGGCGACTTCGCGCAGCATCTGCGCGCCCATGTTCTCGAACTTGTCCTCGAGTTCGATCTCCTTGGCGACGGTAACGCCGTCCTTGGTGATGCGCGGGGCGCCGAAGCTCTTGTCGATCACGACATTGCGGCCCTTCGGGCCGAGCGTCACCTTCACGGCGTTGGCGAGGATATCGACGCCGCGCAGCATGCGATCGCGGGCGTCTCCGGCGAATTTAACGTCTTTGGCAGCCATTTGGATTTACTCCTGGAAATGAACCCTCATCCTGAGGAGCGGCCACTTGGCCGCGTCTCGAAGGATGAGTTTGTGAATGTCGGCCCTTCGAGACGGCAGCTTCGCTGCCTCCTCAGGGTGAGGGAGGCGGTGCTTAAACCAGCACGCCCATGATGTCGGATTCCTTCATGATGAGGAGTTCCTCACCGTCGAGCTTGACCTCGGTGCCCGACCATTTGCCGAACAGCACGCGGTCGCCGACCTTGAGGTCGATCGGGATCAGTTTGCCGGCCTCGTCCCGGCCGCCCGGGCCGACGGCCGTGATTTCGCCCTGCGAGGGCTTTTCCTTGGCGCTGTCGGGAATGATGATGCCGCCCTTGGTCTTCTCTTCGGCGTCGATACGCTTGACCACGACGCGGTCATGCAGTGGGCGGAATTTGGATTTGGCCATGAGGTTTCCTCTTTGGAAGGCTTGGTTTCAGGTCTGATTGCCATCAAAATGGCTGCTAATGCCGGGTATTCGACACCGTCCCGGGCGGGACGGCCAAACTCCTTACTTGCCTTAGCAATCGTCGCGTTTGAGTGCTAATGTGTGGCCCGGGGAATATGGCTTGGCGCCGATCCTGTCAAGCAAGGGGGGTTAAGGCCCAAAAAAGGTTAAGGCCTTGGTGAGGCCAATATAGGATGCTCCCTGAGAAACCAAATCGGAGCGACGGCGTAATTTGATGGACGTCATTGCTCCGGCACGTGTTTTACGGTTGGCTGCAGGACGGGTGCGGCCAAAAAACTTGTTTGGGGGAATGCGATGATCGGGTCCGGTACTGCGCGCGTGGTTGCCAATCTGGCGATCGCCTCAGCGCTCACGATGCTCTTGGGAGCGTGCAGCAGCATGAGCCTGCCGTCGCTGTCATCAAGTTCCGCGCCTCCGCCCGAGCCGGGTGTGGCTCCCGACATGCCGGCGACGATCCGCTCCGACGAGATCGTCGGCCGCTGGGGTCTCGCCTCGTATCAGAATCCGAACGACCGGGCCCGCACCGAAAAGATGGCCCGCGATCAGTGCAGGCAGCCTTATGTGATCACCGCCGGCACCTCCGGGGGCGTGGTCATGCATCTGGCCGACCAGGCGACCCCGCAGGAACTGCGCCTCAAGGGCTCTCCGAGCGGCAAGAATTATATCGGCCCGGCCGGACCGACCCCGGGCGAGCAGGACCGCGAGGTCGTCTCGTTCGACGGCCGCGTTCTGGTGACCCGCTTTGTCGACAAGGATGCCGGGGTCCGTTACGGCAACATGGTCTATGTCCGCTGCGCGCCGCGCGCCTGAGCCCTCCGTCATTCCGGGATGGTCCAAAGGACCAGACCACAGATGCGCAATTGCGCATCGGGGAATCTCGAGATTCCGGGTTCGATGCTTCGCATCGCCCCGGAATGACATTCTAAACCATAAATAAAAAACGCCGGCTTCGCGCCGGCGTTTTCGTATTCTCGGGATGACGCCCGCGTAGGCGCCAACTGAACCCTTAATCGAACAGCGCGTCGATGTCGTCTTGCGAGGCATGGCCGACGTCGCCGTCGAGCTTCGGACCGTTGAGCAGCTTGGCGTCGCCTTCACGGGTGTCGACGATCGGGGTCGCGTGCGCCCTCAGCGCGTCGACGCCACCCCAGATGTCCATCATGACGTTGATGTGGTTCTCGATGAACTTCATCGTGGTCATCACCTTGCTGATGCGCTGGCCGGTGAGGTCCTGGAAGTTGCAGGCTTCGAAGATCGCGATGACGCGTTCCTGGATTTCCTCGCTGAGCAGCTTCTGCTGGTCCGGCGAAGTGTTCTTGGACAGCGCGGTCGCCGCCTGGTCGATCGCCTCGGTGGCTTCGAGAATCTGCTGCGTGGCCTGCTCGGTGCCGCCGACGACGGCGCCGAGTTCGCCATTGACCTTGGCCATTTCGCCGCCGTCAAAGCTCTTGCCGTGCAGCGTTGCGATTTCGCGCTTGGTGCGGTTGATGGCGTCGTGAATGAGGTCGAGTTCGACCTTGAGCTTTTCGCACTGCTCGATCTGGGCACGATAGGTTTCCAGCAGCGCCTGGGCTTCGGCAACCTCGCGCGCCACCGACGCTTCCGCCGATTCAGTCACGACGGAGCGGCCTTGACCGCCCGCGGCCATCTGGGCGCGGATCGAGCGCAGCTCGCTCATGATCTCGCGATGCATCGGGCCGATGTCGCCGCCTTCGGCAGGCGCGGACACCGGTATTGGCACATCGCCCAAAATGGCCTGTTCGATACGAAAACGTTTGCGACTAACCGACATGATGTATTCCCACCCCTTAACTCCGTGACCTGTTTTAGGCAGATGCGATTTAACGTGAGGTTCACGCGGGGAACACATCGCGGCGTAGTCTTCCGCGAGGCGCACACCAGGGATTAACCATGCGTGCCCGGCGTTCACTCAAAATAAACGCTACCGGACAAATCAGCGCGCAATCGGCGACGTGGTGAATCGAAACGCCGTTCCTGTTTACCAAACCGATGTGGTTTTGACCCTTTATTGACCACGTGCAACGGCGCCGCTCAGGCGTCGCCAAACGCTAACAGTGACGAAACAGTACAGAGTACGTCGATGTTCAGAAAAATGTCTCTCGCGCTCCTTGCGGGCGTGTCGTGCCTTGGCTTCTCCGATTCTGCCTTGGCGATCGACGCCTCTCCGCTCGCCGACCCCACCGTGATCTACGCCAATCAGCCCGCGCAGCCTGCGCCGGTACGCACCGCTTATGCCGAACGTTCGCAAATGGGCGGCGGCTTCATTGAATTCCTGTTCGGCGACGGGCCGGCGCAGGGCGGCCGCTATCAGCAACAGCAGCCGGTCTATCAGCAGCAGCCGGATTACGGATATGGCGGACGGCGCGGCACCCTGCCGCCGATGGATCCGCAACAATCGATGCGTCAGCAGCAGGAAGAAGCGGTCGAGCCGGCACAGCGCCCGGTCGATCCAAAGTACAACAAGCAGGTTGTCGACTACACCGGCAAGGAAGGTGTCGGCACCATCGTCGTCGATACGCCCAACAAGTTCCTGTTCCTGGTGCAGGGCGACGGCAAGGCGCTGCGCTACGGCATCGGCGTCGGCCGCCCGGGTTTCACGTGGTCCGGCGTCAAGACTATCTCGGCGAAGAAGGAATGGCCGGCCTGGACCCCGCCGCCGGAAATGCTGGCGCGGCGTCCCGATCTGCCGCGGCACATGGAAGGCGGTCCGCAAAATCCGCTCGGCGCGCGCGCGATGTATCTGGGATCGACGCTCTACCGCATCCACGGCTCCAACGAGCCCTGGACCATCGGCACCAACGTCTCGTCCGGCTGCATCCGGATGCGCAATGAAGACGTGATCGATCTCTACGGCCGCGTCGGCGTCGGCGCCAAGGTCGTTGTCATTTAAGCATAGCGTTTTCGAGCGAAGTGGGGATGCCGGTTCGCGTAAAGAAAACGCGTCAAAATTAGAGCTACCAAACCGACAGAAACAAACGGCCGCTCGATTGAGCGGCCGTTTTCTTTTTCAGACGTGACGTCGTTCAGGCTTAATCGTCGTCGCCGCCGCCGTCGCCGTCGAAGCCGTCGGAGTCATGATCCATGTCGTCATAATTGTCGTCGTTCGATGTGTTGTCGAACAGCCCCGTGCGCGAACTTCCGGACGAGCCGATGTCGTTGGCGCCGGCCTCCCGCGCCAGGTCGCCGCCGGATTGATCGCTGCCGCCCGGCCGCCGGTCTTCAACGCTGCCGCGATGACCGCCGGTATCGCCGCCGAAGGCCGCCTGCTGGTTGCCGCCGCCGCCCATCATCGAGCGGATGCTGCCGAGCAGCATCGATCCGCCGACCACGCCGGCCGCTGCTGCCGCTGCCGTTCCGAGGAACGAGCCGCCACCACCGCCGCCGAACGGCGGTTGCTGCTGCGGCTGACCATAGGCAGGCTGCTGCCCGTAGCCGGGCTGGCCGTATTGTCCGGGACCTTGTTGTCCCTGGGTCTGCTGCACCACCTCGCCGCTGTTCCAGACCGGGCGACCGCCCATGCCGGGCGAGCGGACGTTAGGTACAGAGCCGCGTGGCTGGCTCTGCCCGAAGATCGTGTCGCGCATCGAATCGAGGAAGCCGCCGGGTTGATTCTGTTCGCCCGCGTGTCCGCCTTCCAGTTGCTGGATGCGGTCGTTGGCGCGCTTCAGCGCCTCGTCCTGCACCAGCGCCGTCTGCACCAGCGCATAGACGGCATTGGGCGCACCACGCAGGCCCTGCATGATCGCGGACATGGCTTCGGGATCTCGCGGGGTGTTCTCCAGCTTGGCAAGGCGGTCGAAAAGATCGTCAATCAGTTGGCGTTCTTGCGGTGTCATGGCGTTCTCCATCGCGTCGAGTGCCTCGAAGCGCGGGGCAGATGTAGGGCGGGGTTTGTGTCGCAAGTAGTGGGAGCGCAGATTAAATTTCTGTATGCGACAAAACGACCGGCCGGTTTATTGAGCAAACTCAAGTCAGTGTAACATTGTTCCGCGCCAGCAGCGGCGGCAATTGCGCGCCGGCGAGAAACGCGTGCTCGCTTTCGCGCTGGGTGGTCATGGGATCGAGGCTGATGAGGGTTTCGTCGACGAAGCCCGGATGACACATCACGAGCCCGCCCTCCGGCAGGCCCTGCAGGAATTGCCCCATCAGGACGCCGAAATCGGGCATCTTCGAAAAATCATAGGCGCCGGCAAAGGCCGGATTGAACGGGATACCGGCACGGGTGGCGAGCCTGCGAAACCGCGAGCTGAGAACATCGAGCAGCAGCGCCTTGGGCGCGCCGAGCCGTTTCGCCAGCGGCTGAAGGCGCCCGCCCTGGCGAACCCAGGCTCCGGGCGCGGCCTGCTTCACCGCGCGCAGAAACGCATCGCGCACCTGCGGGAAGAGTTGCGCATGCTGATGGGCGTCGACGAAATCCGGCGGCCGGCCGAACAGATCCTGGAACGCCGCCAGCTGATCCATCAATTCGGCATGAATCATTTCAGGGTCGAGCCGCCGCAACAGGCCCGACCGCAGCATCGCCGGCAGCGGCAGAAACATGCCGCCATCGGTCGGCCTGAAGTGCATCGTCAGCGGCCGGAATGGCGCGGTCAGCGTCGCATGGAGGCCGATGGCGCAGCGCGAGCTGCCGGCGGCGGCGTCCTGCAGCGCAGTGACCTCGCCGCGGCCGATCGCCGGGCCGACCACCATCACCGATGTCGCATTGAGCCGGCCCTGGCCGATCAGCTCGCGAATGGCGCGATTGACGCCCTCGCTGATCCCGTAATCATCGGCGCACAGCCAGATACGGCGCGGCGGCGCGGCATCGTTCATTCCGCGGCGGTCCGTTCGCTGACGCTTGCGGTGGTCGTTTCGTCCGCGCGCTTCTCGGAGTGTTCGGCGACGAAATAGATCGGACGGGCTTTCAGCTCCGACAGGATCTTGCCGATATATTCGCCGACGATGCCGATCATGATCAGCTGCACGCCGCCGATCGTCATCAGGCCGATCACGAGCGAGGGATAGCCGGGGACCTGCTTGCCCGTGGTCAAGACTTCCCAGAGAATGGTCAGGCCGAACAGAAAGGCGCCCACGGCGAGCAGCACGCCGAACAGGCTGGCAAAGCGCAACGGCGCCACCGAGAACGAGGTCAGCCCCTCGATCGACAGGCCCACCAGCCGGCCGGCGCTGAAGGTGGTGACGCCGTGCGCGCGCGGCGCCGGCTCGTAATCGACGCGGATCTGGCGAAAGCCGATCCAGCTCGCCAGACCCTTGAAGAAGCGATTGCGCTCGGGCAGCTGCTTGAGCGCTGCCGCGGCGCGCGGCGACAGCAGGCGGAAGTCGCCGGCATCCTCGGGGATTTTCTGCCGTGCGCCGTAATTGATCAGCGCGTAGAAGCCGTGCACGGCAAGACGCCGCAGAAACGATTCATTGTCGCGATGCGCCTTTGCCGTATAGACGACGTCGTAGCCGTCATCGATCCAGTGGCTGACCAGCTTCTCGACCAGGGTCGGCGGATGCTGGCCGTCGCCGTCCATGAACAGCACCGCGCCGCGCCGCGCATGGTCGAGCCCCGCCATCAAGGCCGCCTCCTTGCCGAAATTGCGCGACAGCGACACCACCTGAACGTCGAGCGCGTCGGCCTTCAGGGTGCGCGCGATGCTAAGCGTGGTATCGGCGCTGCCGTCATCGACATAGACCACTTCGCTGGCGAGGCCATAGCGCTGCCGCAAGATCCTGGCGAGGCCGATCAGCCGCTCGTGCAGCAACGCGAGCCCGGCGGCCTCGTTATAGACCGGCACGACAATCGACAGCCCCCGCGCCGCGGCGCTCGCCGCGGTGGTGGACAGGCCGGAAACGTCAGAGCCAAGCGTCATAGATCAGGTTCCATCATGGACAACAGCATATGTTACTCGTCGCAAGCTGTCGCTACGATGAATGAAATCTATAGCGTTTTCGAGTGAAGTGGATACCGGTTCGCATAAGAAAACGCGTCAAGACAAAGACTGGAGCCTGACCGGTTCTGATTCAATCAGAACCGGTCAGGCTCCAGAACCCGCTTTATTGTCGCAAGAACGCCTCGAGGCGGGCGAACAGCGGGTTTTCCCGGTCGAGCACATAGTCGAGGGCAGCCACCGAAACCGTGTCGGCGCCGTGCTCGCGCAGGAAGCTGCCGAGCGCGTAGAGCTTCGACGGCGGGCAGTGCAGCGTCAGCATGCCCGACGAGGTCGGGCGGCCGAACGGGGCGACGACACCGAAGCGGTTATGCGCCTCGGTCAGCAGCCTGTCGTTGCAGCCGGCAAAGCGGGTGCGGACTTCGCGATATTTGCTGGCGCGGGCACGTGCGGCGATGTGATCGAGGATGACGCGCGCGGTCTCGCGCGCCCCGCTCGACCAGTCGGCATCCTTTGAGGCGACGAGGTTGGCCTGGCTGCGCAGGATCACGCCGTCGTCGAGCACCTTGAGGCCGTTGGCGACGAGGGTGGCACCCGTTGTCGTGATATCGACGATCATCTCGGCGGTGCCGACCGCGGGCGCACCTTCGGTGGCGCCGGCGCTCTCGACGATGCGGTAATCGACCACGCCGTGGGTGGCGAAGAAGTTTCGGGTCAGGTTGATGTATTTGGTCGCGACCCGCATGCGCCGGTTATGCTGCGCGCGGAAACCCGTCGTGACGTCGTCGAGATCGGCCATGGTGCGGACGTCGATCCAGGCCTGCGGTACCGCGACCACGACATTGGCGCTGCCGAAGCCGAGATTGTCGATCAACAGCACGCGCTTGTCGGCGTCCACGATGCTTTCGCGCAAGAGGTCTTCGCCGGTCACGCCGAGATGCACCATGCCGCGGGCGAGCTGCGAGGCAATCTCGCTCGCCGAGAGATAGGCGATCTCGACATTGTCGAGCCCGGAGATGGTGCCGCGATAATCGCGCGCGCCGCGCGGCTTGGCGAGGCTGAGACCGGCGCGCGTGAAGAACGCTTCGGCTTCTTCCTGCAGGCGGCCCTTGGAGGGAACGGCGAGAACGAAGGGCGCGGTCATGATGCGTTCCCGACCGGTTTGCGGAGTTGCGTCAGGGCTTCGATCCAGACCGAGAAGCCGACCGCCGGGATCGGCGCCGCCGAGCCGAGCTGGGTCATCAGCCCGTCATAGCGCCCGCCTGCCACCAGCGGCTCGATGCCGTTACCCTTGCCGTGCAGTTCGAATTCGAAGCCGGTGTAGTAGTCGAGGCCGCGTCCGAAGGCGGTCGAAAAGCGCGTCAGGCTGGTGTCGATGCCGCGCGCCGCCATGAAGCCGACGCGGCTTTCGAGCTGATCGATCGCCGCCGTCAAATTGAGCTTGGTGTCCTCGGCCAGCGCGCGCAGTTGCGCGACCGCGTCGTCGGGGTCGCCCGCGATGGCAAGAAAGCGCTTGATGGTCGCGAGCGCGTCGCGCGGCAGCGCGCCGCTCTTGAGCGTCGATTGTTCGAGGAAGCGGTCGGCGATTTCGGCAACGGTGCGGCCGCCGACATTGGTGGTGCCGGCGATCGACATCAGGTCGGTGACCAGCGCCAGCGCGGCCTTGCGGTCGGAGCCGGCAAGGGCTGCCAGCACGCCTTCATATTCGTTGCGGCCGGGGGCGGTCGCCAATGTCAGCTGCTCGATGTCCTGGGTGAGGCTGACCTTGCGGTTGAAATCCTTGATCAGCCGCCGCTTCCAGACCGGATAAAGCTCGAGCGCATCGATCAGCGCGGTGAACAGCGCGACGTCGCCGGTGCGGATTTCGACATCGCTCAGGCCGAACGCCGAAGTCGCCTCCAGCGCCAGCGCCAGCATTTCCGCATCCGCCGCGGCGCGATCCTGCCGGCCGAAGGATTCGATGCCGGCCTGCAGGAACTGGCTCGGCTGGCCGTCGCGATAACGGAACACCGGCCCAAGATAGCTGAAGCCCGCGGGCTGGCCGGCACGCCCCGAGGCCAGATAGTCCCGCGCCACCGGAATGGTGAGATCGGGACGAAGGCAAAGCTCCTCGCCGCTGGCGTCTGATGTCAGATAGAGGCTCTTGCGGATGTCCTCGCCGGAGAGGTCCAGGAACGGCTCGGCCGGCTGCAGAATCGCCGGTTCAGCCTGGACGTAGCCGGCCTGCGCAAACGACAAAAGCAGCGCGTCCGCCCATGTGGCGGACCCGGCGGCACCATCGATGGCGGCGGTTACGGTCATTTCGCGTCCAAATATCCCGAAAAACGGGTTCCAAGAGGTATCAAGCGTTTGTTGGCGGAGGCCTTAGCATGGCCGGGGCAGGGTTTCGACAGAGATTGGTGTCGTCACTTAACGCGGGGTTCAATGAGGCTTAACGGCCTCGGCTGGCTATCCCGGGCTGGCCCAGTCGCCGAGCGCGGCCTGCACCAGCGCCAGCGCCGCGACGCCGGCGGTGTCGGCGCGCAAAATTCGGGGGCCGAGCGAAAGCCGCAGCGTTCGCGGCTGGCGCAGCAACAGCGCGCGCTCTTCCTCGGCAAATCCGCCTTCGGGACCGATCAGGATGTCGATGCCGCCAGCCGCCGTTAACCCGTTTTGCAGCGCCTGCAGCGGCGAGGTGGTTTCCGCCGCCTCGTCGCAGAAGACCAGGAGACGCTCCGGCTGGCGCTGGCTCAGAAAGCGATCGAGCGGCATCGGTTCGGCAACGTCGGCCAAGCTCAGGATGCCGCATTGCTCGGCGGCCTCGATGACATTGGCGCGCATCCGCTCGCCATTGACCCGCGAGACCTGGGTGAAACGCGTCAACACCGGTTGCAGCTTTGAGGCGCCCATCTCGACCGCCTTCTGCACCATGTAGTCGAGCCGGGCATGTTTTAACGGGGCAAAGACGTAGGCGATGTCGGGCAGGCGATCCTGCGGCCGGCTCCGGATGAGGATCTCGAGGCTGTCGGGCCGCTTCCGCCCGATAATCTGCGCCTGCCATTCGCCGTCGCGGCCGTTGAACACCAATATCGATTCGCCGGCGGAAAGCCGCAGCACATTGCCGAGATAATTGCTTTGGTTCCGCTCCAGCGGGACCCTTTCGCCCGGGCTCAAGGCGGCATCGACGAACAGGCGAGGGGCACGAAAATCGAGTTCAGGCATCTGTGATTGTTCCGTTTCGCGCCCGTTTTAGCCTAAAGGGTTAGAATCCGGGGACAATTTAATGATTCGGTGCGGCCCAGCGCCGCGCTGCCGCCTAAATCCACGGGTTGTTAAGGGCCGGCAGGAATCGTAAAAAGCCCCGTCGGAATTGTGCTTCGATCGGAAGTCGCCCGGGCCCTGCTGGACCTTTGCCGGAGAAACACCTTTGATAATCCGCCGTCTCATTGTGCCCCTGACGATTGCCGTCGTGACCATTCACGCGGGGCAGGCCTTTGCGCAGACCCCATTTCCGGCGCCACTGCCCAACGGACAGGCTGCACCCGCAACCGCAAGCAGCGCGTCGCCGTTCCCGTCGGTGAACGGCGCAGCCCCCGCGGCGTCGGTGGGTGGTCCTTCACCGTTCCCGTCGGCGGGAGCCGCCCCGGGCGGGGGCTCGGCATTCGACCGTGGACCGCCGCCACAAGCCAGCGGCGCGGCGGATGCCTGCATGAAGGGCTTCGTTCCCTTGCGCGAGGACGCCGAGAAGCGCGGCAAGCTGATCAAGGCCGCCAGCGATCGCAAGGCGTCGCCGGACGAGGCCTGCAAGCTGATCGGCAGTTACAGCCAGGCCGAAGTCAAGATGATCAAATATGTCGAGACAAATTCCGCGAAATGCGGAATTCCGCCGCAGATCGCCGAGCAGCTCAAGAACGGCCACAAGAACACCGAGAAAATGCAAAAGCAGGTCTGCACGGTCGCCCAGCAGGGAGCACAAGCGCAGCGAGCGGCCGCGCCGAGCCTGAGCGAGGCGCTCGGCTCTTCGGCGGCGCTGCCCGAGGCGCAAACTGTGAAGAAGGGCGGCAGCACGTTCGATACGCTGAACGGCAACGTTCTCACCCGATGACCGCCTTCCGATGAGCGACCTCACGGCCCGCGTTGCCGACGCCACCGGCAACTGGGTCGATACGCGCGCGCCGTCTTGGTCGCGGCCTTATTTACGTCTCTCCCGTTTCGACCGGCCGATCGGCTCATGGCTATTGCTGATGCCGTGCTGGTGGTCGGCGGCGCTGGCCGCTGGCATCGCGCGCGACGCCAGTCAGTTGCTGTTCGTCATCGTGCTGTTCTTCATCGGCGCCTTCGTGATGCGCGGGGCGGGGTGCACCTGGAACGACATCACCGATCGCGACCTCGACGCCAGGGTCGAGCGCACGCGGTCGCGGCCGATCCCGGCCGGGCAGGTGAGCGTGCCGCAGGCACTTGCGTGGCTGGTGCTGCAGGCGCTGATCGGGCTCGCCGTGTTGCTGCAGTTCAACCGCTTCGCCATCATGACCGGCATCGCGTCGCTGATCATCGTCGCGGTCTATCCCTTCATGAAGCGCATCACCTGGTGGCCGCAGGTCGTGCTCGGCCTCGCCTTCTCATGGGGCGCCTTGATGGGATTTGCGGTCACGCTCGGACGCATCGATCTGACCGCGCTCGTGCTCTATGCCGGTTCGATCGCCTGGGTGATCGGCTACGACACCATCTACGCGCATCAGGACGCCGAGGACGACGCGCTGATCGGCGTCAAATCGACCGCGCGTTTGTTCGGTGCGGCGACGCATCGGGCGCTGGTCGTGTTCTATTCACTGGCAGTGGTACTGATCGGCGTGGCGATGGCGCTGGGTGGGGCGCGATGGCCGGCATGGATCGGCCTGGTCGCGTTCGCTGTTCACCTGGTCTGGCAAATCCGGCGGCTAGACATCAGCGATCCCGCATTGTGCCTGCGCGTTTTCAAATCCAACCGTGACGCGGGGCTGCTGCTGTTTGCGGGCCTGCTGGTGGATGCGGTGATGCGTTGAAGCGTAGGGTGGGTTAGCGAAGCGTAACCCACCATCTTGATCTTCCGCGCAGCGGTGGGTTACGCCTTCGGCTAACCCACCCTACGAAAACAATCTCAATCCCGTGCGATAATCTCGCGCTCGCCCTGATGCAGGTTCGCCGGATTGAGCAAATCGCCGGCGCGGCGGCGCACCAGGAATTTCGGGCGGCGGGCGCGGATCGCGTTGTGACGGCGGCGGCGCTGGGCCGGATCGCGGCGCTTGTCTTCCGGCAATTGCGGAAGCGCGAAGATCTCGCTCCACATCTGCCAGGCCGTTGAAAGCTCCTCGGCATCGGAACTGACGCCAAGCGGAATGTTAAGCGAGGGATCGCGATGCACCAGCACCAGCATCTGCGCGTCGTCGAGACCGCGCAAAGCGACGCCAAGGAAATCGCTGACGCGAACGTTGACGGCCATCTGCATGCCCTTGACGGCACGGCGCAGCACGACGCGTTCGCGGTGAAGTTCTATCTGCCGCACGCCGCCGTCGGCACGCGTGTCCTGCGCATCGAAGCGGAGCGGAAGGGAAAGAGGGTCGAGCCGCAATGCGCGGCCCGACCCGGCGGGATTGATCCCGCTTGTTGCTGTTTGACGCCTCACGGCTTTTAGTCTCCCCGCCGGAATTATGTTCCCGGTCGATGTGTGAGACCTTAGCCGAGCGGTTTCCGTTTTGGCTTAAGAAGGCTGGTTAACCCGAAGTCACCGGCGCCGCTTCTGCCCGCATGATTGACAAGAGCTTGGCGCGCATGATTGACGAGTCCTTGCTTTGAAGCCGAAAATGATTGGCTTTTG
Source organism: Bradyrhizobium sp. AUGA SZCCT0182 (assembly GCF_018130185.1). Lineage (NCBI taxonomy): Bacteria > Pseudomonadati > Pseudomonadota > Alphaproteobacteria > Hyphomicrobiales > Nitrobacteraceae > Bradyrhizobium > Bradyrhizobium sp. AUGA SZCCT0182. The sequence goes on along the minus strand of NZ_JAFCLY010000007.1, from coordinate 89,747 downwards.
AGGCGTCAAAATGCTTGAAATCCCCGTGAATCAGGCACATCTGATGGGTCCAAAGATTTGCGTCCCAACTCGCTTCAATGTCAGGGATTTTGTTTGTGAACTCTTCACCATCCAAGCCTTCATCCTCCGACCTGTTCGACCAATCGGCGCTCTCGACGCTGGCGCAGCAGCTGGTCGAAGCCGCCAAACGCGCCGGCGCCGATGCGGCTGATGCGGTCGCGGTGCGCGGCGTCAGCCAAGGCGTCGAAGTGCGCGATGGCCGCGTCGAGGAATCCGAGCGCTCAGAAGGCGACGATGTCGGATTGCGCGTGCTGGTCGGACAGCGCCAGGCGGTGGTCTCGACCAACGACATCAGCGGCGATGGCATTTCGAAACTGGCCGAGCGCGCGGTCGCGATGGCGAAGGTCGCGCCCGACGACAAATATGTCGGTCTCGCCGATCCTTCACTCCTGGCACGCGAGTTCGCCGATCTCGACCTGCTCGATCGCACGGTTCCCTCGACCTCCGAACTCGAACGCCGCGCCGTAGAAGCGGAGGCCGCGGCGCTTGCGGTCAAGGGCGTGACGCGATCCGGCGGCGCGTCGGCATCGAGCGGCATCGGCGGCATGGTGCTGGTGACTTCGACCGGGTTCCACGGCTCGTATTTGCGATCGAGCCAGGGCATCTCGATGACCGCGATCTCAGGCGAAGGCACCGGGATGGAGCGCGACTACGACTACACGTCGGCGCCGCATGCCTCCGATCTCGCCGCGCCCGAAAGCGTCGGCCGCAAGGCGGGCGAACGCACGGTGGCGCGCGCCAATCCGCGCAAGGTCGAGACCTGCAAGGTGCCGGTCCTGTTCGATCCGCGGGTCTCGGGATCGCTGGTCGGCCATCTCGTCGGCGCCGTCAACGGCGCCTCGATCGCGCGCAAGACCAGTTTCCTGAAAGACCGCATGGGCGAGCAACTGTTCGCCAGGAACATCCGCATCATCGACGATCCCCTGCGGGTGCGCGGCTTGCGCTCGCAAACCTTCGATGCCGAAGGCGTCACGGTGAAGAAGCTCGCGATCATCGACGAGGGCGTGCTGACCTCGTGGCTCCTGGACACCGCGACCGCGCGCGAACTCGGACTGGTCACGACCGGCCATGCGCATCGCGGCGTATCGTCGTCGCCTTCGCCGGGGTCGTACAATCTGCACATGGAGGCGGGCGAGCCGACGCCGGCCGAATTGATCTCTGATATCAAGCAGGGCTTTTACGTCACCGATTTGATCGGCTCCGGCGTCAACGGCGTCACCGGCGATTACAGCCGCGGCGCGTCCGGCTTCTGGATCGAGAACGGCGAGATCACCTATTCCGTCAGCGAAGTGACGATCGCGGGCCATCTCTTGCCGATCTTCCAGTCGCTGACACCGGCCAACGATCTGGAATTCCGCTATGGCGTCAATGCGCCGACGGTGCGCATCGAGGGTTTGACGCTTGGCGGACGCTGATACGCTGGGCACGACAAAGGTGCGCGATGCCGCACTGCTGACGGAGACGGTGCGCGAGGCGGGGGCGCTGGCGCTGTCGTTGTTTCGCACTGAATTGAAGAACTGGACCAAGGGCGCCTCGTCGCCGGTGTCGGAAGCCGACATCGCCGTCAACGATCTCGTCGAAAGCCGGCTTCGTGCGGCAACGCCGGACTATGGCTGGCTGTCGGAGGAAAGCGTCGACGACGAGGCGCGCCTCGGCAAGAAGCTGGTCTGGATCGTCGATCCGATCGATGGCACCCGCGCCTATCTGGCCGGCCGCGAAGACTGGTGCGTGAGCATTGCGCTGGTGGCCGATGCAACGCCGGTGCTGGCGGCGGTGTTCGCGCCGGCGACCGACGAATTCTTCTTCGCGGTGCGCGGGCAGGGCGCCACGCGCAACGGCAAGCGCGTGCTCGCGACCGCGGGCACCGATCTGGATTTTTCCCGCATGGCCGGCCCCAAGCCGCTGGTGCAGCGGCTGAGCCCGTCATCCGATGAGATCACGCTGTTTCCGCGAATCGGCTCATTGGCGCTTCGGTTGTGCCGGGTCGCCGACGGCGGCCTGGACGCCGCTTTTGCGGGCGGTCAGAGCCGCGATTGGGACCTTGCGGCGGCGAATTTGATCGTGCACGAAGCCGATGGTAGGATGACGGCGCTCTCGGGGGACACGATTGAGTATAATCGCCGGGAGGTGACGCACGGGGTGCTGGTGGCTGCGGGACGTGATCGGCATGCACGCATTGTCGAGCATTTTCGAATCCGTCCGCTGCCCTGAACACGCCGGACCTGCGTCACGGTTCGTCACGCCACTCATCATGCGATACGCCTCAACAACCTTGCCGGGCACCTCGTTAGGAACAACCATCATGCCAGATAGTGCCCCGCCGCAACTGCTTCATCTCGTCATCGGCGGCGAGTTGACCGATCTCGAACACACGACGTTCAAGGATCTCGATCAGGTTGAGATCGTCGGTGTGTTTCCCAATTACGCCACCGCCCATGCGGCCTGGAAGGCGAAGGCGCAGCAGACCGTGGACAACGCCCATATGCGCTATTTCGTGGTCCACCTCCACCGGCTGCTCGATCCGGGGCAAGATACCAAGCAAGACACCAAGCAAGACGCGAAGCCTGCCCGTTGAAACGATTCCTTCGCGATTTGCTGCGCAGCAGCTGGCTTCAGCGTGCGCTCGGTGTGCTTGCGGCCGAATATCTGCGGCTGGTCTGGCTGACCAACAAGTTCAGCTACGAACCGGCTGACGTCTACGACCAGGTCGAGCCCGCCATGCCGGCGATCCTCGCCTTCTGGCACGGCCAGCATTTCATCACGCCGTTCATCAAGACCAAGGAGAGCCATCGCGCCAAGGTCCTGATCTCGCGGCATCGCGACGGCGAGTTCAACGCCATTGCGGCCGAACGGCTCGGCATCGGAACCATCAGAGGTTCCGGCGACCATGGCGGCGCGTTTCACCGCAAGGGCGGCGTCGGCGCGTTCCGGGAGATGGTGCAGGCGCTTGAGGATAATTGGAACGTTGCGACCACCGCGGACGTGCCGAAGCGGGCGCGGGTGGTGGGGCTCGGCCTCATCATGCTGGCGCGGGAGTCCGGGCGGCCGATTCTCCCCTTTGCGATGGTGACCAGCCGGTTCATCCGTTTGAAAAATTGGGACTCCTCCACCATCAATTTGCCATTCGGCAGGGGTGCCGTGGTAGGCATTGATGCGGTTTTCGTGCCGCCGGACGCCGACGCAGAGACCATGGAAAAGCTGCGCCAACAGGTAGAGACTTATCTGAACGAAGCGACCCGTCGCGCCTATGCGGCTGTCGGTCGTCCGGAGGCCGCCCTTGGTTAATTCGCTGCCGCTGCCGATGACGTTGCGCGTCTACCGGAGTCTGTCGTCCGCGATGGTGCCGCTGGCGCCTGCGTTCATCAACCGGCGGCTGAAGCTCGGCAAGGAAGATCCGGCGCGTGTCAGTGAACGCCGCGGCGTGAGCGCCGATGTTCGCCCGGTCGGGCCGCTGGTGTGGATTCACGGCGCCAGCGTCGGCGAGGTGCTGGCCTCGGCAGCGCTGGTCGAGCAGCTGCGGGCGCTGAACCTGCGCATCCTCCTCACCTCCGGCACGGTGACCTCGGCGGCGGTCGTCGCCAAGCGGTTTCCGCCCGACGTCATCCATCAATATGTCCCCTACGACTCGCCGCGCTATGTCGCGCGGTTTCTCGACCATTGGCGTCCGTCGCTGGCGCTGTTCATCGAGTCCGATCTGTGGCCGAACTTGATCCTGTCGAGTGCGGCGCGGCGCGTGCCGATGGTGCTGATCAACGGCCGCATGTCGCCTCGCTCGTTTCCGCGCTGGCGGCGTGTCTCCGGCACCATCTCGGCGCTGCTCGGCCGGTTCGAACTGTGCCTCGCGCAGTCGGAAACCGATGCCGACAGGTTTTCGACGCTTGGCTGTCCCAACGTCGTGACGACAGGCAATCTGAAGCTCGACGTTCCCGCGCCACCGGCGGACCAGGCCAAGCTGGAGCGGCTGATGTCGATGACGCGCGGCCGTCCGGTCGTCATCGCCGCCTCCACCCATCCGGGCGAGGACGAGATGCTGGCGGAGGCGCACAAGACGCTCGCCGGATTCTTTCCGAACCTTCTGACCGTGATCGTGCCGCGGCATCCCGATCGCGGCGAGGCGATCGCGCGCATGGTCGAGGCGTCTGGCCTGCACGCGTCGTTGCGTTCGCGCGAGGAACTGCCGACGGCTGCGACCGACATCTATGTCGCCGACACCATGGGCGAGCTCGGGTTGTTTTACCGGTTGTCGCCGATCGTGTTCATGGGCGGATCGCTGGTCGAGCATGGCGGGCAAAATCCGATCGAGGCGGTCAAGCTTGGTGCCTCGATCGTCCATGGCCCGCACGTCTTCAATTTCGGCGACGTCTATGAGGCGCTCGATCAGGCCGGCGGCGCGCGAAAAGCCGACACCCAGGAAGCATTGGTCAAGCAACTTGGTCAGCTGCTCGCCGATCCCAGGGCGCGCGAAGTATCGCTCAAAGCCTCCGAGCGCGTGGTCGAACAGCTCGGCGGCGCGCTGGATCGCACGATGATCGCGCTGGAGCCGTATCTGTTGCAGTTGCGGCTCGAAATGGGAGCCGCGAATGCGTGAGCCGCGCTTCTGGCACGGCCCGCCTTCCCTCAAATCCAGTCTATTGACACCGCTCGCCGCCCTCTACGGTGCCATCGCCGCGAGACGGATGCAGCGCGACGGGCTGGATGCCGGCGTCCCCGTCATTTGTATCGGCAATTATCACGTCGGCGGCGCCGGCAAGACGCCGACCGTGCTCGCGCTGGCGAAGCTGTTGCGTGAGCTCGGCGAAACGCCCATCGTACTCAGCCGCGGCTATGGCGGAAAATTGCGCGGGCCGGTGCGGGTCGATCCGGAACGGCATGCCGCCGCCGATGTCGGCGACGAACCGCTGATGCTGGCGGCGACGCTGCCGGTGGTGGTCGCGCGCCAACGCGCCGACGGCGTTCCGCTGGCGCGTTCGCTGGCGGCGTCGGTGATCCTGATGGATGACGGTTTTCAGAGCCCGGCGGTCGCCAAGGACACCTCGCTGATCGTGATCGACGCCGGCCGCGGCCTCGGCAACGGACAGGTGTTTCCCGCCGGCCCCTTGCGCGCGCCGCTAAAGCCGCAGCTGGCGCGCACCGATGCGCTCATCATCGTCGGCAACGGCACGGCGGCCGACCGCGTGGCGGCCGATATCGCCGCGCAGGACAAGCCGGTGCTGCGCGCGCGCCTTGTGCCGAGCGAAGCCTCCGTCGCCGCATTGCGTGGCAAGCGTGTGCTGGCGTTTGCAGGTATCGGCGATCCCGCACGGTTCTTCGGCACGCTGACGGCGAGCGGCGTTGACGTGGTCCGGCAGCACGCCTTCGCCGATCACCACGCGTTCTCCAGGGCCGAGATCGACAGCCTGATCGCCGAGGCCGGCCGCGACGCGCTGACGCTGGTGACGACGGAAAAGGATCTGGCGCGGCTGAGAGTCGGCGGCGGATTGCCGGATTGGGCGAAAGCGATCGTGGCGTTCGCGGTGACGCTGGAGTTTGAGGATGGCGCGGGTTTGCGGAAGTTCGTCGCCGCGCAGCTGTTCAAGGCGCGCGAGAAAAAATTCCGCAGTACGTCGTCCCGGGCTTGACCCGGGACCCATACTCCGCGGCGGTCATTGTAACCGAAGGTCTCTAACGCCAGCGCTCTCACGGATGGGCTGCGGCGTATGGGTCCCGGCGTTCGCCGGGACGACAAAGAAACTCAACCTTCCGTCTTCAGCGCGCCGGGAAAATGCCGTTGCAGGACGGCCGTCGGCACCGAATAGGCTTCCTGAAGATCGACGCTCCAGTATTTCAACTCGTCGAGCGGGATCCGTACATCCGATATGGCGCAGCGCACATAGGTTCCCGGCGAGACCACGCGGAAATCGCCATCCAGATATTGCACCTGCGCTTCGCCATGTCCCGAGGGACCGAATTTATTCAGCACCGTAAACTCTCCGGCAGGTCGGCCAATTCACAGGGCCGACTAAAGTGTATTTTCCAAATCCGATCTATCACAGATAGGTTGGGCTGTCCGCTCCCGAAACCCACCCGCAAAAAACCACCTGCAAAAAACCACCTGCAAAAAACCACCTGATTGTGATGAATTTTTGCCGATTGCGCGTGATAACCTCCTGATTATGTTCGCTTTGCCCCGAGCGCCATTTTGACCCGGCGAAATCAGATGCGCCCAGCGACGCTGCTATTCCTGACGCTGTTTGCCGCGGCCTGCGCTGGCGTGCCGAACGCAGCTTCGGCCGCGCCATTACCGGCCCCCAAACAGGTCGATATCCCCGCGCCAAAACTCAACTTGCACGCCCAGCTCTACAAACCTGACGGCGACGGGCCGTTTCCCACCGTGATCGCGCTGCATGGCTGCGGAGGCTTGAGCGGGCATTCCGAGCCGGTGCTGCCGCGCTACCGTGACTGGGTCGAACAGCTATTGAAGGCGGGACACGCGGTCGTGCTGCCGGACAGTTACGGCTCGCGCGAACTCGGCCCGCAATGCCGCGACAAGGAGCGCCGCGTGCTGGCGCGCCGCGAGCGGGTCGCCGATATCGTGGCGACGCGGCGATGGCTGGCGCAGCAGGCCTGGGTGGCGCAGGATCGCGTCAGCCTGATGGGATGGGCGAACGGGGCCAGCGCCCTGTTGTGGGCGGTGCGTCCGCAAGCGTGGCGCCATGACGGGCCGGATTTCCGCTCGGCGGTCGCCTTCTATCCTGATTGTCGGATTTCCGCCGGCCTCGGCTGGAGCGCGCGGATGCCGACGCTGCTGCTGATCGGCGCCAAGGACGACGTCAGTTCGCCATCGGCCTGCCGCCAGATGGTGGAGGGCGCCCGCGGCCGCAGCGCGCTGGCGCGGATCGAAATCTATCCCGGCGCGCCGCACGATTTCGACCGCGCCAACCTGCCGCTCCGTGCGCTCGGCGGCGGCGACGCCGGCCAACCGGAACGCGGCCATATCGGCGGTGACGCTGAGGCGCGCATCGATTCGCAAAAGCGCGTGGCGGAATGGCTGGCGCGGTGATGTCTACTCTCGTTTGAGCCAGCTTGCCTCAGTTGGATGATGCGGCCAACGGGTCTGCAAAAACTTGAAAATCAGTCGTTCCGTCCAAGGCCTCGCTACCCCACGGCCTTTCGGTGCTGATGATGGCAGTTGCGCGCCCCGACTCGTCCCGGCCTTGTGAAAGGACTTCGCAGCCGATGAAGGCGGGCTGAGGATATCGGCTGTTCGAATTCAAATTTGCGGAGGAGACGACAGGAGCTTTCTCCACGAACGCCCACTCACGGCCGAACCGGTCCTTGAATCGGAGTTCGACGAAGCCCGGGAAATCGTCGGAGACCCAGCGGGTAATCTCGGTGCGGACGTGTAGGGCGCTTGATCGCAAAAGTCGTCCCTCTAAAACAAACTACCCTGATCGACCGGCTTGACCACGCGCTTGGGCGCAAGCGTCTTGGTTTCTCGGCGGGCAAGGGTCGGCTGGCTGGTCGGCCCTGATGTTGCCGCCGGCCGGTCCGCATCGGCCGTCGCCGCGACGCGGCCGTCGGCGAACTCGATCGAAAGATTCGCGCCCGGCCCGATCGAGGCGGCGGCATGCACGGAATGGCCGTGTTCGTCGCGCACCAGGGCAAACCCGCGCGCGAGGACGCCGCGATACGACAGCGCCGACAGCAACTGGCCGCTATGCGCAACGCGGGCGTTGAGCCGCGTCATCGCGGTCAGCAGTGCGCGGCGCGCGCGCTCGGCAAGGCGTTGCGTGCGCTCGCGGTCGCGCGCGATCGCGTTACGCTGTGCCTGGGCGTTGGAAATTTTTGACGCTTTCAGCCTGACCTCGAGCCCGGCAAAGCGATCGCGCCGGTTGCGCAACAATGCCCGCGCAGAAAGCCTGATGCGCTCGCCGGATACGATGAGACGGTGCCCCGCCTGCGCGACCTGTCCGCGCAGCACCTTTAGCGTCAAGCCGGCGCTGAGCTGCGAGAAGCGGCGATGATGCGCGTTGGTGTTGGCTTTCAAGCCGCGGGGCAGTGATGCACCCGCGCTGTCCAGCCGCTGCCGCGGGATTGCCAATAATTCGCTGGCCGCGGGCAGGGCGCGGGCCGCGGCGCGCAATTCATTGCGACGGCTTTCCTGGCCGCGCAGCCAGCACACCATGGTGCGGCGGGCGAGGCCGGCAACCTCGACCATCAATTCGCTGCGCACGGGGACGGCCATTTCGGCCGCCGCGGTCGGCGTCGGCGCGCGCTTGTCGGCGGCGAAATCGATCAGCGTGATGTCAGTCTCGTGGCCGACCGCCGAGATCAGCGAGATCATGCTCTCGGCGGCGGCGCGAACCACGATCTCCTCGTTGAACGACCACAGGTCCTCCAGCGAGCCGCCGCCGCGCGCGACGATCAGCAGATCCGGCCGCGGAATCTTGCCACCCTCGGGCAGCGCGTTGAAGCCGCGGATCGCCGCGGCAACTTGTTCGGCGGAGCCTTCGCCCTGCACCTTCACCGGCCACACCAGCACGCGGCGCGGAAAGCGGTCTTCCAGGCGGTGCAGGATGTCGCGGATCACGGCGCCGGTCGGTGACGTCACGATGCCGATCACTTGCGGCAGCCACGGCAGCAATTGCTTGCGCGCCTCGTCGAACAGGCCCTCGGCGCCGAGCTTCTTCTTGCGCTCCTCCACCAGCGCCATCAGCGCACCGATGCCGGCGGGCTCGATGGCTTCGATGACGATCTGGTATTTCGACGAGCCCGGATAGGTGGTGAGCTTGCCGGTCGCGATGATCTCGAGCCCTTCCTGCGGCTTGAAGCGCATTCGGGAATGCACGCCCTTCCAGATCACGGCCTCGATCTTGGCACTCTCGTCCTTCAGCGCGAAATAGCAGTGCCCGGAGGAATGCGGCCCGCGGAAGCCGGAGATTTCGCCGCGCACCCGGACATGGCCATAGGCGTCTTCCACCGTCCGCTTCAGGGCGGAGGAGAGTTCCGAGACGGTGAATTCGGGCGCGTTGAGCAGGGGTTCGGTCGCGGGCATCTCGTCCAATCGAATCAGGCTTTTGGGGCTTCCACGCAAGGTAGGGATTTCGGCCATCCCCGCCAATCTAGCTTGCATTGCAGATAACTCTGTGTTATAGAGTTCTCTAAGAGGAACCCAACCGATGAGGAACGACCATGTTCAGGCAGTTGGTACGCGGCAGCTTCAGCACCTTGAAATGGGCGCTCAGCGCCGTTGGCGCGATCGCTTTGCTGATCACGGGGCTGGTCGCCACGCCACTGACGCGCCCCCCGGAGCTGCCATCGATCTCGGCTGCCCGCGGCACCGTCGATCTCAGCACCTTGCCCGCGGTCGAGCGGTTTCAGGCGCGAGACGGCACTGCGCTCGGCTTCCGCCACTATGCCGCCAATGGCCCGGCGACCGGTCGCGCCGCCATTGTGGTGCACGGCTCCTCCGGGTCGAGCGGCGGAACTATCCACGCGCTGTCGACGGCGCTGGCGACCCGGGGCGTCGAAACCTGGGCCGTTGATATTCGCGGCCACGGCACGTCTGGCACCCGCGGCGACATCGGCTATGTCGGCCAGCTCGAGGATGACCTCGCCGATTTGGTCGGCATTATCCGCACGACCGCGCCCGCCAAGCCGCTGACGCTGGTTGGCCATTCCTCCGGCGGCGGTTTTGCGCTGCGCGTCGCGGGCTCGTCGATCCAGGACCTGTTCGAGCGTACGGTGCTGCTCGCGCCCTATCTCGGTCACGACGCCCCGACCGGCCGGCCCAATTCCGGCGGCTGGGCCAAGGCCGATGTTCCGCGCATCGTTGGTCTGTTCGCGCTGCGCAGCATCGGCATCACCTGCTGCGACGCGCTGCCGGTGCTGGCGTTCGCGGTGCCGCCGAATTCCGAGAAGAACCTGGTCGGAACCTACAGCGACCGCCTGATGCGCAATTTCGCGGTCCGCGACCGCGATTTCCGCCACGATCTCGCGGCGGCCAGGAAGCCGATCACGATCATCTCCGGCGCCGATGACGAACTGATGTTCGCGGACAAGTACGCACCTTCTGTGCATGCGATAGCCCCCGCGGTTGACGTCAAGCTGATCGATGGCGTCAATCACATGGGCATCGTCAGCGTACCCCGCGCGGTATCTGCGATCGCCGAGGACGTCGCCACGCGCGGCACAACCGGGTCGTAACCGCGATCGAGGGGAAGGCGACATGATCGACAGCCAGCAAGCTTCCGAGGCGCTCGCGGATATCAACGCGATCGCGCGCCGCGTCCGCCAGTCGAGGATCTACAATCTGGCGAGCCTGTTGATGATCTTGTGGGGCGCGCTGGTGTTCATCGCCAATGCCGCCTCGTTCGGCTGGCCGCGCCATGCCGGCTACATCTGGATCGCGGTCAATGTGGTCGGTCTCGCGGGCTCGTTCGTGGTCAGCGCCTTCACCCATTCGCGGACCGGCGTGCGCACCTTCGACCTGCGAACGCTGATGGCGTTCCTGCTGTTCTTCGCCTTCGGGCTCGCCACCTGCATGCTCGCCCATTTCGGGCCGCGCGAGCTCGGCGTGTTCTGGGCGATCTATTTCATGCTGTTCTATACCATCGCCGGGCTCTGGGTCGGCCTCGCCTTTGTCGTCATCGGCGTCGGCATCTCCGCGCTGACGTTGATCGGTTATTTCCTGGCCGGCAACTGGTTCGAGCCATGGATGGCGATCGTGAATGGCGGCGGGCTCGTGCTTGGCGGCCTCTGGATGCGCCGGGAATAGCGATGACCGGGCTCGACGACATCATCCACCAGCCGCTGCGCTTGCGAATCATGGCCGCCCTGAACGCGCTGCCGCCGGGTACCGGGCTCGAATTCGCCAAGCTGAAAAAGCTGACCGGCGCCACCGACGGCAATCTCGGCGCCCATATCGAGACGCTGTCGAAGGCCGGCTATGTCGCTGTCGACAAGGCCTTTGTCGGCAAGAAGCCGCAGACCACGGTGACTGCGACCGCGGCCGGCCGCAGCGCCTTCGCCCGCCATGTCGCAATGCTGCAGGAAATCATCGCGGCACAACCACCTGAATGAATTCGCGGCCAGGGGGAGCCCGACATGCAGACCGCCATTGCCATCCTCACCCACACGCCGCCATGGGTCGTCGCCCTGCTGGCACTGCTGATATGGCAGGGATGCATGGCGTTGCGGCCGCGCTCGCAGCCGCTGGCGCGGATGCTGATTGTGCCTGCGGTGTTTTTTCTGATGGGTGTTTCCCGGCTGCTGCTGGGCGGAAAATCGATCGGCCTGCTGCTGGTCTGGGTGGCCAGTGCGACCGCGTTCGCCGCGCTGGCGCTCTACACCGGGCCGCGGTCGGTGACGATCGACGGCGAAACCGGCCGCATCCTGCGCCCCGGCAGCGTGGTTCCTCTGGTTCGCAACCTCACGGTCTTCATGTTGCAATACGCCGTCGCTGTCGTGACCGCGATGAAACTGGGCGCCATCTGGGAAGTGGCCGCGGCGGGGCAGGCGGTGTCAGGCGCCTGTGCCGGCTATTTCCTGGGCTGGACCATTGCATTGTTGCGCAGCTATCGGGCGCGCCTGGCGGTGCCGGCTACGCCCCAGCAAATCAGTTGATATCCCCTTGCAGACGGCGGGAGATTCGTGCGACCGACTGGCCATCGGTTCCCACATCTGGCTCCAGTCATGAACATCCTCCTGCTCGGTTCCGGCGGCCGCGAACATGCTCTGGCGTGGAAGATCGCCGCGTCCCCGCTGCTCACCAAATTGTGGTGCGCGCCGGGCAATGCCGGCATCGCCAAGGATGCCGAATGCGTCGCGCTCGACATCACCGACCATCCGGCGGTGGTCGATTTCTGTAAGGCGCACAAGGTGGATTTCGTCGTGGTTGGCCCCGACGCGCCGATCGCGGCCGGGATCGTCGACGATCTCAACGCCGCGGGCTTCAAGGCGTTCGGGCCCACCCAGGCTGCGGGCCGGCTGGAGAGCTCGAAGACCTTCACCAAGAATCTGTGCCGCGACAACAACATCCCGACCGCGGCCTATGAACATTTCACCGACGCGGCAAAGGCAAAAGCCTATATCCGCAAGCAGGGCGCGCCGATCGTGATCAAGGCCGACGGTCTTGCCGCCGGCAAGGGCGTCGTCGTCGCGATGAGCGAGGCCGAGGCGCTTGACGCCGTCGACATGATGTTCGGCGGCGGGTTTGGCGATGCGGGCGCCGAGGTCGTGGTCGAGGAATTCATGGTCGGCGAGGAAGCCTCGTTCTTCGCGCTGTGCGACGGCGAGCACGCGCTGCCGCTGGCGACCGCGCAGGACCACAAGCGCGCCTTCGACGGCGACCAGGGGCCGAACACCGGCGGCATGGGCGCTTACTCACCGGCACCGGTCTTGACGGAGGCGATGTGCGCCCGCGTCATGGACGAGATGATCCATCCGACGCTGCGCGCGCTCAAAGCGATGGGATCGCCCTACAAGGGCGTGCTCTTTGCCGGCGTGATGGTGACCAGGGACGGCCCGAAACTCGTCGAATACAACGCCCGCTTCGGTGATCCGGAAACCCAGGCGCTGGTGATGCGGATGATGTCGGATATCTTGCCGGCGCTGATCGCCAGCGCCGACGGGCAACTCAAAAATTTCAGCCTGCGCTGGTTCGACGATGTGGCGTTGACCGTGATCATGGCGACCAGGGGTTATCCCGGCAGCTATGGCAAAGGCTCGGTGATCTCAGGTCTCGACGACGCCGCCAAAGTCGAGGGCGTCGAAATCTTCCACGCCGGGACGATCGAGAAAGGCGGAAAGATTCTCGCCAGCGGCGGCCGCGTGCTCAACGTCTGCGCCATGGGCAAGACGGTGACCGAAGCGCAGCAGCGCGCCTATGCGGCCGTCGACCGCATCAACTGGCCGGAAGGCTTCTGCCGCCGCGACATCGGCTGGCAGGCGGTGGCGCGGGAGCGCTGACAGCACCTGCAATCCGCGCAACGCTTCCCCGCGCGTTGGCCCACTGGACACGCATATGTTGCGCTGTCCAAAATCGCCAAAACGGAGGAACTGCCCGATGGCGATTATCGATTCCCAGGTTCACGCCTATGAGGCGAACACACCGAAGCGGCCCTGGGACACGGTGCCGAACTGGCCCGATCACGTCACCGGTGACGAGATGGTGGCGGCGATGGACAAGGTCGGCGTCGACGGCGCGATCTTCATCTCGGCCTTTTCGATGTACCGCTACGACGCCAGCTATGCCGTGGAAGTGGCGCGCGCCCATCCCGGCCGGCTCGCCATCGTCAAGCCGGTCGATCCTGACAATCCTGATGTGGCCGATGTCGTCGCCGACTGGAAGAAGACGCCGGGCGCCGTCGGAATCCGCATCATGCTGCGGAAGGATTCCGGGCGCGCGCCTGATGACGCCGGCCTCGACCGCATCCTGCGCGCGGCGGTCCGCCATGATTTTCCGGTCAACATCCTGTGCTGGGACAATCTCGACGCCGGCACTGCGGTCATCGATCGCCATCCCGACGTCAGGTTCATTGTCGATCATCTCGGCATCCTGCAGCCGCGCGTGCCGCCGGCGCCGCCGCAGCCCTGGGCCGAACTGCCGAAAGTGCTGGCGCTCGCCAGGCGCAAGAATGCCGTGATCAAGGTCAGCGGCGCCTGCACGCTGTCCCGCGAGCCGTATCCGTATCCCGACATCTGGGATCCGCTGGCCCGCGTGTTTGAAGCCTGGGGTTTCGATCGTTGCCTGTGGGGCACCGACTGGACCCGCGCCTTCTCGGTCGTCAATTACGAGCAGGCCGTCACGCCCTTCCTCAAGACGGATCGCCTCAGTGACACCGAGCGCGCGATGCTGATGGGCGGTGCCTGCGCCAAGGCTTATGGCTGGTCGCCGCAGAAAGGCTAGCGCATTTCAACAGCGGCCCTAGCCCGGAGATTGCTGCCCACCGACCATCGCAAGAACCGTGCGGGCGAGATCGGCGGGGGAAACCACCAGCTGGTCTGCGCCGGCCGTTTCGAGTTCGTCCCTTGTGCCATAACCCCAGAGCACGCCAAGACAGCGCATCCCGACGGCATGGGCACCGGAAATATCATGCCGGCGATCTCCGACCATCAGGCTGTCAGACGCCGAAAGACCGTGCCTGGACAGGATATGGGCGAGCAGCTCGGGCTTGTGATCCAGCTCGCCGCTCGGCACTGAGCCATGGATGCCATCGAAGTAATTGGCAAACCCCAGATGCGCCAGAATGCGGCTCGCGAAAATCTCCCGCTTCGAGGTCGCGAGATAGATCCGCAATCCGCATCGCTTCATCTCTGCAAGGCAGTTGCCAATTCCCGGATAAGGCACGCTGCCGAGAAATCCGCTTTCACCGTAGTGCTGACGATAGGCTATGACTGCTTCACCGACCCGGTCGTCTCCATATGACTGCAGCAAGCTTTGCATGATCTCTTCGAGCGGCGGCCCGATGATGTGTCTTATGTCGAGAGTTTCACCCGGTTCATGTCCAAGGGCGCGCAGCGCCGCCAGGCAGCTTGCCAGAATGCCGGGATACGAATCGATCAGGGTGCCGTCGAGATCCAGAAGAACGGAGCACGTCATGATCCAAAGCTAGCGGCCAAGGCAAACCTGTACAAGTTTGTTTGATTTCGTTCCTGCGTCGGTCATTCGCGGCAAGGCAATGCAGCAGCAGGTCCAGCCATGTCGTGGTGAGGTCTCATCCGGCGCAGCCGCCGCCCCATTTCCCGTTACTAGCCTAAGCCGATCCGATGGCTTATCTTAAGGCCCGGGGCAGGCAATGACAGCACGTTCTGGAGCAGGCGGCGGATCGAAAAAGCCGCAAAGCCGTACGGCGAAGCCGCGAAAGCGCAGCATTGCGCCAAAGGTCGCGCGCGTCTCCAGGTCAGCGAAAACGGACGTCGAAAATCCAGCGCAAACCGAAGTCGAGCAACTTGCCCTCGAACTTCAGCAAGCCAGAGAGCGCCAGGCCGCGACATCCGAGGTCCTGAGCCTCATCGCCGATGCGCCGACCGATCTTGCGCCGGTGTTCGACCGGATCGTCAGGAACGCAGCGCGGCTCTGCCAGAGCGTGCTGAGCGCCGTCTACCGCCGGGAGGGGGACCACGTCCACCTGGTCGCGCACGATCAGTTTTCAGCGGCATCGGTGGCGGCGGTGCGCAAAGCCTATCCGGCTCCGCTCACCAGCAAGAATCTGATCTCGGTGGCGATCCGCGAGCGGCGCGTCGTGCATGAGCCGGATGTGCTGGTCTCCGGCGGCTACAGCGAACTGCAGAAGACGTCGGGCTATCGCAGCATCCTGATCATGCCGATGCTGCGCGACGAGGTTGCGATCGGCGCGATCGCGGTGATGCGGCTGGAGCCGCAATTATTCCCCAGGGCGCAGGTCGAACTCTTGAAGACCTTTGCCGGGCAGGCGGTCATCGCCATCGAGAACACGCGGCTGTTCACCGAGTTGCAGGAACGCAGCCGGCAGCTGTCGCAATCGCTTGACGATTTGCGCGCCGCGCAGGGCAGTCTGGTACAGACCGAGAAATTGGCCGCGCTGGGGCGGCTGGTGGCGGGCGTCGCGCACGAGATCAACACCCCCGTCGGCACCAGCCTCACCGTGGCCTCGGCATTGATCGACAAGACCAAGCGATTTGAAGCCGATGTCGCCAAGGGCGACGTGCGCCGCTCGACGCTCTCGGAATTCATTGCGGCCAGCCGCGAGGCGGCGTCGCAGATCATGTTCAATCTTGGCAACGCGGTCGAGCTGATCCAGTCGTTCAAGCAGGTTGCCGCCGATCGCAACGTTTCGGATCGCAGGCGCTTCGATCTCGGCGAGGTGACCGAGCAGGTCGTCAGGGGACTACGGTACGGGCTGCGAGGTCAAAATCTGACGGTCGCCGTCGAATGCGAACCCGATCTTGCCATGAACAGCTATCCCGGACCTTACGGCCAGGTGCTCACCAATCTGGTTCTCAATTCCGCGGCGCACGCCTTCCCGGACGGCGGCCGGGGATCGGTCCATATTGCGGCGCAGGCATCGGGCAAGGGCAATGTCGAGGTGCTGTTTTCAGACGACGGCTGCGGCATGACCCCGGAGGTCAAGCGCCAGGTGTTCGACCCGTTTTTCACGACCCGGCGCGACCAGGGCAACACCGGCCTCGGGTTGCACATCGTGCACAACATCGTGACCAATCGTCTGGGCGGCCGGATTCATCTGGAAACCAAGCCCGGCATGGGCACGAAAATCCAGATCATCATGCCGCGCGAAGCGCCGCGGGAGTCGGCGGCGGAATAGGGCGGGGCTCGACTCGCTCTAGTGTCATTCCTAGTGTCATTCCGGGGCGCGCTCTTGGCGCGAGCCCGGAATCCATCAGGCCGCATGCGTCGTCGCCCAATGGATTCCGGGCTCTCGCTTCGCGAGCCCCGAAATGACGCAGACAGATCTGCGACAAATTAACCCGTCGGGCTAAATTCCACTTTCCTCGTCGGGCAAATCAGCGGTTTGAATCGTCGCGTCCCGCCCGACAAGAGGGGCGTGCGCACGTCACGAACGCGCGGCGGGATGCGGTGGACGTTTGTTGCGCCTGACGACGGCGTATACAGGCGTACGGCAAAACCGTGTGGTCCTGGCGCCCGTTGCCGGCGTCAAGCTGTCGAAGAAGCGCGAGCGGAAACGGCAGCGACGGAGTCAACCCAGAACTCGTCTCCGGGGAGAGCGCGGCATAAGCCGTAAAGCCATTGCGCAGGGGAGGCCGGGTGTTCACCGCTGCCCTGTATGCTCGTGTGCACTTTGTTTTGTGCAAACCGCACACGGGACCGCGGGTGCAGCGCGCACCCGGTCTTCCCTGCGCCCTCTGTATTTAGGGCGGGAAGTTTCTGGCAAAGCTCGGGCGCAATGCGTCGCGAGAATGCGAAACTGCGTTTCGGATGATGGTGCCAACAACAAACACCCCCGTCGTCCCGGCGAACGCCGGGACCCATACGCCGCGGCGGTTGTTGTTTCGCACGATAGTCGACGGCTTTTTTCAACAACAGACGACCGGGGTTATGGGTCCCGGCCTTCGCCGGGACGACACCTGTAACTATGCGACGCCTACAGCAAATCCCCGCCCACAGCACTCGCCGTCGTGCCATGCTCGCGGAACGCCTTGATGACGTTCTTGCCGATCTTCCACCGGTGCACCTCGTCCGGACCGTCGACCAGCCGCTGCGAGCGCACCTGCGTGTACCATTTGGCGAGCGGCGTATCCTGGCTGAAACCGAGCGCGCCGTGGAGCTGGATCGCGGTGTCGATCACCTTGTGCACCATGTGCGCATGGTAGACCTTGGCGATCGAGTTCTCCTGCCTGATATCAAGGCCCTTCTCCGCCTTGTAGGCGATGTGCAGCAGCATCAGGCGGCCGATATAGAGCTGCTCGGCGCAGTCGGCGAGCATGAACTGCACGGCTTGCCGGTCGGCGAGCAACTGGCCGAAGGTCGAGCGTTTGGTGATGTGGCCGACCGCCATGTCGAGCGCGCGCTGCGCCTTGGCGACGTTGTGCATGCCGTGGCGAAGGCGGCCATAGGCCAGCCGGTGCTGGCCCATATTGAAACCGTTGCCTTCGCCGCCGAGCAGATTGTCGGCCGGCACTTTCAAATCCCTGATCTCGATCTCGGAGTGGCCACCGTGGATCGCGTCGGCATGCGGCCCCTCGATCGCCATGTTGGCGACGTTGCGCTTGATCTTGTAGCCGGGGTTCGGCAGTTCGACGATGAAAGTCGAGTGCTGCTTGTGGCGCGGCGCGTTCGGATCGGTTCTGGCGACCACCAGCGCCATGTCGGCGACGCTGGCCGAGGACGAAAACCATTTCTCGCCGTTGAGGATGTAATTCTCGTTGCCGTCCTTCACGGCCGTGGTCTGCATGCCTGTCGCGTCGGCGCCGGCGGCCTTCTCGGTCATCGAGAAGCAGATGCGCTTGTCGCCGTTCAGCAGGGGTTTAAGGAACTTCTCCTTCTGATATTCCGTGCCGTGGGCCAATATCGTCATCATCGAGGCGTCGTCGGGGCCCTGCGTGTTCATCGACAGCGCCCCGAGCATGCTTTCGCCGAGCTCCATCTGCACCAGCGCGTTGGCCAGCGGACCGAGGCCCATGCCGCCATATTCCTTCGGCACCCACGGGCACCACAGGCCGCGTGCGCGGGCCTTGGCCCGCAGCGGCCCGAGCACTTCAGCCAGCGGCTTGGTATCGAGTTCCTTTTCCGCGGGGATGCACTCTTCCTGCACCCATTTGCGGACCTTCTCGCGGATCGCCTTGGCTTCGGCCGGAATCTCGAAATCGATCGACATGGCACTTCCTCGCTTTTTGGTTCTTGTTGGGCAGACTTGATGAATGGCATAAACCCGGGACGTGCCAGCGGCAACGCCAAACAATGTTTAAAGCAGCGCGGGCACAAGGGAGCGCTCACCATGCCCGATCTTGCCGATCTGTTTCCCGGCTACGCCTCCGAATGGATCAATACGTCAGCGGGCCGCATTTTCGCCCGCGTCGGCGGCAAGGGACCGCCGCTGTTGCTGCTGCACGGATTTTCGTCGACGCATGTGATGTGGCATCCGGTGGCATCACAGCTGGCGGATAACTTCACGCTGATCATCGCCGACCTGCCGGGCTATGGCTGGTCGGACATGCCGCGCAGCGACAAACACCACACGCCCTACACCAAGCGCGCGATGGCGAAGGTGATGGTCGAGGCGATGGAGCAGCTCGGCCATGTGCATTTCGCGCTCGCCGGCCACGACCGTGGCGGACGTGTGTCGTACCGCCTCGCGCTCGATCATCCCGGTCGGCTGTCGAAACTCGCCGTGCTCGATATCGCGCCGACCTATGATTACTGGGAGAAGCTGAACCGGCTCTCCGCGCTGAAGATCTACCATTGGGCGTTTCTGGCGCAGCCGCATCCGCTGCCGGAAACGCTGATCGACGGCCATGGCGAGTTTTTCCTCCGGCAGAAGATGGCGAGCCAGACCAAGAGCCAGACGCTTGACGCCATCGACCCCCGCGCGCTGGAGCATTACCTGGCGCCGTTCCGCGATCCCGCCCGCGTGCATGCGATGTGCGAGGACTACCGCGCCGGCGCTTATGCCGACTATGAGATCGACAAGGCCGATTTCGACGCCGGCAAGAAGATCACGATTCCGATGCTGGCGCTGTGGGGCGACGCCGGCGTCGCCAGCGCCGCGACCACCCCGCTCGACACCTGGAAGAAGTGGGCGACCAATGTGCGGGGCGCGCCGGTCGACAGCGGGCATTTTTTGCCGGAGGAGAATCCGGATGTGACGGCGAGGTTGTTGAGGGAGTTTTTCACCGCTGCGTAACTCATTTTCCGTCATTGCGAGGAGCGAAGCGACGAAGCAATCCATCTGTCCGCTATGCTGCGCGATGGATTGCTTCGCTTCGCTCGCAATGACGGGCAAGCGGGGTCGGCTACCTTCTCACCCGGAAAAAATCCTTCAGCAGCGTCGCCGCCTCGGTCTCGCCGACCGACGAATACACCTCCGGCACGTGATGGCAGGTCGGCTGCGCAAAGAACCGCACCCCGGAATCGACCGCGCCGCCCTTCGGGTCGGCGGCGCCGTAATACAGCCGCCGGATGCGCGCAAACGAGATCGCGCCGGCGCACATCGTGCAGGGCTCGAGCGTGACATAGAGGTCGCAATCGACCAGCCGCTCGGTCCCGATGGCCTCCGCGGCCTGCCGGATCGCCAAAACCTCGGCATGGGCGGTCGGATCGCGGTCGGTCAGGGTCCGGTTGCCGGCGGTGGCGATGACCTCATAACCCCGGACAATGACGCATCCGATCGGAACTTCGCCCGCCTTGGCGGCATTTTTGGCCGTTTTGAGCGCCAAATCCATGAAAGAAGGGGCAGTCATCCCTCGTATCATCGGAAGAAACCTGCTACTAGAAGCGCCTTCAGCAAACGTGGATACCGGTTTTGCGTGAGATTGCGCCTTGAGCCAAGTGCGCGCGCGTTACCGCTATGACAGCCGATCCACATCCGCCTGATCGCCATTTCAGCTACGAACGAGAGACTATTCATGCCCCGCGACAACGACAAAGACAACGATTCCCGCGGCCGGCGTGATCGCCCCGGCAGCGGGCGCCCCTCAGGCGGCAAGGGCCGTTCGGGCGCAGCGAGGGGGCCGGAGAAGAAATTCGCCAAGCGCGGTTTTGCCGGCAAGGGTGACGGTGACAAGCGCGACGGCGAGCGGCGTCCCTATGCCGGCAAGCCAGACGGCGCGCGATCGTTCGACAAGAAGCCTTATGCCGGCGGGGCTAAGCCCTACGCCGGCAAGCGCGACGGCGATCGTCCGCCGCGCCGCGATTTCGACGCGCCGCGCCCGCCGCGTGGCGACCGGCCGTTCCGCGATCGCAGCGAGGGCGGCGATCGTCCGCAGCGTTTCAACCGGGATGACCGTCCCCGTGGCGACCGGCCGTTTTCCAGCCGTCCGTCCCGTGGTGACGACGGCGAAAAGCGTTCGTTCAAGCCGCGCGAAGATCGCGGTGGTGAGAAGCGCCCCTACACGCCGCGCGGCGATCGCCCGAACTTCAATCGCGACGACCGTCCGCCGCGCCGGGACCGCGACAGCGGCCCTCGGGACCGCAAGAGCGGCCCTGGGGATCGCGACGATGCTCGTCCGGCCGCGCGCTTTGGCGAGAAGAAATTCGGAGAGAAGCGTCCCTATACGCCGCGCGAAGGCGCCGGCGAGAAGCGGCCGTATACGCCGCGTGGCGAAGGTTTCCGCAAGGACGGCGACCGTCCCCGCGGCGATCGTCCAGAGCGCAAATTTGGCGGCGACAAGAAATTCTCCTCGCGTGGCGCGCCCGACCGCGGCCCGCGCAAGAGCTTCGGCGCCGACCGTAGCGATTCAAAGCCGTGGCAGAAGCGCGAGGATCGTGGCGAGCGCGATGCGCGTCCCGCCCGTGACGGCGCGCGCAGTTTCGACAAGCCGCGCTTTGACCGTTCCCGCGACGACCGCGGCGGTGACGAGCGTCCGCGCTTCTCGCGTTCGCGCGAGGATCGTCCCGCCGGTGATCGTCCGAAGTTCGACCGGCCGCGTCAACGGCCCGAAGGCCGCACCGACTGGCAGGAGCATCCGCGCAGCGAGCCGGGTGACGAACGTCCGCGCCGCGAGAACGAGGACGACAGCAGGATCTTTGCAAAACGTCCGGCGTTCGGCGGCCGTGGCGCTTATCGCGAGCGCAAGACCGAATTCGAAAAGCGCGGGCCGCAGCCGCCGAAGGTCAAGAAGTCAGGTGAGCGCATCGCCAAGGTGGTGTCGCGCGCCGGTCTGGCCTCGCGCCGCGACGCCGAGGAATGGATCACGCAAGGCCGCGTCAGCGTCAACGGCCGCGTCATCAATTCGCCGGCGCTTGATGTCACCGTCAATGATGTAATCACCGTCGATGGCAAGCCGTTGCCGCCGCGCGAGCGCACGCGCCTCTTCATGTTTCACAAGCCGCGCGGCCTGATGACGACGCATGCCGATCCCGAGGGGCGGCCGACGGTATTCGACAATCTGCCCGAAGGCCTGCCGCGGCTGATCTCGATCGGGCGGCTCGATTTCAATACCGAGGGCCTGCTGCTGCTGACCAATGATGGTGGGCTGGCACGCGCGCTCGAACTGCCCGACACCGGCTGGCTGCGGCGTTACCGCGTCCGCGCCCATGGCGAAGTCACGCAGGCGCAGCTCGATGAACTCAAGAAGGGCGTCGAAGTCGACGGCGTCAAATACGGCTCGATCGATGCGACGCTGGAGCGCGACCAGGGCGCCAATGTCTGGCTGGTGTTTGCGATCCGCGAAGGCAAGAACCGCGAAGTGCGGAACGTGATGGCGCATCTCGGCCTCGAGGTGAACCGGCTGATCCGCGTCTCCTACGGCCCGTTCCAGCTCGGCGAACTCGCCGAAGGCCAGGTCGAGGAAGTCAAGACCCGCGTGCTGCGCGAGCAGCTCGGCGAGAAGATTGCTGAGTTGGCAGGCGCTGACTTCAACCGGCCGATGCCGGGTGACAAGGAGCCAACGCCTCCCAAGCCCGTGACCCAGCGAGGCGTGATCGCCGACCGCAAGGGTCGCCGCGTGCTGGTGCAGCGCACCGGCAGCGAGGAAGCCCGCGCGCGCAACGAGGAAGAGGCCAATGGCTACGGCCCGCCGCGCCGTCCGCAGCGCGGCTATCACGGCAAGCGCGATCTGAAGCCGCGGGACGAGTAGTTGGGCTATGCGTGTCGTCGGCGGACGGTTGAAGGGTCGTAATCTGGCCTCGCCCTCATCGCGCGAGATCCGCCCCACCGCGGATCGCTTGCGGGAGTCGGTGTTCAACATCCTCGTCCATGCCTATGACGATCCGATCGAAGGCGCGCGCGTGCTCGACCTGTTCGCGGGCACCGGCGCGCTCGGCATCGAGGCGACCTCGCGCGGCGCGGCGTTTACGCTGTTCGTCGACAATGGCGCGGAAGCGCGGGCGCTGCTGCGCAACAATGTCGAGGCGCTCGGTCTTGGCGGCGTGACAAAAGTCTATCGCCGCGACGCCACCAATCTCGGCCCTGTTCATCCGATGGAGCCGTTCTCGCTGGTGTTCCTCGATCCACCTTACGACAAGGGACTCGCGGAAAATGCGCTGGCCTCGCTGCGCGAGGGCGGCTGGCTGACGCCGGGCGCGCTGCTGGTGGTGGAAGAGGCGAAGGCCGCGGCGTTCGCGGCACCTGCGGGATTCGAGGAGCTGGAGCGGCGGGCCTATGACGACACGGAGTTCGTGTTCCTGAAGGCCGTGGCCCAATCATGACTGTCATGCCCCGCGAAGGCGGGGCATCCAGTACGCCGGGAAGCTAGTGGTCTATTTCGAACGCTGCGGAGTACTGGGTCGGCGGGTCGAGCCGGGCGATGACAGTTGAGTGCGACGCGACGTCACCTCCGCCCGAACAGCTTCTCGATATCCGATAGCTTCAATTCCACATAGGTCGGGCGACCGTGATTGCACTGGCCGGAGTTCGGCGTGTCTTCCATCTCGCGCAGCAGCGCGTTCATCTCTTCCGGCTTGAGGCGGCGGCCGGCGCGGACCGAGCCGTGACAGGCCATGGTGGCGGCGACATGCATCAGCCGACGCTCCAAAGGTAACGCCTCGTCCCATTCCGCCATATGCTCGGCGAGATCACGCAACAGGCCCGCGGCATTCGCCTTGCCGAGCAGCGACGGCGTCTCGCGCACCGCAACCGCGCCAGGGCCAAAGGAATCGATCGCCAGCCCGAACGTTGCCAGTTCCAGAGAACGATCGAGCAGCTTCTCGACCGTGGCCTCGTCGAGTTCGACGATCTCGGGGATCAGCAATATCTGCCGCTGCACGCCGTTCTTCGCCAGCGAGGCCTTCAGCTTCTCATAGACGATGCGCTCATGGGCGGCGTGCTGGTCGACTACGATCAAACCATCGCGGGTCTGCGACACGATATAGGTCTCGTGGATCTGCGTTCGTGCCGCGCCGAGCGGGCGATCCAGCATGTCGGCGGCGGGCTGCGCCCCGAAGCGCACATCGGCCGTCGGCGTGCCGACATCGAACGCGGCCTGTCCCGGCTCAGCGAAGGCCGGCGCCGCCGAACCTCCGAAGGAGGGCATCGGTCCTGTCGGATAGGAGGGCGAGCTGCGCCAGTCCCAATTGCCCGGGCGCGGCGCGAATGACGGGCGGAACGAGGCGAGCGCAGCACCGTCGGTATTCGCAGCCGTGCGGCGGCCTTCGCGCGCGAGGCCGTCCTTCAATGCGTGCACGATCAGCGCGCGGACCAGGCCGGCGTTGCGGAACCGGACCTCGGTCTTGGCGGGATGCACGTTGGCATCGACTTCCTGCGGCTCCAGCGTCACGAACAGCGCCACGACCGGATGGCGGTCGCGCGGCAGATAATCGGAATAGGCCGCGCGCACGGCGCCGAGGATCAGCTTGTCGCGCACCGGGCGGCCGTTGACGAACAGATATTGCCCGAGCGCATTGGCGCGCGTCAGCGAGGGGGCGGCGGCAAAGCCTTCGACCACCACGCCGTCGCGTTCGCTGCGCACTTCGATCGCGCTGGAACGGAAATCCGCGCCGAGGATATCGCCCAGTCGCGTCAGCCGACCCGGAGCACCGGGCAGTGCTGCGGCCCAGGTCACCGGCGCGCGCTCTTCGCCGGCCAGCGTAAAGGCGATGTCGGGCCGCGCCATTGCCAGCCTTCGCACCACTTCGCGGATCGCTTCGGCCTCGGTGCGGTCGGTCTTGAGGAATTTCAGCCGCGCCGGTGTCGCAAAAAAGAGATCGCTGACCTCGACGCGGGTGCCCTGGCTCAGCGCCGCCGGCATGATCGGCGACTTCGCGCCGCCTTCGACCGACAGCGACCAGGCATGCGGCTCGCCTGCGTGCCGCGTCGTGATGCCGAGCCTCGCCACCGCGCCGATCGAGGGCAGCGCCTCGCCGCGGAATCCCAGCGTACGAATCCGCAACAGATCCTCGTCGTCGAGCTTGGAGGTGGCGTGGCGATCGACCGCCAGCGCCAGGTCGGCATGGGTCATGCCGCTGCCGTCGTCGGTGATGCCGATCCGGCGCCGGCCGCCGCCATCGGTGAAGATGTCGACCCGGCTGGCGCCGGCGTCGATGGCGTTCTCGACCAGTTCCTTGACTACGCTTGCAGGCCGTTCCACCACCTCGCCGGCGGCGATGCGGTTGACGACCTGTTCTGGGAGCTGGCGGACGGGCATGGGCTTCGTTCAGGGACCGATTCTGGGCTTGCAGCATTCTAGGCCGCCGTGACGGCAATTGCATTGGGCGGCGACCGAATCGGTTCCCGCTGGGGATGATCCTGACTATCACATTGAAGATGCTGATGTTCGGCGCCGCAACGCGGAGCTCGCGAGAGATGTCGCTGTCCACGACGTGGGATTGTGAGGTCGCCTGCGCAGGTATATCGTTTAGAAAAGTTATAAACTGACGGGAGGACTGCCATGTGCCAGCTGTTCGCGCACCAGCCGCAACGCGACTACGAATCGCAGACCCGATCGCTGCGGATCGGCGGCCATTGCACCTCGATCCGGCTGGAAATGTCGTTCTGGGACACGCTGGAGGAGATCGCGGCGAAGGAGGGGATGAGCCTCGCAAAATTTCTTACCAAGCTGCACAACGAAGTCCTCGATCACCATGGTGAGGTCAATAATTTAGCGTCGCTGCTGCGGTGTTCGTGCCTGATCTATCGCTCGAGGAGTGCGTTGGCGGTGAGCGCCGCGGCGATCGCAGAATTTCGCGGCAATGCGACCGTCATTCTCGACGCGGCCGAATAGAGTTTACCACTTCAAGAGACAGCGGCTCCGTCCGGGACAGAGCCGCTGCATGGGTGAGGCAGTTAGATCTCCTTACGTTGCATCGCGCCTGCAATGTGATCCGCCTGCCGGATCGCCAATGAGACGATCGTCAGGGTCGGATTGCAGGCAGCGCCACTGGTGAACTGGCTGCCGTCCGACACGAACAGGTTCTTGACGTCGTGGGTCTGGCCGAACTTGTTGACCACGCCATCCCTCGGCTTCTCGCTCATCCGGTTGGTGCCCATGTTGTGGGTGCTGGGATAGGGCGGCGTGGGATAAGTCACGGTGGCGCCGACGGCCTCGTAGACGGCGGCGCCCTGCTTGTAGGCGTGATCGCGCATCGCGATATCGTTGGGATGATCGTCGAAATGGACGCTCGCCACCGCCATGCCGAACTTGTCCTTGGCCTTGGGATCCAGCGTGATGCGGTTGGTTTCCTGCGGCATGTCCTCGCCGACCAGCCACATGCCGGCCATGCGCGGATAGGCTTCCATCGCGCTTGAGAATGGCCGCCCCCACGCGCCTGGATTAAGGAATGCCGCCATGAAGGGCACGCCGATCGACAGCGTCTCCATCTCGTATCCGCCGACAAACCCACGCTTTGGGTCGTTGATGGCTTCATCCCGGATAATGCCGGCCATCGTGGTGCCGCGATACATATGCACCGACTTTTCGAACGCCGCGTAGACGCTGCCGGTCATGTGCCGCATGTAGTTTCGGCCGACCTGCCCGGACGAGTTGGCAAGACCATCGGGGAACTTGCTCGATGCGCTGTTGAGCAGGAGGCGCGGGCTCTCGATCGAGTTGCCGGCGACGGCCACCACGCGTGCCTTCTGGCGTTGCATCGCGCCTGACGCGTCGGCATAGACGACGCCGGTCACCTTGCCCGACGCATCGTGCTCGATCTTGATCGCCATGCTGTTGGGACGCACCTCGAGATTCCCGGTCTCTTCGCCCTTCGGAATCTCCGTGTAGAGCGTCGACCACTTCGCACCGGACTTGCAGCCCTGGAAGCAGAACCCGATCTGCTGGCAGGCGGCGCGCCCGTCGCGGGGCTCGCTGTTGATGGCCATGTTGCCGGTGTGTACGGTCTTGTAGCCCAGCTTCCTGGCGCCGGCCTCGAGCACCCTGAAATTATTGTTGCCGGGCAGGCCGGGAATGCCGTTGGTGCGCGTCACGCCCAACTTGTTTTCGGCCTTGGCGTACCATGGCTCCATTTCGGCGAGTGTGATCGGCCAGTCCAGCAGGTTCGCGCCGGGCAGACCGCCATAGGTGGTCTTCACCTTGAATTCGTGCTCGTCGAAACGCAGCGACGCCCCGGCCCAATGTGTCGTCGACCCGCCGACGGCCTTGACGATCCAGGCCGGCAGATTGGCGAAATCCTTGGCGACCCGCCAGCTACCCGACGTGGTGCGCATGTCGGTCCATGCGAGTTGGGTAAAGCTTTCCCATTCGTCGTTGACGAAATCGTGGTTCTCGATACGGGAGCCGGCTTCGAGGATCACGACCTTGACGCCCTTCTGTGCAAGTTCATTGCCCAGGGTCCCGCCGCCGGCGCCGGAGCCCACGATCACCACCACGCCGCTGTCATTCAGATCGAATTTTGCCATTTGGAATTTCTCCTCACCGTTGATTGCTGGGTTCGTTGCCGGGGCTAAACCTTCGGCAGCCAGTCGATGTCGGCGAAGCCACGTTTGATGTAGCCGCCATGCTCGGCGGAGGAACCTTCGTAACCGAACTTCGGCCACAGCTCTTTTTGGTTGTAGAGCGAGACGACGAGGTCGCCACGGATCTTCTGGAAGAACGCGGTCTGCTCGATCCGCTGCAGCAACACCACGCGGTCCGCTTCCCAGGGCACCTGGGCATAGGGAACCTTGTGACGATCATTGGCGTCCTGATCGAGCCTAGTGACGCCGTCACTGATCAGCGACTTCACCGCCGGGTCCTTCGCCGCCTTGCCGTCCCATGGCTTGATCGCGGTGATGTAATAGCTGTCGCCGAGAAAATCGTGCGGATAGATATCGCGCGCCATCTTGACCAGTGTCTTGAGTGTCGCAGGGGTCAACGACGTGGCGTCGTCGGCCCAGGCTTCTCCAATGCCGAGACCTGCGCTGGTCGCAATCGCAACGGCCGGTACTGCGGTTGCCGCGCCTTGGAGAAAGATGCGGCGATTGTATTTGCTTCGACGATCGACTTCTCTCATGGGTTCCTCCATTGAATATTTATTGATTGCGACTAACCGAAGCGGCCACCCCGCTGGATCACTTCGATCTTGTAACCGTCGGGGTCGGCGACGAAGAAAAAGCGCGCCAGCGTCCGGCCGTCATGCTTGAAGTCGCGCAGCGGTCCGGGCGACAGTTTTCCCTGTTCGAACCGGGCATGTTCGGCATCGACGTCGTCGACGACAATGGCGAGATGGCCGTAGCCATCGCCGAGGGAGTAGGGCTCCTTGCGATCGTAATTGACGGTCAGTTCGACCTCGAAGGGCGAGGAGGGATGGCGCAGATAGATCAGCGCAAAATCCGGAAACTTAAGATGATCGGCGACTTCGAGCCCGAAGGCGCGCGCGTAAAAGTCCAGCGACTTGGCCTCGTCGAGCACGCGGATCATCGAATGAACGGGTTTTGCCATTCAGTTCAGCTCCTTTGGGCAGGCGATGATGGCCATTCGCGTGCACAGAATTTAGGTCGCTGTCCGGAAGCGGTGGTAGTAGCGGGCTGTTTCACGGCAGAACAAAAGCGGCCATGCTGCGGGTCGGGTTCCAGCAACGGGCGAGATCGGGGTGCTAAAAAAACTTGCCAGTCCGCGAACCGAAAGCCCGGCGGGGCGGCTCTATGACACGAGAACGGACGGTTCTCTCGTGAAATCAAAGGAGCTAGAATGTTCTATCGCAAGAATCTGCCGGGCTGGGAGCGGGCGATGCGGGGTATCGGGGGCATCATGATGATCGCCTATGGGCTGATGGCGATGCCGGGCACGATGGCTGGCTATGCGATCGCCGCTGCCGGAGCGGTCGCGATCGCGACCGGATTCTTCGGATTCTGCCCGATGTGCGCCATGGTCGGCCGCCGGCTGCCCTC
Organism: Bradyrhizobium sp. AUGA SZCCT0182; assembly: GCF_018130185.1. Classification (NCBI taxonomy): domain Bacteria; kingdom Pseudomonadati; phylum Pseudomonadota; class Alphaproteobacteria; order Hyphomicrobiales; family Nitrobacteraceae; genus Bradyrhizobium; species Bradyrhizobium sp. AUGA SZCCT0182. The sequence continues at coordinate 61,272 of NZ_JAFCLY010000007.1, read as the reverse complement.
GCCATGAATGCGCTTGTCCGAGCAAGCCGCTGCGATCCCGGGCTGATCGAGGCGGCGCGGGGCGGGGACGCCGATGCGCTGGTGTCGCTGATATCAGCGGCGCAGCCCGATATCCGTCGCTATGCGGCGCGCAATTGCCGCGCGGCCGACATTGATGATGCGGTTCAGGAAACGCTGCTGCTGCTCTACCGGCGCGTCGGAACGCTGCGGGCGGTGACGTCGTTCTCGGCGTGGCTGTTCGCGGTCGCGCGGCGCGCCTGTCTGCGGCTCTTGCGCCGGTCGATCGGAATGACCGACGCGCCGGCGGAAGACACCGAAGCGCGTCTGGCGCATTGGCGTCCTGAAGACCTTCGCATCGATCTTTCGCGCGCCATCCAGTCGCTGCCCGAGCATTATCGCGAAGTGATCCTGCTGCGCGACATCGAGGAATTGTCGATTGACGAGATCGCCGGCGTGCTCGGCCTGACCCGCGAAAGCGTCAAGGCCCGCATTCACCGCGCGCGGATCATGATCCGGGAATATTTGATTCGCGACTGACACAACAACAGTTCCACATGCCGCATATTGGGTCGATCCGTGGCCAAGTTTTCGCGAAATTGCCCCGAAATCCCTAAACGAAGACCACACGGCGCGGATTGTCTGGCGTGTGCGCCGTTCGCGACAAATTGCTCTGTGCGATGGGCAGGTCCGGACGGATGGCGCATGGAACAACCGAACCGCTCATCGCGAATCAAACCCAGGAGAACTGAATGAAGTTAGTGAAAACCTCGGCGATCGCGCTTGCCATCTCGGCCATGGTGGCCGGTCCCGTGCTGGCGCAGGGTGCCTCGTCCGATAGCAAGATCCGCGGCGGCGTGCAGGGCAAGAGCCAGATGCAGGGCGGGACGTCGGCCACCGACGACGAGGAACTCAATGCACAGCCGAGCGCGGCCGGACAGAAGGCCGCGAAGACCGGTGCGAAGGGCACGGTCGGCGCCGGCAGTGGCGCGGCCAAGGGCACTGGCGGTGCAGCCGGCGATACCGCGACCGGCGGCAAGCGCTACTAGTACCGCGCGCGCTTCAGCAGGTTCCAGTTACAACTCGGAAACTCCGGTCGCGCGTCGGCCGGAGTTTTTTCTGACTCAATCAGAGCCGAAGCTCTGGCGCAGCAGACCAATGCTCGCCGCCAACTCCGTCAGTCGTCGAAGCGCACCGCGCCGCGCTTCGACTTGACGTCGCTGCGGCTCTTCTTGCCTTCCAGCCGCCGTTGTTTGGAGCCGAAAGTCGGCTTGGTCGCGCGCCGCGGCACCGGCCTCACCATGGCTTCGCGCAACAGTTCGAGCAGGCGGTCGATGGCGTCGGCGCGGTTGCGCTCCTGGGTACGGAAGCGCTGGGCGTGGATCACGATCACGCCTTCCTTGGTCATGCGCTGGCCGGCGAGCCGGTTGAGCCGCAGAGCGGCGTCTTCCGGCAGCGTGATCTTGCGCGTGTCGAAACGCAATTGCGCGGCGGTCGAGAGCTTGTTGACGTTCTGCCCGCCCGGACCCGAAGCGCGGACGAAGTCGATCTCGATGTCGTTTTCGTCGATCGTGAGGTCGCGGGAAATCCGCAGCATGGCGTCACCGGGAAGGAAGAAGGAATCGGTGGGCACAAGATAGCGGTTTTGCGCGCGGTGCTGAAGGAAGATGCGTTCGCTGCCTTGGGTGCCGCCTCGGCTAACCGGGGCAGCGTCAATTTTTCATCGCCAACGGCGGAAGTGCCTTATCTTTTGGTCCCGCCCGGTTGGCCGGTGATGGATTGGGTGCCGCCACCCTTCGCGCCTCCGCCCCCGCCCATGCGGTCGCTGGTGTTCGACTTGCTGCTCTTGACAGTGGTTGCCCGCGCGACCGGCTCTTGCGATGTCGTCGGCCCCTTCTTTTCCACCGCGAAGCCGGCCGTGGTTGTGACGAGCATGAGCAAGCTGCCGCATAGCAGCAGTCCGATCAAACGAATTGTCATGATGTTCGCTCCCTGGAATCGGTCGCCGCATAGGCACCGATGCCGCAGCGACCCTATACCTGCGGAGCCTGTCCACCTACCTCCAAACAGACGCCTACCGGCTGTTTCGACCCAACCGCGTCCGGGACAGGAATCTCTGTGCGAGGCAGGGTCTAGTTCGCTTTCGGCGGCGGCGCAGCAACGGCCGGCTGGGCGGCGGCTTGCGGGGCGCGGCCGACGATCACGGTGAGCAGGCCCTTGCCCCACAGCAGCTGTGCGGCCTTTTTGGCGTCGTCGAGCGTCACGGCGTCGACGAGGGCGTTGCGCCGTTCGATGTAATCGATCGGAAGCTTGTCGAGCTGGTATTGCAGCAGCGCCGCGGCGAGCTTCGAGGAGGTGTCGAGCGCCAGCATCTGCGAGCCCTTCAGATAGGACTTGGCCTCGTCCAGTTCCTTCTGGGTCGGGCCGTCCTCGGCGATACGGCGGATCTCCTTTTCAATGGCGTCGACGGTTTCACCGGCGCGGTCGGCGCGGGTGCCGGTATTGCCTACGAACAAGGCGGAGCGGTCCATCCAGAGCAGGGATTCAGAAATCGAATAAGCCAGCCCGCGTTTTTCGCGGACTTCCTTGTAAAGCCGCGACGATGATCCGCCACCGAGGATGTGGTTCACGACATAGCCGGCCATGAAATCCGGGTCATGGCGGCGGATGCCGGGGCCGCCGAACATGACCACGGTCTGCGGCACGTCGAGCGGAACGAAGGCGCGCTGCGGCGGCTGGGCGGCCTGGATTTCGGCGACCCGCGTCAGGCTGGCTTTGGCCGGCAAGCCGCCGAACGTCTGGTCCAGGAGCTTGCCGAGCGTGTCGGCGTCGACATCGCCGACAACGGATATCCGCAATGTGTCCTTGGCGATGATGCGGCCGGCATAGGCCTTCATGTCCGACACGTCGATATTGGGCACGCTGTCCAGCGTGCCATTGGACGGACGGCCATAGGGATGATCGCCGAACGCGACTTCCAGGAACTTGCGGCTCGCCAGCGAGGAGGGGTTGGTGGTCTCGCGCCGCAGACTGGAGATCACCTGCGCGCGGATGCGCTCGACGTCGGCGGCGTCGAAACGCGCCGAGGTCAATGCCAGCTGCAGCAGGTTGAAGGCTTCGTCCTTGTTATCCTTGAGCATGCGCAGCGAGCCGCGGAAATAATCCCGCGTCGATGAGAAGCTGAGCTCGATGGCGCGCCGGTCAAGCCGCTCGTGAAAGGTCTTGGAGTCGAGATCGGCAGCACCTTCGTCGAGCAGACCGGCGACCAGGTTGCCGGTGCCGGGCTTGTCGGCCGGGTCCTGGCTCGAGCCGCCGCGGAAGGCATATTCCATCGCGATCAGGGGCACGGTGGCGTCCTGCACGAACCAGGCTTCAATGCCGCCGGGTGACACCAGGCGTTGGATTTTCGCGGCGGCGTGCGATGGTGCCGGGGTCAGCAACAGCAGTGTCGCGAGGGCGGCAATGGTTGATGTGAAGCGCCGAGCGCCAATCGAAAAATGGATCACGAGCGCTTCTCCTCGCGTTTCGGCGTGGGGTCTTTGATCAGGTAACCCGTCACCGAACGCTTCTTGTCGAGCCATTTATGGGCGGCGTCACGGACCTGTTCGGCGGTGACGGCGCGGATGCGATCAGGCCAGCTGCGGATGTCCTCGATGCTCAGGCCCGTGGTGAGCGCGCCGCCATACCAGCGCGCCAGCGTCGCCTGATTGTCCTGCGCGTAGATCGCCTCCGCGATCAGCTGGGTCTTGACCCGTTCGATATCCTCGGCGCGGGCGGGATTTTGGATGACGTCCGTTATCACGTCGTCGATCGCCTGCTCGACTGCCGAGAACTCCACGCCGGGTTTCGGCGAGACCGAGATCGAGAATTGCGACGGATCGAGCGAGGTGCCCTGATAGCCGGCACCGGCGTTGATCGCGAGCGGGCGGTCGATCACCAGCGCGCGGTAGAGATAGGAGTTGGAGCCGCCGCCCATCAGTTGCGCAAGCACGTCGAGCGCCGGGCTTTCGCCGGCGGCCGCGGTCGTCGAGGAGGGAACGAGGTAATAGCGCCGCAGGCCGGGCTGTTCGACGCGCGGATCGGACAGCGTCACGGTGCGCGGTGCGGCGGGTGCCGGCTCCTGCGGACGAATGCGCTGCGCGGGAATCGCCGGCTGTGCAGGCACCGCGCCATAGGCGTGCTCCACCATCGGGCGGACCTCCTTGGCGTCGACATCGCCGGCAATCACCAGGGTGGCGTTGTTCGGCGCGTAGAAGCGCTTGTAGAACGCCAACGCGTCCTCGCGGTCGAGCTTCTCGATCTCCTGTCGCCAGCCGATCACGGGGCGGCCATAGGGATGGTTGAGATACAGCGCGGCCATCATCTGTTCGTTCAGCCGCGCGTCCGGGTTGTTGGCGACCCGCATGTTGTATTCCTCGAGCACGACGTCGCGCTCGGGCAGAACATTTTCGTCCTTCAGAATGAGGCCGGTCATGCGGTCGGCCTCGAATTCCATCATCCGGCCGAGCTGGTCGCGCGGCACGCGCTGGAAATAGCCGGTATAGTCGACCGAGGTGAAGGCGTTTTCGTTGCCGCCGATCCGGCGCACGGTTTCAGAGAATTCACCGGCGGGATGCTTGGCGGTGCCCTTGAACATCAAATGCTCGAGGAAATGCGCCAGTCCCGATTTGCCCGGCGTCTCGTCGGCGGAGCCGACCTTGTACCAGATCATCTGCGTCACTACGGGGGTGCGGTGATCGGGGATCACCACCACCTGCAGGCCGTTGCCAAGCGTGAAGCTGGCGGGACGCTCCGACGTCACCGTGGTCTGGGCCGGCGCGCCGCCGGGGGAAAAAGCGATTGTCGAAATCAAAACGGCAGCGAGCGAAACGGCAAAGCGATGTGGGGACATCATGACCTATCTGGAAGCCCGAACCTAAGCGTTCGGGACAAAGCCGCGGCATCGTATACCGCGCGTATCACGCCTGATGTCACGATGCAGAGAGCAAACGCCTGGCCGTACCAACAGCGGTCCTCACAGGTGAGGGGGCGGAGCCGAAATTGGCGTCAGCGTTCCTTGCCCGTCATGACGTCGTACGTCTTGTTCAGCGATTCCTTGGGCCCGGTTCCGTAGGCAAAGTTCGGCGAGGGCGTCTGGTATCCGGACGGAGGCTCGACCAGCGACTGCCGCGGCGGTTCGCCCTTGAACTCCGCCGTCTCGGACTTGTTGCCTTTGAACATGCCAAACAAGCCGCCTTCATAGCCGAGCTGCGATGGGCTCAGCAGTGGGTTGTTTTGGTTGGTGCCCGGCTGAACCGGATCGTTGTTGGTGCGGACGGGCGCGCTGGTCCTGCCGACATTGAGTTCGGATGGCGTCAGGGCACGGGCCGACAGGGCAGGATCCTTGTTGTCTTTCTTGCGGGCCGCGATTGCAGCCTTGCGGCGCGCCTCGTCCGGATCCTTTGGCCAGTTCGGCGCGTTCGTTGCGGCCGAGGAGCCGGCCGGCTGCGGCAGATCGAGTTTCGGGGGCACCACCAGCGGGGAACGCTCGCGGTATTCGATGCCCCTGTTTTCCATGTTCGTGCCGCCGAGGCCGCTCATGATGTTGCCGATGATCTTTTCCTCGAAGGTCCTGTCGTCTTCGTCATCGTCATCGGCCGCGCGCACGGGACCGGCGGCCATCACGAGGCCGACGCCCAGGGCAATGGCGGCGAACCGCATCGCCCGCGTCAGCGAGGTTGTCTGCACCATCCAGAAGCTGGCTTCGGTCTCGCGCATTGCGCTCGTTCCCATTCAAATTTCCGCAAAACTTGCCGGGCTGGCCTTGAGACACAATCCCGAGTTTGCAAGGCAATATTACCGCCAAGGAGCCGCCAACGTACGGCTCGTATCGACCGGGATCAGGGCGCTTTTGCGGCGGGTACCCCCAGGAAGGAATCATACAATAGGGCTGCTACCCCGGCAACAATGGCCACATCCGCAAGGTTAAACACGTACCAATTGAAGGTATTTCCCCCGATCTGGACGTGGAAAAGGGCAAAATCGACCACCGCGCCATAGGCGATCCGGTCAATGGCGTTACCAACAGCCCCGCCGATGATCAGGCCGAGCGCCACGGTGGCCAGCCAATTGCGCGAGTGCGCCATCCAGACCGCCAGAACGACCACGGCCACCGCCTTGATCGCGGTCAGGATGGCCTGGGCCAGGAAGCCGTCGTTCTGGAACCAGCCGAAGCTGATCCCGACATTCCAGGCCAGCACCAGATCGAAAAATGGCGTCACCTTCACCGCACCCCGCCGGCCGATATCGAACACGAACAGCAGCCAGAGTTTCGAGGCCTGGTCGAGCACCAGGGCTGCGACGGCGGCGATGATCCCGGGGCGGAGGTGAGGGCTCATGGTGACGTGCCCGACACAAACTCTGCCGTCGTCCCGGCGAAGGCCGGGACCCCTAGCGTGAGCGCGATAGCGCTCATCGCGTCGCCGTGTCGGATCATGTTGGAAAGACTCTGGGTCATCTTCCTTTATCTATCTCGGACGCCCGGGGTTATGGGTCCCTGCGTTCGCAGGGACGACGCAGTCAGAAGGTAACTCCCAGCGCTTTCCACTCCCGCAGCGCCTGCGCGTCGCGCGGCGACACGTCGGGATATTCGGCGTCCTCGCCCACGGTCGGCAGGATCTTCCACGACCGCGCGCATTTGGTGCCGACGGCCTTTTCGACCACGACCGCGACGCCGGGAACGTCGGCGAGGGTGAAGGCCGCGCCCGGCGCGTCGTCGTTGGTCACCATCGCGTTCGAGGTGATACACACTTCGGCCAGATCGACGTCGAACAGCGTATTGAAGATCGCCTTGTCCGACACGTAGACCAGGGGCGAAGCTTCCAGCGACGAGCCGATGTTCTTGGCGGCGCGTTCGAGTTCGAGTGCGCCGGTGACGACGCGTCTGACGTCGCGGATGGTTTCCCATTTCGCGGCCAGAGCATCGTCACGGAATGAACCCAGATCCGTCGGGAACAGTGTCAGGTGCACCGACGGCGCGGCGCCCGGCCGGTACATCCGCCAGGCTTCGTCGGTCGTGAAGCTCAACACCGGCGCCAGCCATTTCAGGATCGCGTCGCAGATGATGTCGATCGCGGTCAGCGCCGCCTTGCGCACCGGCGAGGACGGCGCATCGCAATACAGCGCGTCTTTCCGGATGTCGAAATAGAACGCCGACAATTCGGTGTTCATGAACGCCGACAGGCTGGCGACAACCGTCTTGTAATCGAACTCGGCATAGGCCTGCCGCACGATCGCGGCTTGTCCCGCCAGTTGATGCAGCATCAGCCGCTCGAGTTCCGGCATCTCCTCATGCGCGACCGCGTCATCGGGGTTGAAGTGGTGCAGCGTGCCGAGCATCCAGCGGATCGAGTTGCGCAGCTTCTTGTAGGTCTCGATGGTATTTTTCAGGATTTCCGGCCCGATGCGCTGGTCGTCGGCATAGTCGGTCGAACAGACCCAGAGCCGCAGGATATCGGCGCCGGAATCCTTCATCACCTTCTGCGGCTCGACGGTGTTGCCGAGCGATTTCGACATCTTGCGGCCGTTCTCGTCCAGCGTGAAGCCGTGCGTCAGCACCACGTCGTAAGGCGCGCGGCCGCGGGTGCCGCAGCTTTCCAGCAGCGAGGAATGAAACCAGCCGCGATGCTGGTCGCTGCCTTCCAGATACATCACGGTATCCTCGCCGCCATCGACCTTGCGGACGATGTTGCCGAGCGTGGGGAAATTCTGGCGGTCTTCCAGCACGAAAGCGTGCGTCGAGCCGGAATCGAACCAGACGTCGCAGATGTCGTCGACCTTCTTCCAGTCTTCGTTCGCGCGGGATCCGAGAAAGCGTTCGCGGGCGCCGTCCATGTACCAGGCGTCGGCGCCTTCCTCCATGAAAGCCTCGGCGATGCGCTGGTTGACGATTTCGTCCTGCAGGATTTCAGCGGAGCCGTCGCCCTTCTCGCGCACGAACACCGCGATCGGCACGCCCCAGGCGCGCTGGCGCGAGATCACCCAGTCGGGGCGGCCGGCGATCATGCCGTTGATGCGGTTTTGCCCGGCGGGCGGCACCCATTGCGTCACCGAGATCGCATGCAGCGCGCGGGCGCGCAGCGTATCGCCGGGCTTGGCCTTGCCGTTATCAGCGATGTCCTTGTCCATCGCGATGAACCATTGCGGCGTGTTGCGGAAGATCACCGGCTTCTTCGAGCGCCAGGAATGCGGATACTGATGTTTGAGGCGGCCGCGTGCCAGAAGCTTGCCGTGTTCGACCAGAACCTTGATCACGGCCTCGTTGGCGTCGCCCTTTTCGCCCTTGTCGTTGATCACGCGCTTGCCGGTAAAGCCCGGGGCGTGGTCGGTGAAGGCGCCGTTCTCGTCGACGGTATAGGGGATCGCGGTGTTGATGCCGCGGCTGTCGAGTTCGCGCGCGTTCGCCATCCAGGCGTCGAAGTCTTCGCGGCCGTGGCCGGGCGCGGTATGCACGAAGCCGGTGCCGGTGTCGTCGGTGACGTGGTCGCCGGGCAGCAGCGGCACGGTGAATTCGTATCCGCCGCTAAAACCTTTCAGCGGATGGGCGCATTCCACCGCGTCGAGCGTGTCGGCCGGCAGCTCGCGCACCTTCTTGTAAGCCGTCACGCGCGCCTGCTTGAACACGCTCTCGGCGAGCGCGTCGGCGAGGATCAGGAGGTCGCCGTTCCTGGCCCAATTGTCCGCGGGCGCATCGGTGACCTCAAACAGACCGTAGGCGATCTTCGGCGAGAAGCTGATGGCGCGGTTGCCGGGCAGCGTCCATGGCGTCGTGGTCCAGATCACGACGGACGCGTTGGCCAGCGCGCCATGCGCCGGCGAGGTCACCGGAAACTTCACCCACACCGTGTCCGAGGTGTAGTCCTCATATTCGACCTCGGCCTCGGCGAGCGCGGTCTTCTCCACCACGCTCCACATCACGGGCTTGGAGCCGCGATAGAGCGTGCCGTTGGCGGCGAACTTCATCAGTTCGCGCGCGATCTGGGCTTCGGCGGGATAGCTCATGGTGGCGTAGGGATGATCCCAGTCGCCGATGATGCCGAGCCGCTTGAACTCCTCGCGCTGCACGTTGAGCCAGTGCGTCGCATAGGCGCGGCATTCCTTGCGGAACGCCACCATCGCCGTGGAGTCGCGGAAGTCGGGCTTCGGCTTGCCCTTGGAGCGGTAGTTCTCTTCCTCGATCTTCCATTCGATCGGCAGGCCGTGGCAGTCCCAGCCCGGCACATAGTTGGAGTCGAAGCCGAGCATCTGCTGGCTCTTGGTCACGACGTCCTTGAGGATCTTGTTCAGCGCGTGGCCGATATGGATGTTGCCGTTGGCGTAGGGCGGGCCGTCATGCAGCACGAATTTCGGCCGCCCATCGGCCGCCTCGCGCAGCTTCTCGTAGAGGCCGATCTTGTTCCAGTGGCTGAGGATTTCCGGCTCGAGCTTGGGCAGGCCGGCGCGCATCGGGAATTCCGTCAGCGGCAGGAACAGGGTTTTGGAATAGTCTGGTCCTTCGGACTTTTCGGACTTTTGCGGTTTTTCGGACATGAATGCTCTGGTTTGGCTCAAAGGGCGCGAGATACGCTGGTCATTCGCGGGGTAAACGGGGAAATCCCGGTCTTGCGCCGAGCCAAAGCTCAGGCGGAAGCCGGGCCGCTAATGGGGATGGTGCGCCGCGCAAACATGGGCTTTCCATAGCAGCCGGAAGCGGAAATCGCAAAGGCCCGCAGGGCCCGCATCTCAGGACGACCGTTTCGGCCTTGCCGGGTTTCCGGTGACGGTCACTTCAGCGCCGACGTCGCGCGTGACCACGCTGCCGGCGCCGATCACCGCACCGTCGCCGATACTGACGCCGGGCAGGATAATGGCACCGCCGCCGATCCAGACGTCGCTGCCGATCCGGACCGGGCGCCCGAATTCGAGGCCTTCGCGCCGTGTCTTGGCGTCGCGGGGATGGTCGGCCGCGTAAATCTGCACGGCGGGCCCGATCTGGGTGCGGTCGCCGATTGAGACCTCGACGACATCGAGGATGACGCAGTTGAAGTTCATGAACACGCCGTCGCCGATGCGGATATTGTAGCCGAAATCGCAGAAGAACGGCGGCCGGATCACGGCACCCTTGCCGACATGGCCGAGGCGTTCGCAGAGCAGCGCGTGCCGTTCCGACACCGGCTGCGCCAGTGCCGCGTTGTAGCGCACCAGCCAGGCCTTGTTGACCGCCTGTTCGGCGCCGAGTTCGGCGTCGGGGCGATACAATTCGCCCGCAAGCATCTTTTGCTTTTCGCTTCTGCTCAATCGATTACTCCAAGCGTCGGAAACGCGTCGGGTGCGGCTGCGAGGGCCGCGCGGGCGTGGGCGCTGTCGTCGTCCATCTGGCGGATCAACGCCTCGATGCCGTCGAATTTAAGTTCATCGCGGATGAAGGCGATGAAGGCGACGTCGAGCACGGAGCCATAGAGATCGCCCTTGAAGTCGAACAGGAACACTTCCAGCAGCGGCGCGCCATTGTCGAAGGTCGGGCGGCGGCCATAGCTCGCCACGCCGTTGAGCCGCACCTGATCTTTTCCTTGTCCGCGCCCGACCCGCACCGCATAGATGCCGTGCTTGAGCGCGCAATTCTTGTCGAGGCGGATGTTGGCGGTGGGATAGCCGAGATCGCGGCCGCGCTTCTCGCCATGGATCACCTCGCCGGTCGCAAACCACGGTCCGCCCAGCATCGCGGTGGCGTCGTCGATCTGGCCCTCCGCCAGCGCCATGCGGATGGCGCTGGACGACACCGGCCGCTCGGCGATGTCGACATGGGCCTGAACGTCGACCTCGATCCCGAGCCGCGGCGCCTCGCTGACCAGGAGGCTCGGGGAGCCGACGCGGCCCTTGCCGAAATGGAAGTCGTAGCCGACCGCGATGCCGCTGATGCCGAGCCGGCCGATCAGGTCATGGTGAATGAAATCTTGCGCCGATGTTCCGGCGCGGCCCTTGTCGAAGGTCATCACCACGGCGCCGGCGAGTCCGGTGGCGGCCAAGAGCCGTAGCTTGTTGGTCTCGTCCGTGAGGCGGAATTGGGGGCTGTTCGGGCTGAAAAAGCTGCGCGGATGCGGCTCGAAGGTCACCGCAAAAGCGGGTTTTCCGTGGGCGCGCCCCATGTTCAGCGCAGCGGCAATCACGGCCCGGTGACCGAGATGGACGCCGTCGAAATTGCCCATGGCGACCACCGCCCCCTTGGGGATGTCGGCGGCGGGGGTGGTGTCTCGAATAACGGTAAAACCAGTTGTCATGTGACGGATTCTTGCAGGATTCTTGCGGATTAAAAAGGCATTGGGCCGCGATGCGCGCGGCCGGACCGTGACGTGGGGGCGCGGGCGAAGTCAAGCCGGACGGCTTTGGTTCAAAACCGAGGCAATCCACCCGCGCCCGATTAACGCGCTGTTTAACGCCTTGATGCTAGGGGTGGGGCGAGGACTGCGGGTCGCGCAGGCCTGCCGATATTTAGTGGCATAAGCGTTAGTGGGGGAAGAGATGGCGGTTGATTTGTCGATGTCGGTTCTGGTGGTCGATGACTACAACACCATGATCCGGATCATCCGAAATCTTTTGAAGCAGCTCGGCTTTGAGAATATCGACGATGCCAGCGACGGTTCGGAAGCGCTGAACAAGATGCGCGGCAAGAAATACGGGCTCGTGATTTCCGACTGGAACATGGAGCCGATGACCGGCTACGACCTGCTCAAGGAAGTCCGCGCCGATCCCAACCTGGCCACCACGCCCTTCATCATGATCACGGCGGAATCCAAGACCGAGAACGTGATCGCGGCCAAGAAGGCCGGTGTGAACAATTACATCGTCAAGCCGTTCAACGCGGCGACGCTGAAGACCAAGATCGAGGCGGTCTTCCCGGATATGGCGACTGCGTAAGGCGCGGTTTAGCCTATCAAGCGACAAACATCAGAGTTCGTCATGCCCGGCCTTGTGCCGGGCATCCACGTCTTTGGCACCGCACGTCCGTCAAGACGTGGATGGCCGGGACAGGCCCGGCCATGACGGAGTGTGTCGCAGTGGCTGTCTTGCCGGTGAGCATTACCACTTCAGCTCGCGCATCAGCGCCTTTGGCGGATGGCCGAACAATTCCCTGACCGAGGCCGGGTCGAGCTGGTCGATGCCTTCGAATTCCTCGGAATGGATACCGCGGGTCACGAACAGGCAGTCGATGCCGAAACCCAATGCCCCAGTGAGGTCGGTGCGGACGGAATCGCCGATCGCCAGCACCCGGTCGAGCGGGGCGGCATGGCCGCGGTGCTCGGCGGCGAGCGCCATCGCGCGTTCATAGATCGGCCGGTGCGGCTTGCCGTAGAAGATCACCTCGCCGCCGAGTTCGCGATAGAGCTCGGCGATCGCGCCCGCGCAATAGACCAGGCGGTCGCCGCGTTCGACGACGATATCAGGGTTGGCGCAGATCAGCGGCAGCTTGCGTTCGCGCGCCTGCAGCATCATCGCGCGATAGTCTTCGGCCGATTCGGTCTCGTCGTCGAACGGTCCGGTGCAGACGATGTAATCAGCCTGTTCGAGCGGAGCCATCACCGGATCAAGGCCGCGGTAGATCGAATTGTCGCGCTCCGGACCGAGCCAGAAAACTTTCTGCCCCGGATGGTCGGCGACAAAGTGCCGGGTCAGATCACCGGAAGAAACGATCGCGTCATAGGTCTCATCGGCGACGCCGAGCTTGCGCAACTGCCGCTGCACCGAATCGGCGGGCCGCGGCGCGTTGGTAATGAGGATGACGGTGCCGCCGCGCTGGCGAAACGTGTGCAGCGCCGCGCAGGCCACCGGAAATGCCTCGAGCCCGTTATGCACCACGCCCCAGATATCGGAGAGGATGACTTCGACGCCATCGACGAGGTCGCTCAGGTTTTCGACGAACCGGAGTGTGGTCATGACATCGGGCGCCGGTTAGCCCGGTCCGGCGGCGCGGCGCGCCAGCGCGGCATTGCCGGTCGCCCGTGTCGAAGGTTCGATCGCCGGGCTGGCGACGGGAGCAGGGATGCTTGCAGGCGGGCTTGGGCCATTGGAACCATTGGTGCTGTTCGAAGTCGTCCCGCCGGTAGCAGATGCCCCCTCGGGCCGCAACGGCCGGGGCGGCGCGAACAGGAAGCCCTGGCCGAACCGCACGTCGAAATCCAGCAGATCGACCACCGCGCGCTCGCCCTCGATCTTTTCGGCAATCAGGTCGATGCCGAAGCGGCCGAGCAGATCCGACAAGTCAGAGGGGTGAATGTCCGACGTCGAGCTCTGCCTGGGATCGAGCAGCAGCGCCGCTGGAACCTTGATGAAGCGGACGCCGCGGTCGGCGAGTTCCCGCGGCTCGACCCGGAGGTCGCTGACATGGTCGATCGAGAAACGGTAGCCGCGCTGCGACAGCGCCGCCAGATGCTCGGTCTCGGTCGGACCGAGGTTGCGGAACGTGGCCTGCTTGAACTCGAGCACGAAGGACGGCGCCAGCGCGCGATTGGCTTCGAGGAAGTCGAGGCATTGCGCGAAGGTGGTGGGATTGGCCAGCGTCGCGGCGGAGACGTTGCAGAACACGCCGACATCCTTGTTGCGCACCATCAGGCGGCGCAGCACCTGCACACAGCGCAACATCACCATGTGGTCGATGCGCCCCATCAGGCCGCCGGCTTCGGCGGTGGCGATGAAATCGTCGGCGGCAAGAATCTGGTCGTTGTCGTCGCGCAGCCGCGTCACCGCCTCGTAGAAGCGCACCTTGCGCTGCGGCAGCGTCACCATCGGCTGCAGATAGATGTCGAGCCGGTTCTCCTCGATGGCGTTCTTCACCGCGGCGAGAAGCTGCGGCTGGCTGCGCGCGGCAGCTTCGGCAGGCGCTGGCGCGGCGACCGGTGCCGGCCTGGCGACGTCGGTGTATGATGGCGGTGAGGTTCGCGGCTCGGCGACAGGCGCAGCCACGATTGCGGCCGGTGCCGGTTCCGGTGGCGCTGCCGCCGCGCCCGAGGCAATCAAATCCTCATGGCTGGCAACGGATCCCGCGAGCTGCTTGACCAGCACGCCGAGTTCGTTGATCTCGCCGACCACGGCCTGGATGCGGTCGCCGCTGGCGGAATTCGCCGACACCACGCGGCCCTCGACGGCCGCGAGCCGGCGGCCGAATTCGGCGACCTGGCGGGCAAGGTCGGCGGTGCCGCGGGACAGGTCCGCGATCTGGCTGCCGACATCGGAGCGATCGCGCAGCCGCATCGAAACCGCGTTGTAGAGGATCAGGAAGGTCAGTGCCGTCAGCGCCACGATCGCGGATTCGGTTCCGCTGATGCCGGCGACCGCATGCAGGACCAGGCCAAGCGAGGCTGCGACCAGCACCATGCAGATGGCGATAAAAATCGTCGAAATGCGAATCATGTCGCGCGCTACGCCTTCAGGTCCGAACTACCCCCCGCCCGGGAAAACGCTGGTGTCGTCAGGCATCGTCCGGCTTGCGCTCCCCCAAGCGCAATGACCTTAGCATCAATGTTGATTCGCTGGTCTAGTGTTCTTTTTCAGGAGGCTGGAACCGCCGGTCCCAGCGTATCGGCCATGGTGGCGCCGCGGCTGCCCATCGGCTTTGGGTGGCCGACGGTGGTATCGATCGCGGTCTGGTGCTCGATCTCGGAGTTCAGCTCGGCCCCGAACAGCACGACAATGGCCGACATCCACATCCACATCATCAGGCCGATGGCGGCGCCGAGCGAACCGTAGGTCGCATTGTAATCGCCGAAGTTCGACAGATACCAGGACAACGCCGCGGAACCGGCGATCCACAGCAGGGCGGCGAGCAGCGTGCCGACACTGAGCCATTTCCACTGCGCCGGGCGCCGGCTCGGTCCGAACCGGTAGAGAACGCCGAGCGCCGCCAGCAGGAACGCAAACAATAACGGCCAACGCGCGAGGCTCACGATGAACAGGCTGTCCGGAGGCAGGCCCAGTTGATTGAGCGCCAAAGGAAACGCCACCACGGCGCCGACCATCAACAACAGCGCCGCGATCCCGCCGACGGTGAAAGCCAGCGAAAGCAGGTTCAATCTGATGAAGCTGCGCTTCTCCCGTTCTCCATCGACCGCGTTGAGGGCGTCGATCACGGCCTTGACCCCTGCGTTGGCGCTCCAGATTGCAAGGGCAAGGCCGAACAGGAAGGCTCCGCCGAGCGCAGTGCTGCCCTTGTCGAGCACACGCGAAATCTGGTCCTGCACGATCTGGAACGAGCCTTCCGGCAGCATCAGCGCCAGCGTCTGCAGGTTGGCGCCGATGGTCGAGGGATCGGCGAACAGGCCATAGGAAGACACCAGCGCCGTCACGGCGGGAAACACAGCGAGCAAGCCGAAGAAGACCACGCCTGCGGCCGTGGCGAGCAGGCGGTCGTCATTGGCCTGCTCATAGGTGCGCCACAGAATGTCTTTCCAGCCCGCCCAGGGAATGCTGAACGGGCTGCGCGCGCGCCGCCCACGGCCGCGTTGGGAAAGCTCGCGGGTAAAGTCGCTGCCTTTGGTGGCCGCTGGATCGGTCACTGGATTGGCGTGTTCAGGCGCGGACGTCTGGAAATAGCGCTGCGCGGTCAGGATCACGAGAGTGGTGGCCGCAATCAGGATCAGATTATCCGTATGGTCGGAGCGGGCGCGGGACATCAGATTCGCGCGTGTCGTGCCTGCTGCTGCCGCCGCCGCACCGCCGCGTAGCCCAGCAAGCTTGCCATCAGGATCAAGCCGATATTCGCGTTTCTATTGCTGTGCCCCGGCCGGTTTCGCCGCCGCCGATGTTCCACCGGCGCCGCGGGGGCTTGCAGGATCGCCGCGGCCGTATCCCTGACGGCCTCTATCTGGTCGGGCTTGACGGGGCTGGCCTTGATCGCCACCCGCAAGCGGCTGGTGAGCGACGGGAACTGCGGCGGAGGGCGCTTGAGTTTGATGGCCGCCACGGCGGCGCAGATGCAGGCGATGATCGCGAGCAGGCCGCCGACGGCGCCGAACGCCCAAAACTGTCCATAGTTGATTTCAACCCAGCGAAACAGCGCTGCTGCGCCGACGAGGAGCGCCGCGGTCAGAAAAACTCCGGCGGCCGCGAAGAGACCGGCGGCGATGGCGTAGGAGGTGACAGTGCCGGTGGCCTGGTCGGTCCGGTCGCGCAGATAGGATTGCGTCGCGCGCTTGATCTGGTTGAGCTTCAGTGCAATGCCAGCGCGCAACAAGCCGCTCGAAGGCCCGGGCATGTCAGCTTTTCCTCCACCGGCGAAGGCATGATTGTCTCCGCCATGAATGAACGCGGCTTGTTTTCGAATGTTCCGGAAAGTGACTTACGCCAGCGCCTAAAGATCGTCGGCCGTAATATAAAATACTTCGGCTTCCGAATCCTCGGTGTCGAGCCACATCAGCGGTAATTGCGGATAGGCCGCTTCAAGCGCGGGCCGGCAACGGCCGATCTCGCACAACAGTCCGCCATCCGGCGTCAGATGCTGTTTGGCCTCGTCGAGGATGCGCCTGACGATGTCGAGCCCATCAGCGCCGCCATCGAACGCGAGTTTCGGTTCGACGCGGCATTCGCGCGGCAGCGAGGCCATGCCTTGCGCATCGACATAGGGCGGATTTGAAATGATGAGGTCATAGCGCTTGTCGCCCAGCGGCTTGAACAGGTCGCCGCGGTGCAGGTTAAGGCGATGTTGCAGCCCGTAGTCGGCAACATTGTGCGCAGCGACCTCAAGCGCGATTTTTGAAATATCCACCGCGTCGATTTCGGCGTTGGGGAAACTCCGGCTCGCCAGGATGGCGAGGCAGCCCGAGCCGGTGCAGAGGTCGAGCACATTTTCCACCGCCGCCGGGTCCGAGATCAGCGAACCGCCGGTCACGTCGTCGTCGCCGCCGAAATGGGAATCCAGCAACTCGCCGATGAAGGAGCGCGGCACGATAGTGCGTGCGTCGACAAAGAACGGCAGGCCGCGCATGTAGATCTTGTTGACGAGATAGGCGGTCGGCGTCCGCGTGGTGACGCGGCGCTCGATCAGGCTGAGGATCGCCTTGCCTTCGGCCGCCGTGACCCGCGCGGTGGCAAACGCCTCGAACTGGTCGGGATGAAGGCGCAGCGATTCGCAGACCAGAAACGCGGCCTCGGCGACCGGATCGGTGGTGCCATGCGCGAATACCAGGTCGGCTTCGATAAAGCGGCTCACCGCAAAGCGGACGAAATCCAAGAGCGTCAGCAATTCGCCGGCACCGACTTTTGGGAATTTCGGCTTGGTGTATTTCGGCAGACCGCGTTTGACGGGCGCCTTGCTCTGTTTGGCCATCAGGATTTGGTCCAGCGCGCCGCGGCGTCGTCGTCATGGCCGCGCGCCTCGATCCAGCTGGTTCCTTTCGCGCTTTCTTCGCGCTTCCAGAACGGCGCATTGGCCTTCAGATAATCCATCAGGAACTCCGCCGCCTGAAACGCCGCCTGGCGGTGCGCCGACGCCGCCAGCACCAGCACGATGTTCTCGCCCGGCGTGATGCGCCCGACGCGATGAACCACGGTGAGGCCGGTCAGCGACCAGCGCGACATCGCTTCGTCGGTGTGCCGCTTGATTTCGGCCTCCGCCATGCCGGGATAGTGCTCGAGCGTCAGCGCCGCGATCGGTTCGCCGTTCTCGCTGCCGCGACAGATGCCGCTGAAGGTCACGACCGCGCCGACATCGCTGCGGCCCTTGGTCAGCGCCGCAATCTCCTGCGCGATGTCGAAATCGGCTTGCTGGATGCGGATGGTCGCGGCGGCGGTCATGAAGCTTTCTTCTTTTGACGCGTTTTCTTGACGCGAACCGGTACCCACTTCGCTCGAAAACGCTATGCTAATCAACCGCCGGTCATCGGCGGAAAGAACGCGATCTCGCGGGCGCCAGCGATCATCGCATCCGGCTTGACATGGGTATGGTCGATCGCGGCGCGGATCACCCTCGGCTTCTCGAACGCGTAGGCATAGGTCTCGCCGCGCTTGGAGAGCCAGCCGATCAAATCGTCCACCGTGCGCACGGTGGCCGGCGGCTCGACCATTTCCTCCGAAATGCCGATCCGTTCGCGCACCCAGGCGAAATATTTGACCCTCATCCCTCATCCTCCTTGATGAGGTGGTGGATGCCGGCGCGGAAATAATCATAGCCGGTATAGATCGTGACGATCGCCGACGTCCACAGCAGGGCGATCCCGATCATGGTGGTCGGGGAGAAAATCTGTTCGCCCGCTTCACCGGCGATCAGAAAGCCGATCGCGACCAGCTGGACGGTGGTCTTCCATTTCGCGAGCTTGGTGACGGGGACGCTGACCCGGAGCGCCGCGAGGTATTCCCGCAAGCCCGAGACCAGGATTTCGCGGCACAGGATCACGATGGCCGCCCACAGCGTCCAACCATGGATGCTGTTGTCGGCGGCCAGCATCAACAGGCAGGACGCCACCAGCAATTTGTCGGCGATCGGATCGAGCATGCGGCCGAAGGCCGATTGCTGGTCCCACATCCGTGCATAATAGCCATCGAGAACGTCGGTCACGGCGGCGGCGATAAAGATCGCCAGCGCCACCCAGCGCAGCCAGAGCGGGCCGTCCATGATGGATTGGGCATAGACGCAGCCGACCACCACCGGGATGGCGGCGATGCGGGCATAGGTCAGGATATTCGGGAGGGACAGGCTCTTGGACTGGCCCTTGGTGGTTGCGATGTTCATCCGTCTTACCAATACCGCTCAGGCGTGAAGGTCAACCGTGCAGGCCCCAGATGATCTGTCGCAGGCGACGGCCAAATGAAACGCCCATGTGAATCGGCTCCCTTTAACCCGGTTGCGCATGGAAAAACTCGAAAATCTTGCGGGCGCTTTCGGCGCTGACCCCTGGAACCTTGCCAAGGTCGGCGATCGAGGCCCGCTCGATTTCCTTCAGCGTTCCAAAGTGATGCAGCAAGGCACGTTTGCGTGACGGGCCGATGCCCGGAATCTCCTGCAAACCCGCTTCGCGGATGTCCTTTTTGCGCAGTTTGCGGTGCGATCCGATCACGAAACGATGCGCCTCGTCGCGCAGCCGCTGGATGAAATACAGCACGGGGTCGCGCGGTTCGAGCTTGATCGCCTCGCGGTCCGGCATGAACAGCGTTTCCCGGCCGGCGTCGCGGTCCGGCCCCTTGGCCACGGCCAGGAGCGTGACTTGCGTCAGTCCGAGGGTCTCGAAGATCTGCCTTGCCGCGTTGAGCTGGCCGCGGCCGCCGTCAATAATGACCAGATCCGGCCATTGCGGAAACGAATCGTCGTCGGCCTTGATCTCGGCTTTCGCTTTGGCGGTATCGTCTTCCGGCGGTTTCAACAGCCGCTTGAAGCGCCGCTCCAGCACCTCGCGCATCATCGCGTAATCGTCGCCCGGCGTCAGGCCTTCCGACTTGATGTTGAACTTGCGGTACTGGTTCTTGATGAATCCGTCGGGTCCCGCCACGATCATCGCGCCGACCGCGTTGGTGCCCTGGATGTGGCTGTTGTCGTAGACCTCGATGCGCTTGGGCGCATGCGGCAGCCCGAGCGTAGTGACCATGCCCTGCAGCAGGCGGCCTTGGGTCGCGGTATCGCTGAGCTTGCGGCCGAGCGCCTCGCGGGCGTTGGTCAGCGCATGCGCGATCAATTCCTTTTTCTCGCCGCGCTTCGGCGTCGAGACTTCGACCTTGAAGCCGGCCTTGACGGCGAGGGCGTCCGCGAGCAGCGCGCTTTCCTCGATCTCGTGCGACAGCAGGATCAGTTTCGGCGGCGGCTTGTCGTCGTAGAATTGCGCCAGGAACGAGGCCAGCACTTCTTCCGGCGTGAAGGATTTCTCGGCGCGCGGGAAATAGGCGCGGTTGCCCCAGTTCTGGCCGGTGCGGAAGAAGAACACCTCGACGCAGGAATAGCCGCCCTCCTGGTGGATGGCGAACACGTCGGCCTCTTCCACGGTGCGTGGATTGATGCCCTGTTGCGACTGGATCGCCGACAGTGCGGCGAGGCGGTCGCGGTAGAGTGCGGCAGTCTCGAATTCGAGTTCGGCGGACGCCTTTTCCATCTCGCCGGCCAGTTCTTTTTTGACCAGATGGCTGCGGCCGGACAGGAAGTCGCCCGCCTCGCGCACCAACTCGGTATAGCCGGGGAAATCGATCTCGCGGGTGCAGGGGCCGGAGCAGCGGCGGATTTGATAGAGCAGGCAGGGCCGGGTGCGGCTCTCGAAGAAACCGTCGGTGCAGGAGCGGATCAAAAACGCGCGCTGCAGCGCCGTGATGGTGCGGTTGACGGCGCCGGCGTTGGCGAACGGACCGAAATACCGTCCGGGCCGCGACTGCGCGCCGCGATGTTTGAGGATCTGCGGCGCCCAGTGGTCGCCGGTGATCAGGATATAGGGAAATGACTTGTCGTCGCGCAGTTGCACGTTGAAGCGCGGCCGCAGCTGCTTGATCAGATTGGCCTCGAGCAGCAGCGCCTCGGTCTCCGTCGTGGTCGAGATGATCTCGACCGCAACGGTGGCCGCAATCATGCGCAGGATCCGCGCCGGCAGCGGCGCGTTGACGCGGGCGTAGGAGGCAAGCCGCTTGCGGACGTTCTTCGCCTTGCCGACGTAAAGCACGTCGTTGCCGGTGTTGAGCATGCGGTAGACACCGGGCGAGGTCGGCGCCAGGCGCACGGCGTTTTCGATCGCGGCATGGCCAACCGCGAGCGGACCTTCGGCCAAGGCCTCCGTGGCGTCCTCGGCGGTTTCCTCCGCGGGTTCCGGCAGGCGGGCCTCTTCCTCGTCCTCGGCCGCAGACGTCGCCGGATCGAGATCGGCAGAGCCAAGCTCCTGCGCAGGGTCCTTTGCAAGGTCCTTTGGGAGCAAATCCGCCTGGGAACCCCGTCGCGGCTTGCCCGGGGCTTTCGGATGGTCGGTAGAATCGTGATCCATGGGCCTAAATTAAGCGCTGCTGGCCGGCATCGCCAGCGTGCCGGCGGCGACCGAGGCCACGCCGGGTAACACATTCTTAAGACTGATGATCGGGCGGTAAGAGGGCTTAACAACCCTTTAACTTAAAACTCTCGATAAATCTTACAGGAAACAAGTGGAATTCCGTAACCAAGCCGGCCTCGGCCGGAAGGGTGCGGCTGTTGCGTGGTGGAGTTGAGTGATGGGCAGCTTTGTTTTGCGGGCGCTGGCGGTGATCGCCGCAGCCTGGACGATGTCGGCGCAGGCGGCCGATATGAATTACGGATCGCGCGCGCCCTATACCGTCAATCAGCCGCTCAACGCCTATAGCTGGGCCGGTCCCTATCTCGGCGGCAATCTCGGCTATGCCTGGGGCTCGGTCGATAACAACCCGACCAAGCCGTCGGGCTTCGCAGGCGGCGTGCAGGCCGGCTACAACTTTCAGAACGGGCCGTGGGTGTTCGGTATCGAGGGCGATATCAACGCGACCGGCGCGGCCGACACCTTCGCGCCGTGGAAGTTCTCCAACCCCTGGTTCGGCACGCTGCGCGGCCGGGTCGGCTATGCGTTCAACAACGTGATGTTCTACGGCACCGGCGGTCTTGCCTTCGGCGAACTGCGCGCCACCACGTTCGGCCTGTCGGAATCCCATACCACGGCGGGCTGGACCGCGGGCGTCGGCGCTGAAATGGGCTTTGCGCCGAACTGGAGCGCCAAGGTCGAATATCTCTATGTCGACCTCTCCAACACCAATTTTGTCATCACCGGAGCATCGAACGGCTACAGCTTCGGGCTGATCCGCGCCGGCGTGAATTATCGCTTCTGAGATCAAGAAAACGCAAAGAAACCATCTGTTGCAGCCTCCCGGCGGCGCCAAGCCGCCGGGATTTTTTTTGTCTCGTGGACAGTGCGCGGCGGCACGCCTAAAATTCGTCGATGCAGCCGGGGCAGCCAAGTCTGACCGCGTTGGGCGCCGCCCGTTTGCGCGCGGCGCATCAGGTGCTGGATAACGCATCGATCCTTTGGGATCCGCTGGCGTTACGCATTCTCGGCGACGATATCCAGGTCTCGCTCGACCATGCCCGGGCCCACACGTCCGGGCCACGCTTGCGCTGGTTCATCGCCGCGCGCTCGCGCATCTCGGAAGAAGCGCTGACGGAAGCGGTGAATAATGGAGCGACGCAGCTCGTGGTGCTCGGCGCAGGGCTCGATACGCTCGCCTACCGGACGCCGCTCGCGGGTGGCCTGCGAATTTTCGAGGTCGATTTTCCCGCCACGCAAGTACGCAAGCGCGACATGCTGGCCGCCGCGACGATCGCCGTGCCGGACACGCTGACCTATGTCGCGATAGATTTCGAACGGCAGACATTGGCCGAAGCGCTGGACGCCGCAGGCTTTGTCGCCGCCAAACGCAGCTTCTTCAGCTGGCTCGGCGTGGTGCCTTATCTGACCGAGACGGCGGTGTTCTCGACGCTCGGCTATATCGCGCAGCTCGAAGGCGGTGCTGAAGTGGTGTTTGACTATGTCAATCCCGCAAGCTCGGTCGCACCGGCCGGCCGCGCCGCGCATCAAGCGCTTGCCGAGCGGGTGGCCGCGGTTGGCGAAAGCCTTCAGAGCTATTTCGATACCGCATCGCTTTGCGCCCGCATGAGCGCGACCGGCTTTCGGCATGTCGATGATGTCGGCCCTGACAGGATCGCGGCGCGCTTCTTCCCCGAGAGCGAACGTACGGCACCGGCGCGTGCCGGCCACATCATGCACGCCTCCACGTTCTGAGGCGCGCCTCGCGCTCAGCGGGATTTGGTGCAGGCAAAACTTCAGTCCGCTTTCACCGCCAAGCTTCAGCTCACGCGTCAGCTTACGATGAAATCACCAGGTTGACCGCCTTGGGGCCTTTGCCCTTCTTGTCCGGTTCGACCTCGAATGTAATGCGCTGTCCTTCAGTCAAATCCTTCAATCCGGCCCGCTCGACGGCAGTGATGTGAACGAACACGTCGCGACCGCCGTCATCGGGCTTGATGAAGCCGTAGCCACGTTCTCCATTGAAGAACTTGACTGTACCAGTCATGGCCATCGGGAAAACTCCTCCCCGTATTGCTCCGCCGCTACGCGCAATTCGCGTATCGGCCGACCGGACATTCGCTGCCGGAAGCTTGGCCACCTGAACCGATCGGGTCACGCACCGATCAGTCTGGATTTTTTTAGGCCTTGATCACTCCGCCGCAACCATTCGCGGAAGCGGAACGTAAAGCCAGTCATAACGGCCGAGCATAATACGGTTCCGCGCAAATTGACTATGGCTCAATCGCGCTTTTCAGCCCGATGCACTGCCTTGAAGGCTTACCCCCAAAGGTTTGCATTCAAGGCTTGCATTCAAGGAGCCTTCAAGGTTTGGGCGTCTCAAGCCTGAACCGGCCGGCGCCGCCCTGGCCGAGCGGTTTTTCCAG
Source organism: Bradyrhizobium sp. AUGA SZCCT0182 (assembly GCF_018130185.1). NCBI lineage: Bacteria > Pseudomonadati > Pseudomonadota > Alphaproteobacteria > Hyphomicrobiales > Nitrobacteraceae > Bradyrhizobium > Bradyrhizobium sp. AUGA SZCCT0182. Next base: position 37,859 of record NZ_JAFCLY010000007.1, on the reverse strand, counting down.
TTCGGGTAAAATGGTCTTCAGCTCGCCCGCCAGCGTCCACGGCGGGTTGACGATCAGAAGCCCGGTTGAGGTGAGGGGACCGCCGGCCTGCTGCGGTGCGACGCTGAATTCGAGCCGCAGACATTTCCCGGCCGGCTTGCCGGTCTCAGCCACAGCGGCGACATGCCGCGCCAGGCCGTCGGTGATGCGCCGGCTTTTGACCGGATACCACAGCAGATAGCTGCCGGTCGGCCACTTCGCATAGGCCTCCGCAAAGCCGTCGGCGAGCTTTTCGAACTCGTCCTTTTGCTCGAACGAAGGGTCGATCAGCACCAGGCCGCGCCGCTCGTTCGGCGGCACGAAGGCCGGCAACGCCGTCCAGCCGTCGAGATCGACCACCCGGGCCTGGGTGTCGCGGCGCAGCGCATCGATCAATTGCTTGTGGGCTTTCGGTTCGATCTCGCATGCCGTGAGGCGGTCCTGCGGCCGCAGCAGCGCGCGCGCGATCAAGGGCGATCCGGGATAGGCTTTCAGCTCGGCTTGCGCGTTGAAGGCCCTGACGATGTCGAGATAGGGCGCCACCAGCGGCAACGCATTTTCCGAGAACCGCGCCTGCATCACCCGCGCGATGCCGGTCAGCCATTCGCCGCTGCGGCGGGCCTCATCGCCGGACAGATCGTAGCGCCCGGCGCCGGCATGGGTGTCGATGACGCGAAAGGCTGCAGGTTTTTCCTGCAGATAGGTCAGCATCCGCACCAGCACGATGTGCTTGATGACATCGGCAAAGCCGCCGGCATGAAAGGCGTGTCGGTAGTTCATGATGAGAAATTCAAGAGCCGTTGGAGAAGACGTCTACGTCTTCTACTCGTCATGGCCGGGCATAGTAAGTCTGCTGCGCAGACTACGTAAACTTGTCTGCGCTCCCGGCCATCCACGTCTTTGAACACCAGACGAAGGAAGACGTGGATGCCCGGGTCATCTAGCGCGAAGACGCGCTTCTGCCCGGGCATGACGGCGAGGGAGGTTTTAACTCCCCCGCACCGGCGGCATCACGACCTCGTCGCGGCGGCAGGCGCGGCGGTCGATTTCCTCGCAGGAGCGGAATTGCAGGTCCTTGCTCATGCAGACCCTGACTTCGCTGAGGCGCCGGCTGCTGCAGACCACCGAAATCGCCGAGCTGCTCAGGCCGGGATTGACCTTGATAAAGGCAGCCTCGAGCGCCTCGGGGGCGATCGTCTTCGATTCCGACAATTGCAGGAATTCCTCGGGGATCTTCACCGCGGCGCGGGCTTTGCGGATGTTCTCGAAATAGGCCCGCGCGCCAAGGCCGGAACAGGTGCCATGCTTGTCCCACTCGTTGAAGATCAGCCCGGGCGCCGGCATCAGGTCCAGCATCGACGACATGACGTTGCGGTCGAGACGGGGCGACGGCCGCTGGCAATATTCGGGAAAGCCGCGCTCATATTGCGGCCACAGGCCGTGGACCACGAAGGAAAACGGGCGCTCGCACTGGATCTGCGCAGAACGGCCGCTATTGCCGCGTTCGGAGGCGGCCTCGCAGAAGGAGGGCGACCACGACAGGGCCAGCACGTAGAAATCGAACTCGCCAGGGGCGTTCTGCCGGCGGTCCTGTGCGGCGGCGTGGCCCGCGGTGACCAAGACAAGTGCCAGCGAAATCAGCAGCCGCGAAACAATGACCGATGGAAACATCAAACGCTCCCTTACTCGCAAAGCATGACGTACTCGATTACCCCAGCCTAGCAGGGAACCGGAACATTTCAAGAACAAAAATGGCGTTAGGCGCGAATCCGGTGGCGCCGGCCACCGCGATCGAAAAACCCAGGCAGGAAGCTTAGGGTAAGCTTAAGGCCGCGCAGCCTTGCAGCCGGGGTTATAGGCCCAGTTACGGTCCAGCCCGGTGACGCACCATTCGACACCCTGGCCGAAGCCGGCAAAGCCGCCATCCTCGACGATCGAATAGTGCACGTTGCGCACCTTGCCGTCGCTCAGCATCACGTCGCCGGTGCAATAGCGGCGCGGAATGTTGTCGGATTGCCAGGGCCGGAACGTGGTTTCGTGGATCCGGCCATAGGAGGTGATGGTCAGGGGCGAATTCCAGAAGGTGCTTTCCTTCTCGCGGAACTGCGAAATGATGGTCGGCAGCGCCGATTCGCACGGCGCAACGCGCCCGTCATACCGGGGACCGGACAGCCAGAAATTCAATTCCAGCGGATTGGCGGCCTGCGCCGACTGGCCGAATGCCAGGACAGCGAGCGACGCGGCCAGGCCGAGGGTTTTCAACGATGTGAAGAGGGTGCGCATGGGAATTCCGCTGGTCATCCAACCCTCAGGAACGTGCCGTGAAGCCCGGACGAGGTCAAGTGCAGCGCGGCAACACCTTGCAGGCAAGTCGAGGTCCGGCCGTAACCCATTCTTTTCACGGCCGCCGGCGCACTCTATGGTGGCCCCAGCGAATGGAGTCTGCGATGCAAAGAATTGGGGCCGCGTGCCTGGTTGCGATGTGCGGGTTGCTGTCGGCTGCGCCGGCGCAGGCCGACTGGGTGCCGCCGTTCAAGGGCAATGATACCGGCGGCATTGTCGCCTATTCGCTGGCGAGACAGGCGGATGCACGCCAGCTCGCGGTCGATCACTGCGCCGGTTACGGCAAGGTGGTGAAATTCCTGGCAGTGCAGCCCTATGAGGGCGGATACGTCTCCTTCGCCTGCCGCTGGGTGCCCTATGGGACTCACGCCCGGCCGCTGCGCACGCTCTACTGAGCCGGACCTGAACGCCTGAACCACCAGGGGGCGCGAGCATGGCGCGACAGCTTCATTCATTTTGTTTGGCGCTTGGCCTGCTCGCGGTGTGGCCTGCGAGCCATGCCAGCGCCGTCGAGCTGCCGGTGCGCAAGGCCGGCCTGTGGGAAATGAAGGTGGTGCAGACCGGCTCGCCGGTGCCCGAGATGACGATGCAGCAGTGCACCGACGCGACCACCGACAAGGATATGAGCACCTCGTTCTCGCCGATGGCCAAGGACGTCTGCTCGAAAAACGATACCCAGAAGACCGCGACCGGCTACGTCACCGATTCCGTCTGCGGCTCCGGCGGCATGTCGGTCAAATCGCGTGCCGAGATCACTGGCGATTTCAACTCCGCCTACACCGTGAAGTCGACCTCGAACACCACGGGCGCTCCGGCCGGCGTGCCGCGCGATTCCACGACCACGATCGAGGCGAAGTGGCTCGGCGCCTGCAAGGCCGATCAAAAGCCCGGCGACATCATCATGCCCGGCGGCATGAAGATAAATCTCAAGGACATGGAAAAGCTGAAGGGCCTGCTGCCGAAGCAGCTGCCGAAGTAAGGAGGCCGCAGAGTGACGATGCCGCAGAGTTCTGTCGCGGTGAATTGTCGTCCCTGCGAACGCTCAGATGCGCAATTGCGCATCGGGGGACCCATACTCCGCGGCCGATATTGTCGAAAAAGGAAGATGACGATCAGCCGATAAAACCAACATCCGCTGGTGGTTATGGGTCCCTGCGTTCGTTCGCAGGGACGACAACGTTCTTTCTTTCCTACACCGGCACCCTGACCGCCGCGCGCAAGCCACCCATCGGACTGTCGCCGAGCGTGATGTCGCCGCCATGCGAGCGGGCGATGTCGCGGGCGATCGCAAGGCCGAGGCCGGTGCCGCCTTCGTCCTGGTTGCGGGCGTCGTCGAGCCGCAGGAACGGCTTGAACACTTCCTCGCGCATGTTGGCCGGAATGCCCGGTCCGTCGTCGTCGATCGTGACCGTCAGATAGCGGTGGTCGCGATGGCCGGTGATCGAAATCGTATTGGCGTGCCGCGCGGCGTTGGAGACGAGGTTGGCAAGGCAGCGCTTGAACGAGGCCGGTTTGACGGTCACCACCGGCAGGCCGTGGAACGCCACCGTGGCGGTATGGCCGTGGCGCTCGGCATCGCCGCGCAATTCCTCCAGCGCCATCGACATGTCGGTCGGCTGCGCGACCTCGCCGCTGTCGCCGCGGGCAAAGGCGAGATAGGCCTCGAGCATGCCGGACATCTCGTCGACGTCCTTGCGCATGCCGTCGACCTCGGGGCTGTCGCCGATCAGCGCGAGTTCGAGCTTGAAGCGGGTCAGGATGGTGCGCAGATCGTGGCTGACGCCGGCAAGCATCGCGGTGCGTTGCTCGATCGAGCGCTCGATGCGCGCCTTCATCTCCAGGAACGCCTGCGCCGCGCGCCGCACTTCCCGCGCGCCGCGGGGACGGAAGTTCGGCGCCTCGCGGCCCTTGCCGAAACTTTCGGCGGCGTCGGCGAGCCGCAGGATCGGCCTGATCTGGTTGCGCAGGAACAGCACCGCGACGATCAACAGGATCGAGGACGTTCCCAGCATCCAGAAGATGAAGATCTCAGAATTGGAGGCATAGGCCGCACTTCTTTGCGCGAAGATGCGCATCACCGCGTCGTCGAGCTGAATACGGATTTCAACGAGGTTGGATTTGCCCACGGTATCGATCCAGAACGGCCGGCCGATCTGGCGGCCGATCTGAACCGAGAGCGTCTGGTCGAGCAGCGAGAAGAACGGTTTCGGCCCGGGCGGCGGCATGTCGCCGACGGGGAGAAAATCGACCACCAATTGCAGCCGTTGCCCGATACGGCGCAGCTGCGCGCGTTCCTTGTCCTGCGGATAACCCTTGTAGACGTCGATCAGGCTGGCGATATCTTGCACCACGGCAGCCGACAGGCGCCGCGTCACCGTGTTCCAGTGCCGCTCCATGAACACGAACGCGACCACGGTCTGCAGCACCACCATCGGCACGATCATGATCAAAAGCGCGCGGGCGTAGAGGCCGGTCGGCATCCAGCCCTTGAACGCGTTGCCCATCCAGCCATTGACCTTGGAGACCCGGCCTGCGGCGGTGCGGATCAGCGTGAGGCCGGTGTCGAGCGTGCTCATCGCGCTTGGTTCGTTTGGCTCACGGCGACGCCACCAGGCGATAGCCGATGCCGCGCACCGCCTGCAGGAACAACGGATTGGCCGGATCTTTTTCGATCTTGCGGCGCAGCCGGTTGATCTGCACGTCGACGGCGCGCTCGTTGACGGTGCCGCCGCCGGTCAGCGCCGCGCGCGGCACGGTTTCGCCGGGGCTCAGGCTGAGGATGCGCAGCATTTCGCGTTCGCGGTCCGTCAGGTGGATGATCTCGTCGCCCTCGCGCAGCTCGCCGCGTTCGAGATGATAGACGTAGGGCCCGAATGCGATCTGCTCCAGCGCTTCCACTGCCGGCGTTGCGGTGCGCTTCAGGATGTTGCCGATCCGCAAGACCAGTTCGCGCGGCTCGAACGGCTTGGCCACATAATCGTCGGCGCCGATCTGCAGGCCTTCGATGCGGGCTTCCGCCTCATGGCGCGCCGTCAGCATGATGATCGGCACCGAGGAGGAGGTGCGGATGAAGCGGGCGAGATCGAAGCCGGTTTCGCCGGGCATCATGACGTCGAGGATCAGGAGATCGAAATGCAGGCCGAGCAGCTTGGCGCGGGCGTCGGTGGCGCTCGCCGCGGTCGTGACGCGATAGCCCTCGCCGGACAGGAAGCGCGACAGCAAGTCGCGGATACGGCGGTCGTCATCGACCAGCAACAGGTGTGGAGCGTCGTCGGCCATTTGCCGCGGCGTCCGCGCGGAGGCTGCGGCGATGGTTGGGTTGGCAGTTGCGTTTGGAATTCCGTTCGGGGTTCCTTGGGCCACAGTCACTCCCTTGGCTTCTTTCCGCTGCCGAAGATCGTCTCCAGCACCTTGTCCGGGTCGTCGCGATCGATCATCGCGCGCAGAAACTGCCGCACCGTTTCCTGGCCGGCGGGATCGATATCCTGCATGGCGCGGTTGATGCGATCGGTCTGCAGCCCGGCGAGCTTCGCCACCAGGGCCTCGCCCTTCGGGGTGGCGTAAAGAAGGCGCTGCCTGCGGTCGTTATTGCCGGTCTTCTGCACGATATAGCCTTCGTCCAGCAATTGCTTGAGCACCCGGCCCAGCGACTGCTTGGTGATGCGCAATACGTCCAGGAGGTCGGCGACCTTGAGGCCGGGGTAGCGGTGGACGAAATGCATCACCCGGTGATGGGCGCGGCCGAACCCGAACGCCTCGAGCTCATGGTCGGCGTCGCCGACGAAGTCGCGATAGGCGAAGAACAGAAGCTCGATGATATCCCAGCGCAATTCGCCGGCGCGCGGGGGCGGGGACACGCCGTCAGGCCCCTTCGAATCGGGGTCGCCGGCAGGCCTTGAGAAATTTATGTCAGTCATATTGACATATCTTGGGTTCAATGTTACAAAACTACCAGCCACGACGAAACTTTAAGTCGTTTCGGCCTTGGCAACGTTAGGAGCGACCGGAGTAAGCCAGCGATGGCGGCAACGGCCGCGAATTGGACTACCGTGCGATTGTCGAGCGGCATTTGCGCAAACATACTGGACTTCGGCACTCCGCAAAAGCGTGTCCTCAAGGGACTTGCCAGCGATGGAAACCAGCGGCAAGGCCGGTGGTGGTGAAGTCCGGACCAATCAAGCAAGCAGGCTTGACGAAACAGGCCTGCGCCAGGAAACGCACCGGTTCCGACAGCAGGAAGCAAGGGCGGGAAGCAAGACCATGAGTTTGAAATTCGACATCCAGCCTGCGACCAATCCGACGTCCGAAAAGGAGCGCGCGGCAAAGCTCGTGGACCCCGGCTTCGGCCGGGTCTTCACCGACCACATGGCGATCGTCCGCTACAATCAGGCCAAGGGCTGGCATGACGCGCGGGTCGAATCCCGCGCCAATTTTCCGCTCGATCCGGCCGCCGCCGTCCTGCACTACGCGCAGGAGATTTTCGAGGGCCTCAAGGCCTACAAGCGCGACAACGGCGTGAACCTGTTCCGCCCCGACGCCAATGCGAGGCGCTTCAGGAATTCGGCCGAGCGCATGGCGATGGCGCCGATCCCTGAGGACGTATTCATCGAAGCGGTCGAGCAGCTCGTGCGCATCGACAGCGCCTGGATACCAGGCGGCGAGGGCAGCCTCTATTTGCGGCCCTTCATGATCGCGAGCGAGACCTTTCTCGGCGTCAAGCCTTCTTCCGAGTACATCTTCGCCGTCATCGCCTCGCCGGTCGGCTCCTATTTCAAGGGTGGACCTGCCCCGGTGTCGATCTGGGTGTCGGAGAACTACACGCGCGCCGCGATCGGCGGCACCGGCGCCGTCAAATGCGGCGGCAATTACGCCGCCAGCCTGCGGGCGCAGGCCGAGGCGATCGATCGCGGCTGCGATCAGGTGGTTTTCCTCGATGCGGTCGAGCGCCGCTACATCGAGGAACTGGGCGGCATGAACGTGTTCTTCGTGTTTGACGACGGCTCGCTGCTGACGCCGCCGCTCGGCACCATCCTGCCCGGCATTACCCGCGATTCGATCATTGCGCTGGCAAAGGATTCCGGCACGCGCGTGCGTGAGGAGCTCTACACGATCGACCAATGGCGCAGCGACGCCGCCAGCGGAAAGCTGAAAGAAGCCTTTGCCTGCGGCACCGCGGCGGTGATCTCGCCGATCGGCAAGGTATGTTCGGCGAGCGGCGATTTCCTCATCAGCGGCGGCGCTGCCGGCCCCGTCGCGATGGGGATGCGCAAGAAGCTGGTCGACATCCAGTACGGCCGTGCGGAAGACCCGCACGAGTGGATCCGAAAGGTCCTGTAACCGGCGGCGGAATCCGCCGCCTCTGAGACAAGCAACGTTTTTTCGACCTGAGCACGGGGCCGCGCGCGCCTCGCGGAGTCGCGCGCGCGTGCGCGGTCAAACTGGGAGAGAGGCCATGGGAATTTCCTTCGACAAAATCGATGGTGTCATCTGGTACGATGGCAAGCTCGTGCCGTGGGCTGACGCCAACGTCCATGTGCTGACCCATGGGCTGCATTACGCGAGTTGCGTGTTCGAGGGCGAGCGCGCCTATGGCGGCAGGGTGTTCAAGAGCACGGAACATTCCGAGCGGCTGAAGAACTCGGCCAACATCCTGGATTTCGAGATTCCGTATTCGGTCGCCGAGATCGATGCCGCCAAGCAACTCGTGATCGACAGCAACAATCTGCCTGACGCCTATCTCCGCCCGATCGCCTGGCGCGGTTCGGAGATGATGGGCGTGTCGGCGTCATCAAACACCATTCATCTGGCGATCGCCGCCTGGGCTTGGCCGAGCTATTTCGATCCGGCCACCAAGATGAAGGGCATCCGCATGTGCCTTGCCGAATACAGGCGCCCCGATCCGATGACGATTCCGGCGATGGCCAAGGCCTCCGGTCTCTACATGATCTGCACCATCTCAAAGCACAGAGCGGAGCGTGCCGGCTATGCCGACGCCATGATGCTGGACTGGCAGGGGCGGGTCGCCGAATGCACCGGCGCCAACATCTTCTTCATCGCCGATGGCAAGATCCACACGCCGATCGCCGACTGCTTCCTCGCCGGCATCACCCGCGCCACCTCGATCGATCTCGCGCAGCGTCGCGGCATCGAGGTGATCGAACGCCGCATCATGCCGGACGAACTCTCTGGTTTCACCGAGTGCTTCATCACCGGCACCGCCGCCGAAATCACCCCGGTGGCTGACATCGCCGAGTGGAAGTTCACGCCCGGCAAGATTTCGGAACAGCTGATGGCGGATTTCGCGGTCGAAGTGCAGCCGAAGGGCAAGGCGGTCGCGGCGTAAGGTGGGCTAGCTCTCTAACTCCCTCGCCCCGCTCTTGCGGGGAGAGGGGGGGGTGAGGGGCCCTTGCCGCAAATTCTGAAGACAAAGGTGAGAGCGGTACCCCCTCACGATCGCAAGAGCGATCCGACCTCTCCCCGCAAGCGGGGCGAGGTGAAGAGGCGCCACGCCCCGCAGCCCGCCCATGAACTGTTTCGCCCCCTTGCGCGACCAACTCCCGGATTTGCGGATAGCGGTTCGTGGAATGGTGAAAATGACCTCAACCCTCTCAACATGCTCGAAATGCGTCGTGGCGGCCGCATTCGCGGCGGCACTTGCGCTTCTCGGCTCCCCCACAATGAGTGTCAGGGCCGAGGACCGCTCGCCCGTGATCGACTTTCGCAATGGCGACCCGGAGATCAATGCCGCGATCGCGCAGGCGCGTTCCACGCTGCCGAAATTCTGGGCCTCCTACGACGCGCCAAAGCCGTCGGAGACCGGTCACTCTCTCAAGGCGCGTTTTCCATATCCGAACAATAGCGGCGAACATATCTGGATGGCCGAGGTGAAGAAGATTGGAAGCGGTCGCTATTCGGGCAGGTTCGCCAATGCGCCGCGCCAACTGCCCGGCAAGCGGGCCGGCGACCTGGCCGAGTTCAGGGAGGCCGACATCTCGGATTGGATGTTCTTGCGGAACGGCAAGATCGTCGGCGGCGAGACCATCCGGCCGATGCTGAAGAAGATGTCGGAGGCCGACGCCGACGCGCTACGCGCCAGGATGGAAACCCCTTAGACGCCGGGCAGGACGTTCTGGTCAAAACCGGCCCGGTGGGCTAAGTGCGTGGGATGGGCCGAGCGAAACGAGCCCACCCTGTTTTTCCCGGTGAGCGCGGCGCCAAGCGGCTTTGCCCACCCTACACAAGTTGCAACGCCGCCCATGGCCGACAAATCCAAGAAACCCCAGAAGCTGAAGGCGCGCCTGCCGCGCGGGCTGGAGGATCGCGGTCCCGCCGCGATCTCGGCGACGCGGCAGATGGTCGAGAAAATCCGCGAAGTCTACGAGCGCTACGGCTTTGAGCCGGTGGAAACCCCGGCGATGGAATACACCGACGCGCTCGGCAAATTCCTCCCCGACCAGGACCGGCCGAACGAAGGCGTGTTCTCGTTCCAGGACGACGACGAGCAGTGGATCAGCCTGCGCTACGATTTGACCGCGCCGCTGGCGCGCTATGTCGCGGAAAATTTTGACTCGTTGCCGAAGCCCTATCGTTCCTATCGTTTCGGGTGGGTGTTCCGTAACGAGAAGCCGGGTCCGGGGCGCTTCCGCCAATTCATGCAGTTCGACGCCGACACCGTCGGCGCGCCGACGCCGGCCGCCGATGCCGAGATGTGCATGATGGCGGCAGACACCATGGAAGCGCTCGGCATTCCCCGCGGCAGCTATGTGGTGAAGGTCAACAACCGCAAGGTACTCGACGGGGTGTTGGAGATTATCGGCCTCGGTGGTGAAGAAAATACTGCGCGGCGGCTCACGGTACTTAGGGCGATCGATAAGGCTGATAAGTTCGAATGGACTGAAGTCGAGAAGCTACTTGGCCCGGGTAGGAAAGACGAGAGCGGTGACTTTACAAAAGGAGCCGGGTTAGACGCCGAGCAAATCGAAGCTGTCCGTCAAAGCTTGCAATTCAAGTTCAAATTCGAGCAGCTTCCGGATGGCACTTGGCACAATCACATGGACGGCGAGTTGCCAAAGCGCTTTTCTCAAATGGAAGGCGGAAGTCTTATGAATACCGGGCTTTCCGAGCTCGGTGAAATTGCCCGGCTTATCGCTGCAGCAGGATATCAGGAAGATCGCATCCGTATCGATCCTTCCGTCGTCCGCGGTCTCGAATATTACACCGGTGCAGTCTACGAAGTTGAGCTGCTGCTGGAGACCAAAGACGAAAAGGGCCGTCCCGTGCGTTTCGGCTCGGTCGGCGGCGGCGGACGTTACGATGGGCTGGTCTCGCGCTTCCGCGGCGAACCCGTTCCTGCAACCGGCTTCTCCATCGGCGTGTCTCGGCTGCAGGCGGCGCTGACACTGATCGGCAAGGTCGATACCAAGCCCGCTGTCGGGCCTGTTGTCGTCACCGTGTTCGGCGGCGAAATCGCCGATTACCAGAAAATGGTCGCGACGCTGCGCAACGCCGGTATCCGCGCGGAACTATATCTTGGAAACCCGAAGCACAGCCTCGGCCAGCAGATGAAATATGCCGACCGCCGCAACGCGCCCTGCGCGATCATCCAGGGCTCGGACGAGCGGGCGAACGGCAAGGTTCAACTCAAGGACCTCATCCTCGGTGCGGGGCTGACCGAGATCAAGGACCGCGAGGAATATCTGAAGAAGCAGTCCGAGGCCCAATACGAGGTCGATGCAAGCAAGCTCGTCGATGCCGTGCGCGAAGTTTTGGCGCGCCATGACGTGAAGTGGGGATAGCCATTCATTTCCGGCGTCATGCCCGGCCTTGTGCCGGGCATCCACGTCTTGTTTGATGGAAAAGATCGTGGATGATCGGGAGAAGCCCGGCCATGGCGAAAATAAAGAGGGAGAAGAAAAAATGCCCGAGATTACCGTGAGCATGGCCGCCGGCCGCACCGACGAGCAGAAGGCCGGCATGATGCGCGACATCACGCAGGCGCTGGTCAAGAACCTTGGCGTCGACGCCGACGCGGTCGTGATCCAGATCAACGAGGCGCCGCTCGCCCACAAGATGAAGGGCGGCAAGACGTTCGTGGAACGCGCAGCAGCTGCGAAGAAGTAGTTTCATCCGTCGTCCCTGCGAACGCAGGGACCCATAACCACCGGCATTAATTGTTAGGCAAAGCTGGAGCTCCAGCTAGCTGCTACAATGGACATTTGTGGTGATGGGTCCCGGCTCAAGGCCGGGACGACACCGGTTTTGCGGGGCCACCCATGGACGCACGCGGAATCATAAAAATCGGGATGAGCGCCGAGCGCACGCTGGTGGTGCCACCGGAGCGCACGGTCGGGCATTTCGTGCCTGATATGCCGATGGTCTATGCGACGCCGATGATGATCCTGGAAATGGAGATGGCATCGGGTGACGCCGTCCGCGGCCATCTTCAGCCGGGCTGGATCACGGTCGGCACCGAGGTCGATATCCGCCATATCGGCGCTTCGCTGGTCGGCTCATTGGTGCGGACCACGGCGAAAGTGGTTGCGGTGGAACGCCGCGTGATCCGCTTCGAGGTTGAGGCCTTTGAAGGCGAGCGCAAGATCGGCGACGGCCGCCACGCCCGCGGCCTCGTCAATGTCGAGATGTTTAATAAGCGGCTGGGTGTGAAGTAGAGCGCTCGCTTGTCATGCGCGGGCTTGACCCGCGCATCCATCCCTCTTCGGAAGAGTCTAATCGAAGACGATGGATTGCCGGGCATAGGCGAGCGGAAGCGACGCCGTCCTTCAGACGGCTGTGCCCGCCAATGACAGTAAAGACTACTTCGCCAGGTCCTTCGAGCGCTGCGTTGCCGCGGCCACCGCGCGCGTCATCAGCTTCTGCATTCCGTCCGTACCCATCAGCACCTCGAGCGCTGCCGCGGTGGTGCCGCCGGGCGAGGTGACGTTCTGGCGCAAGGTCGCCGACGACAGGTCGGAGCGATGCAGCAGCTCGCCGGAGCCGGCGACGGTTTCGCGCGCGAGCTTGGTCGCCAGTTCCTCCGGCAGGCCAGCCGCAACACCGGCGCGCGCCAGTTCTTCGGCGAGCAGGAACACGTAAGCCGGCCCCGAGCCGGACACCGCCGTCACCGCGTCCATCAGGCTTTCCTTGTCGACCCATTCGACCGAGCCCGTCGCGCGCAGCAGCGCGTCGGCGATCGTGCGCTGCGTGGCGCTGACTTTCCTGGCCGCGACCGCAACCGTGATGCCGCGGCCGATCGCGGCCGGCGTGTTCGGCATGGCGCGAACCACGCTGCCGCCGACGATCGCTTCGAGCACAGCAATCGGCGTGCCCGCCATGATCGAGACCACCAGCGTCGACGATCCCGTGAACGCCTTCAGCGCCGCACCGGCTTCGCGAAAGGATTGCGGCTTCACCGCCACCACCAGCGTGTCGACCTCGCCGGCATCCTTGGCCGTTGGGTTCAGCCGGATGCCTTGCGCCGCCAGCGCGTTGATCTCGCTGGCGGGATGCGGCTCGATCACCACGACGCGCTGGGGATCAAGCCCCTGCGCCAGCCAGCCGGTCAGCATCGCGCCGCCCATCTTGCCGGCGCCCGCGAGCGCGATGGTGCCGTGGAGGGATTTCAGTGCGTTGGTTGTGTTCAAGGTGATCACCACGAATTCGCTGTCGTCCCGGCCTTGAGCCGGGACCCATAACCACAGGCGGTTCTAGTGAAGCGAAGGACAGGCCACAAGCAGTTTGCTCAAGCCATTGACGTCACGGCGTATGGGTCCCGGCCTGCGCCGGGACGACACCGAATATGTGGAGGCGGTTCGGGCTAAGGCGCCTACGCCTCGCCCTCGGTATCAAACATCGCGGCGCTCATGGCTTCCGCGGCGGTCTTGCCGGCCCAGACCACGAACTGGAACGCGGGGTAATAGCGTTCGCAGGCGTGGATGGCGCCGACCAGCATGGCTTCGCATTGCGCGGTCGAGGCGGTGAGCCCGTTCGGCAACACCAGCGCCTGCCGGTACATGATCATGCCGGTATGGGTCCAGATGTCGAAATGGCCGATCCACAATTGCTCGTTGATCGCAGCGATCAGCCGCTGCACCTCGGGCCGCCGCGCGGGTGGAATCTTCATGTCGAAGGCGCAGGCCAGATGCAGCGCCTCGATCTCGGCCATCCAGGTAAAGGAGAGCTGATAGTCGGTCCAGTCGCCCTTGGAGACGATGGTCACTTCGTCTTCGCCGGAACGCTCATACGCCCAGTTATTGTCGCTGGCGATGTCCTCGACAACCGCGAGCGGGTTGTTCGGGGAATCGATAATGCCTTCGAGGAGGGACATTCCGTCTCGACCTTGCCATTTCACGTGAGTTGATACGCACAACGGGGACCGGCGCGCGCGGGAGCTGATGCGTCGCGGCCGACTGCAATCCCCTGATCGTTCCTGACCTTGTTCTTGATCGTCCCGGGGCTTGCCGGCTCAAGTGATGTGATTTGCGGAATCTGCGCAACCGACCCCGGAGTCCGTCCACAGCCAATGCGCAGGCCGTCCACAGCTCTTCGCAGTTACAACTATTAATTTGAGAACAAATCGGAATCGGATTCTGTGGATTGGAGTCGGCCGCCACCGGAAGAGCACCGGCCCGCCACAATGGTTAATTTTTTCTTAACCTGAATTGACAGCCGCTTCTGTCGGAGCGCATATTTTTCCACAGGGTGGATACGACCCGCTGCTTGCGCCCCTTCGAGGGTACGGTGAACGTATCGAGCCGTTCGAGGCCTCCTTTGCCCTGCGAACGAGTCAGTAACGCAAGCGCCTGACACATCTTGTTCGCCAATGCAGAGGAGTTATCCCATGCGCGATTTTCGCGATGCCAAGGCTATGGCGCATTCGTTGCGCGAGGCTCTCAAGGCCAAATCGGTTTCTCTCACCCACAGCGAAAGCCTGGAACTTGTCGCCAGGACGTTGGGCCTGCCCGACTGGAATCATCTCGCCGCGCGAATTGAGTCGAGCCTGCCTCCGCTCATGCCGGCCGGGGCAACAAATTCGATAATCGTCCCGGCAGGCGCGGGCATCCCGATCGTGCCGATGCGGGACCTCGTGGTGTTTCCACAGATGGTCGCGCCGATTTTCGTCGGGCGCGAAAAAACCCGGCGCGCGATCGAGCGCGCGCTGGCGACGGACCGCCGCGTGCTCGTGGTCACGCAGCGGCGCTCGGCCGACGACGATCCGCAACTGGATGCGCTCTATCCGGTCGGCGTTACCGCTGACGTGATCAATCGCGTGGCGCTGACGGACGGAACGCTCAAGCTGGCGATCTCCGGCCTCGAACGCGCCGCGGTCCGCAAGCCCGTCGCGGAAGAATTTCTGGCGGCCGAGATCGCACCGATCGAGGAGAGCAACGGCCAGACCGACAAGGCCGTTCTGTTGTCGCGCCTCGTCCTCGACGCCTACCGGATGTTCGCCAACGTCGATTACTCCAATGTACCGCCGCAGCTTCAGGCGCGTCTCCACCTTCCTGACATCGGCGATCCCGGCCTGCTGGCCGACACCGTCGCGCCGCTACTGCCGGTCAGCATCGAGCAGCGGCAGCAGCTCTTGGAAACCAGCGACGTCACCGCGCGGCTTGAGGCGATCCTCGACCTGATCAAGGCGGCTCAAAAGGCGGCCTGAGGTTGAATGCGAAGTGGCCGGCGCTCGCTCGTTTACCTCGCCCCGCTTGCGGGGAGAGGTCGGATTGCGGAGCAATCCGGGTGAGGGGGTACAGGTCTTTCAATTGGCACAAGCATTCGTGGAGAGAGCCCCTCACCCCGACCCTCTCCCCGCGAAGAGCGGGGAGAGGGAGAAGCGGAGCCTGCCCTGTTCCGCCGTCATGGGGATCATGCAGATTCCCGGTGCTGATGGTGCTTGCCGATGCCGCGGCCTTTGGTCATATTTGCCGACAGGTCGTCCATTCCGGGCGGCCGATGTTCTCAGGGCGGGGTGAAAATCCCCACCGGCGGTAAGGGTGACGTAGCCCAAGCCCGCGAGCGCCTTCTTCTCGGACTTCCACGGGGAAGAAGGGTCAGCAGATTCGGTGTGATTCCGAAGCCGACGGTTAAAGTCCGGATGAAAGAGAACGGTTGCGGCGGCCCGCGCGTTTGCGTGGGTCAATCGTCGTTCCGTGTGCCCTGATTCTGGTCCTGAAAGAGGAAAGCCATGAATCAGATGTTGCAAGAGCCTGAAGCCCAAATCCAAGAAGCCCAAACAGTGGAATCCGAGGTTAGGGTTCCCGACACGCCCGAGCGCCCGCCGGCGCCCGTGCATCCGCGTTTCGTCAAGCCGCAGCGGGTCGCCTTCGTGCAGGCGTCCTGGCACCGCGACGTGGTCGAGGAATGCCGCATCGCCTTCCTCGAAGAGATCGAGGCGCGGCATATCTCGCGCGCGCAGGTCGATCTGTTCGAGGTGCCGGGCTCGTTCGAGATACCCCTGCATGCGCAGCTGCTCGCCAAGACGCGGCGCTACACCGCGATCGTGGCGGCGGGGCTGGTGGTCGATGGCGGCATCTACCGCCACGAATTCGTCGCCGACACCGTGATCAAGGCGCTGATGGAGGTGCAGCTGAAAACCGAAGTGCCGATCTTCTCGGCGGTGCTGACGCCGCAGCAATTCCACGAAAGCGCCGTGCACCACGATTTCTTCCGCAAGCATTTCGTCATCAAGGGCATCGAAGTCGCCGAAGCCTGCGCCAATACCCTGCACAGCCTGGAGCGGCTGCGCGGCCAGGTCGCCGCGGGGATTACGGGGTGAATCGTAGGATGGGTAGAGCGCAAGCGAAACCCATCATCTCACCTAGTCGCAAGTGATTGATGGGTTTCGCTTCGCTCTACCCATCCTACGACCAGGTCGCGGCGGCGACGTTATGCCGCCGCGGCCATAAGGAAATTTCGCAAATAGAAAAAAATCACCGCAGGAAACGAGGGCCATCATGACCGGACAAAATCCACCCGATTGGCTTGGCCTGACAGGCCGCGTGTGCGTGGTGACGGGCGGAGGCGGCGGCATCGGCCGCGCCACGGCGCTCAGCCTTGCGCAGGCCGGCGCCCGCGTCGCCGCCATTGACCTCGATGAGCGCGGCCTTGAAACCACGCGCAGTGAGCTGCGCCAGTTTGGAGCCGGGCATTTCGTCGGGCGCTGCGACACCGCGAATGCCGAGAGCGTTGCCGGCGTGTCCGAGGCGGTCGAGCAATCGCTCGGGCCATGCGGCGTTCTCGTCAACACCGCCGCAGTGCTGCGGCCGGGTGGCCTTGAGAATCTGACGCTGGCCGAATGGAACGCCGTGCTGTCGGTGAATCTCACCGGCTACTTCCTCTGTGCGCAAAGCTTTGGCCGGCAGATGCGAAAATCCGGGCGCGGCAGCATCGTTCACGTGTCGTCGATCGCCGGCAGCCATGCGCAGGGCCAGAGCGGCGCCTACAGTGTCAGCAAGGCCGGCGTCATTATGCTCTCGCGCCAGCTCGCCAGCGAATGGGGGCCGGCAGGCATCCGCAGCAACGTCGTCAGCCCCGGCATGGTGATCACGCCGATGAGCCAGGCGTTCTACGATACGCCCGGCGTCACCGAACGCCGCTCCGCGGTGGTGCCGTTACGGCGGGTCGGCATGCCGCAGGATATCGCGGACGCCATCCTTTATCTGGCCAGCGACCGCTCGTCCTACGTCAATGGCGACGAGATCACCGTCGACGGCGGCTACGCCAACATGCTGATGAATTTGGTGCCGCGGCCGGGGTTTGAGTGACGAATGCTCACTGACAATGCGCTGCCGATGCCCGATAGCGATGGTGGATCGGGCATGGCTCGGCATCATGCCTTGGTCGCGAATGACCCGGAACGGACATGGCTCATCTCTGGTGACCCTATCAGATTGCCCATAAAGAATGGTACGATACCGTCGAGAACCTGAGGGCTCCGAACCTGAGGGCCAGCATGACGCGGCGGAAATTTCTCGGTCTACTCGGTGGTGCCGTGGCATTGCCGATCATGGCGCGCGCGCAGCCGGCGATACCCGTGATCGGATATCTCGGCGCGGAATCGGCGGCCCGCTTTGCAAGTCGCCTGGAGGCATTTCGGCGCGGCCTGCGCTCGACCGGCTTCGATGAAGGCCGCAACGTAACGATCGAATATCGTTGGGCAGAAGGTCGCAACGATCGGCTGCCGGCGCTTGCGGCTGAACTGGTTAGCCTTCAGGTCAGCGTAATCGTGGCGCCCGGAAGTGTGCCTTCTGCGCTCGCCGCCAAAGCGGCAACGCGGACGATTCCGATCGTTTTCGAAATCGGCGCAGACCCGGTTGCTGCCGGATTGGTCGCCGGGCTGAGCCGGCCGGAAGACAACATAACCGGTGTAACGTCGCTAAATTGGGCGATCGCAGCGAAGCGGCTCCAACTGCTACACGAAGTCGCGCCCACCGCAGGCAGCTTCGCGGTGCTGGTCAACCCAAGCAATCCGAAAAACGCCGAGGGTCGTAGCGGACTTGCGAACAGCGGCCAGAACCCTCGGATGCGATCTGCACGTCCTGCATGCCAGCAAGGAGAGTGATTTCGGTGAGGCCTTTTCGGCATTCGGCAAACTTGGCGCCGGCGGACTTGTGATAGCCAACGATGCGTCTTTTGTGACCCGCAGTGAACAACTTGCCGCACTCACGCTTCGCGATCGAGTGGCGGCTGTCCATCAGTCACGCGAGTTCGCCGCTGCTGGCGGCCTCATGAGTTATGGCGGCAGCGTGGCCGAATCTCATGGCCAGGCCGGCGCCTATGTGGGACGGATCCTGAAGGGCCAGAAAGTTGCGGAGTTGCCGGTCGTGCAAGTCACGAAAGTAGAGATGGTCGTCAACCTGAAGACCGCCAAAGCGCTCGGCCTCACCATGCCCCTGTCGCTGCTCGGCCGCGCCGACGAGGTGATCGAGTAACTTCGTTTTTTTTTATGCGTTGCCGCAGGTGCCCGGGTCTCGTTCCGGCACTTTTCGGACCTGCCGCCATGTCACGGTTTGCGCGTCCCGTCCTCGACGATCTCGACGCCATCGAGCGCCTCACCAGGCTGTGTCCGAACGACTGCAAGCCGTCACTGCAAAAGAGATGGCATAGCGCGCGCGGCTGACGACCCAGCCCGACGCCCTTGCGCAGCTTTGTCGCTGCCCGCTCGCGCGACGCCTGCCGGAGTGATCAGGCAATTCAGCTTGGGGTTGCCAAACCTGGCGGTGCTCCACAAAAAAACAACAATCCGGTAGCTAATGGCGTGGCGCATCGAGGGACATGTCATGGTGCACCGCACCGACGTCGCCGGGGACCGTTGGGGGCAGGCAAGCCCCGGCAATGACCGCGTGTGCCGCGCTGCACTGAAATCGTCCCCGCCTCGAACACAATCCTTCGCCCGGACCTCTGCCCGCCTCTCAGTGAGGCGGCATGAAGTGCTGCCGTCTCACGACGGTAGTCCCGCCGGTCCATGCCATCCATCTCGAACTGCCGACCCCATGAGGCTTTGACACCAGAACTTCCTGCAAGCGTCGCGACGAATTTCGGCCCAATAAACAAACACAAAGGGAGGATGCAGATGACTTTCTACGGACGATCTGTTGTCGGCTGCGCCGCGCTGGCGGTGGCGGCGCTGGTCAGCGTCTCGCCGACGCGCGCCCAGAACGCTGCTTCGCTGAATGCCGAGGCGGCCATGAACGACTGGCCGACCTATCACGGCACCTACAAGTCCTACCATTACAGCGGCCTCGAGCAGATTAACGCCGGCAACGTCAAGAATCTCGAAGTCGCCTGGATGCATTTTCCGGAACGAGCCACCCGCGGCCTGCAGTCAACGCCGCTGGCCCTTGACGGCGTGCTGTACTATTCGGGCTCCTACAGCCGTGTCTACGCGCTGGACGGCGCGACCGGCAAGACGATCTGGGCCTATGCGCCGGAGCTCGACGAGGAGCTGGTCGCCAAGCAGACGCACTCGCCGTACAATCGCGGCATCGCCATCGGAGGCGGCAACCTCTATGTCGGCACCGTCGACGGGCGCCTGATCGCGCTCGATCTGAAGACCGGCAAATCGGTGTGGGACACCAAGCTGCTGGATTCCAAGAAGGTGACCGTCGGCTTCACCGGCGCGCCGCTGGTGGTCAAGGACATGGTGATCATTGGTGCGCAGGGCGGCGAGTGGACCGGTCGCGGACCGATCTTCGGCGTGGACGGCAAGACCGGCCAGAAGAAATGGGAGTTCTTCACGGTGGCCGGGACCGAAGAGGCCATGAAGACCTGGGGCGGCGAGTCCTGGCGGACCGGTGGTGGCGGCGGCTGGATGCCCGGAACCTATGACCCGGAAACCAATTCGGTGTGGTGGGGCACCGCCAACCCGGCGCCGCTCTACGACTGGTCGGGTGCGGACTGGAAGAAGAGCGGGCCGCGGCCGGGCGACAATCTCTACACGACATCGGTCATCGCGCTCGATCCCGATACCGGCAAGCTCAAATTCTATCATCAGGAGCTGCCGCACGATGCCTGGGACTTCGACTCTTCCGTGGGCGAGTTCGTCATGCTGGAGCGTGGCGGCAAGAAGCTCGTCGTGCACGCCAACAAGAGCGGATACGTCTTTGTCTATGATCGGTCCAACGCCAAGGTCGAGAACGTCTGGGCGCTGGTAAAGAACATCAACTTCGTCAAGAGCATCGATCCGAAGACCGGTGAACTGATCGGTCGCCGCGACCTCGTCGAAGGCAAGGTGGACCCGCCTCTGTGCCCGGCCATCGCCGGCGGCATCAGCTGGAACTCCGGCGCTTACAGCCCCAAGAACGGGCTGTTCTACCGGATCGGGCAGGAGTGGTGCATGGAGATGAGCGTCGAGAAGACCACGCCGATCCTGGAGCCGATGGCCCAGCTCAACATCGGCGCCACGTTCAAGATTGTGGCGCCGCCGGACGGGCCGGCCCGTGGTCATCTCAGCGCCCGCGATCCGGTCACCGGCGCCAAGAAGTGGGAGGTCGCCTACAAGCAACCGCCGCTCGCCAGCGTTCTGGCCACCGCGGGCAATCTGGTATTCGTGCCGGACGCCGAAGGCATCGTGCATGCCTACAATGCCGACACCGGTGAAGAGCTCTGGTCGCGCAACAACGGCATGGGACATAATGCCGGCATCATCAGCTACATGGCCGGTGGCAAGCAGTACGTCGCCGTACCGGCGGGCTGGGGCAGCCTGGTGGCCGATGAGTTCGTCGCGCTCTATGGCGAGCCCTTCAAGAGCATGTCGAAGAATACCGGCGCTCTGATTGTCTACGCACTCAGACAGTGATGGCGGCGCGGGCGGCAGGGATCTCCTTGCCGCCCTTGCGGTCAAGGCCCTGCCGCTTGCGATCAATACGTTGTCGCTCTTGCGATCAATACATTGTCGCCCTGCGATCAATACGGATGATGGAATGCGAATACCGTTGCTAGTTGTTCCGGCCATCATCTGGCCATTTCTGTCGACCGCCGCTTTTGCCCAACAGGCTGCAAATCCGCTGCCGCAAGCCGAAGCCTCGCCTGATGACATCGAGGGTGGGAAAATGTTCGCCACCACCTGCGGCTTCTGTCACCAGGAGGGCGGCCGCCATGCGGGCAGGGGTCCGAAGCTGTCGAAGTCCGAGCGCAGCGATGAATACCTCATCGAGCGCATCAAGAAGGGCAAGGTCGGCGCCATGCCCGCCTATGGTTCGGTGTTCAGTGACGGCCAGATCATCGCGATCCTGGCCTACATCAGAGGGCTTGATGACTAGCGCGCTCTCGAGCGACGTGGCGAGCGGCCCGCGTCGCTTGGCCCGATATGCGGCAAGTCTCGCGTTGCTGATGCTCTGGAACGCGCCGGCGGATGCCCGCTCGCTGGAATCTGTCATCGAGCGCGGTGCGTTGACGCTTTGCGCCAGCCCCAACGCGCTGCCGTTTGCCAGCAAGTCCGGACCGGTCCCGGGATTTCAGATCGAACTCGGCGAAAAAATTGCCGAGCAACTCGGGGTCAAGCTGACGCGGGAGTGGGTGATCAGCGCGATCCAGTATCGCCGCGCCGACTGCGACCTCGTGCTCGACGTCATCGCCCGCAAGGATACGCCGCCCGCCGGCGGTGTGCGGACGTCGCGTCCTTACCATCGCAGCGGCGTCGTGCTCGCGGTGCGCGGCGATTCACAGGCCTCCTCGCTGGCCGGTCTCGGTCCCGATCAGCGGGTCGGGGTACCGGTCGGCTCGGTGGTCTCGATGACGCTCGCCAAGGGCGGCGCGGCCACATCTCCGTTCGCCTTCGAGGACGATATCGTTGCGGCGCTCGCCAATCGCGAGATCGAGGCCGCCGCCGTCACCCCGATGACGGTCGGCTGGTTCAACCTGCAGCACGCCGACAAGCCGCTGCGCCTGATTCCGGCGTTCGGCGACGATCAGGATTTGAACTGGAATATTGCCGCCGGGCTGCTTCGCCCTGACGACCAGCTGCGCGCGCGTGTCGATGCGGCGATCGAGACCCTGCTCGCCGACGGCACCATCGCGCGGATCTATGCCCGCTACGGCATCGAGCTGCGAGTGCCGCAGTGAGGCGCGGTATCGCGCGAGATGCCCCGCGCTTGCCCGACGGGAAAACACTGGCGTGTTGTTACGTATGGTGAGTCAAACGACGCTGCGGAAAATGCCTGGCGTTGGCCGTCGGCAAAACACTTCTGGCACTTTTCGGACCTGGATTGCCGAGCCGATGATGTCCGTTTGCCGGGGTAAAGCGGACCACACGGAGGCAGGCGCCGACTTCCGAAAATGAGCCACATCGGACGTCAGGCCCGATCTGCTTTTGAGGACCGTGCCAAGCGGTTTTATTAACGAGCGGCTTTCGCGATAGTCCCCAAATGTGCTTGGGATGGACAGTCATGCGGAGCCTTCGCTAGCTCTAAACCTTGTTGGCGACCCAACGCGATGCCCTGCGCAATTGCCCTAGTAACGATCTCAGCTTCAGCGCTAGAGAGCGGCTTTAAAAAAAAGGGCGTCCACGAGCGCTCAATCTGACGGGCGCGAATCAGGTCCCATTCTGTAGCGGGCGGTTTAATGGGCATGTGATTACTCCACCACAAACTCAAGCTGACCCACTATGCGGTCGCGTCGCAGCATATCATTCTGGTCTCCGGGGAGAAGTCTAAACGGCCGGACTGCGAACCGCGCGAAAGCTGATCTGCTCTGAGAAAATAGCTTGCTTACGTCTCCGAATTGATCCCCGCCCACGGGCTCTGAAATCTTTCGGAGAGGGATCAGCCCTGCGGTCGGAACGCAATTAGCTCCGACATTCTCGCTAGCGGCGCATAGCTCTCTATGGTTTGATATTTGAGAATTGATTTTTCGGTCGAGGCGGCTGAGCAGCGTCGAGTGACTGGGAGCGCTACGCCGACGAACACGGGCGTGTCCAGGACCGTCACCTCGAGCCGAAAAGGGCAAGGCGTCCTGCCCGTTTTGATGTACGCCAGTTTCTAATCTAACTCGCATACGCTGCGCGAAAGCGCACGGTGAATCATGAGTCCGTTTGTGGCACTTATCTGACCTGACAGGCTAGGCGGACCATGTGTGTTCTTGAGGGCAAAGCGGACTTCCTCAGTGCGCGCCGTGATTTCCGGGTTTGACCCAACTGAGACATTGGCGGGGCTTCTGTCCCGCGTTTTTCTTTTAGGACCACGGCGGCTCTTCGCTCGCCCCGGCTGCCTCGTGGTGGGTCGTGACACCCGCCGAACGCAACCCGGTCAGCAATACAGTTCTCACAGAGGCAGGATCAAATCCAATTTCCTTGGCGTTTGGTGGATGTGCCTCGCTGTCCTTCAATCGGAGCGCCAAGTGCAATTGCTCGCAAAGGTGCTGAACGACGAGATTGACCTGATCGTCAGTCATGATCGGCTTCTCCTGCTACCATCTTGCTACCCAACCAGATAGCACACATGAAAATAGGGTGGTACGCGATTGGACCGCCCCAAGGATCAAGCCCACGCGATTGCCCATGGGCGGGCCCCCAATCGTCCGTCTGTCGGGGCAGACCGGAAGTGACTAGCGGCGACTAGAACGACGCTTTTGACCCGGAGCGGACCAGGGACTGATTAGCGCGTGAGCAACTCTGAATTTGCGTGAGCCACGCGCCTAATACGGGAGACAGTCGGCACTTTTAGACATCGCGTCGAACCGATTGCGTGGCTCAATTAACGTGTGGAAAGTTGAACGTCATCATGGGTTATTGACGGTTCAGAACGGAAATGACCGCAGCGGCGAATTGGCGCTTTAACCTAACGCCGACAATCGGTCTGTCGGTCTGGCAGCAGATAGGCCTGCCGCGAAGCGGAGGCCAGCGGTCGTTCATCTCTACGCCGGAGAGATTTCAATCCGATAAATTTCCATCTTCTGGCCGATACCCTTCAAGTTCTCGTAGTCGCGCGATGCCGGTCGTCCTTTGACGATGTCACTGACGCCGGGCGCTTCCATTACCGCTTCTGTCAGGCAAACTTCGTTGACGCCGGCGAGACCTTGCACGCGGGCGGCGATGTTCACGTCCTGCCCGAAGTAATCAATCCGGTCGTTGAGCCTTACGGCGATGGCTCTGCCTCTGTGCACACCGACCTTAAGGCCGAGCGGCCGTGAAGCGGTTTGGTTGAACCGTGACAGTTCTTCGACCATCTCGATGGAGGCAAGAACGGCGTCCTGCGGACGCTCGAAGCCAGCCATGACTGCATCCCCGATCGTCTTGACCATGATGCCAGATCGCTCCCGAATGATCTTGTTCAAGATGTCGAAGTGCTGACGCACGAGAAAATAGGCATTCACGTCGCCAACGCTTTCATACAACGGAGTGGAGTCCTTTAGATCGGTGAACAGATAGGTAATGTCGGAGACTGCCAGGCTCTCCCGCTCATCCACCAATTGTGTCTTGTAGAGTTCGCCGAAGCACGGAGTGAGCAGCAGCCGCCTACCGGAAAGAAACGGCTCATACTCGACCAGATGGGGCTCGAACTGGTAAGGGTACTGGAGGAACCAGAAGCGGCCGCGATCGCTCGTGCGGTTCTCAATCTGAATGATGTGCTTGCCTGGGTTAAGATCGGCCGTCTGTCGAAACGCAAAGCGCCCATCGCCAAGTACCATTTCTCTCGGCCCAGTAGGCCGATCCGGAACTGTGAACCGACCCGACTCGAGCCGGACCTGCGTCCCTTGGGGTTCTGCCGGTTCACCGTTCGCGAAGAAAACCAAAAGTAGCTTGTGACTGAGATCGAGCACCTCGAAACGGCCGGCCGTCACGTCAAATTCGAAGCTCCTCTGCTGGTCAGCCTCGATGTCGGCAAATCCCCGCGAGAGTGCTGCGACGAGTTGCTCGTGCGTCATTCCGTGCGGAGGCTTGAAGCCCTTGGAGAAGTTATAACGCAGGTAGTAGTCCTCCACGGACAGCATCTCGGGATGACGAAATACGATATCGCGGACGGCATTCGAGACCGTAAAGGTGACCTGGATGTAGTCGTCTAGCGTCACATCGTTGAGCGCGTTGCAGAACTCGCACTGGAAACGTGGGTGAACCTGGTCTAGCTCTCGAAAGCTGCCTGCGACCTGCGGGCAATAGGCGCAGATGAGCAGCCACTGCATCTCGAACAGGCCCACCTTCGCGGCGTGCACAAACAGATCAATTCCTTCGGCCTCACTTAGGCCGGTAGCAGTCGCGTATTGGACAGGATTGACGCGAAAGAGATCATAGTCGCCGGCGGTGCGGATAAATCTCTCAAGGCCCGAAAGAATATGCGGCTCCCAGCTCGCTATCGAGTCGAGCTCGGTGAGGCGCTGCCTCAGAAGGCTGTCGTTGACTGGCGATAGCTCTTTCATCCCGATACGCTACCTCGTTGCATCTCAAGAATTCTACGCCGCAATTGATCAAGCCATTGGACTAGTCGCGCGGCAATCCGGCGCTCATCCCTCCTCGCGCGATGCGGGCCGCCGCTGATAACCCATTCGTTTGAACACGTGTTGAGTTCTGGTCGCATCGGGTCATGCGCATAGGCTGTGCTGATCCCAAGAGAAGCGACCAAACTCAATCCCATTATGCGAGCTGCGATCAACCGGTACAGACGCGGCACGGACCCCTGTCGGTTCGTGCGTTGCCTCCGCTCCGCTACTGCGTGCATGCCGATGACATGGAATTATACCACGTGGGCAGGTCCCTTGAGACTTACCCTTTTGGATTACCCCGTCGTCGTCGCGGTCGCGTACAGCCGGAACGGCAGACTCTGGAAGGGCGATTTCCGAGACAAGAAGGTGGTCCGGACATTCGGGACAGTCTCGGACGTTGTGAGTGCTGCGAGTGGCGCAACCAAGGTACTCGAGCGCGATAAACACGAATCCATGACACAAAGCGGCTGATACCATGAGCGACGTCAGTTGAACGGTGAGATCACCGGCGAGCGATCATTCAGCGCATGTTCCGCTCCCGGCACAAAGCATCAGTTATAGCGGTGTAGCGACATGTCCGGAGTCGGGTGTACACCGGAAGTGATCGGCACAGGGCCAAAGTGTCGATTTTGACCGCAAACTGACTTGGACTCTCGCGCGACATCTACTCATCGGGGTAAAGCAGACTTGCAGCCCAGCCGGCGAGGATAGCGGCCCGCACGACTTCCTGTAGTTCATGCGAGATCATCCAGCAACGCCCTCGCATTCCGCAGGTCTGGGCTGTCGAACCCCTCGCTGAACCAGCCGTATATCGGCGCGACCAGGTCGTACGCCGCCTCTCGCTGGCCCTGCTGCTGCCAGAGTTGCGCCAAGACCGTGGCGGTCCGCAATTCCAGAGACTTGGCCTTTTGGTGTTGAGCGATCTCTATGGAGCGGCGAAGGCAGGCTTCCGCATCCCCTGTCGCCCCCCTCGTGAGCAGCAGTTCACCGTGCGCCCTATGGATCTCGGCCTCGAGAAGCCTTTCGTGAAACGTGCGAGCATGCTCCGCGGCGACCTTGATCCAATCGAGGCCCGCCGCGATAAGGCCTGCCTTCGCACACGCATCCGCTAATCCCACGGTCCGTGTCGTAGCGAGCTTGGCGCCCAGTGCCTGCCAGTCGGCCAAGCCCCGTTCCATCTCGGCGATACCGTCATTGGCTCGACCAAGCGCCGCGCGAGCTCGGCCTCTCGTTATCATGACGTAGGCAGTCCACTGCGGGAAACCGTACGCTGCGCAGATAGCTGAGGACTCGTCGGCGCGTTCCAATCCCCGAGAAAATTCGTGACGATCAACGTGTAGCGCGGATGCGAGGCCGAGGGTCATGGCGTAAATGAAAGGGTTGGATAGCCTCTCGGCATCGGCCAACGCCTTGCCGATCAATGCGCTCGACTTGTCCGGATAGCCGAGGAACCATAGCAGCCACGACCCATAGGCTTGGCAGAGCACGCTCGGATCCTCGCCGTAGATGAGGATCTCCGCGTGCGCGTTGTCGACATCCCAGAGATCGATGGCCTGACGAAAGCTTTCCCAGCCGGACTCAAATTCGCCGCGAAGAAGCAGGGTACAGCCTTGCGCCCGATGCGCGAGCGCCCGACGCGTATCATTGCCCTGGGCATCCGCCAGGGCCACCAGTTCGGCGCTCAGCTCTTGGGCTTTCAGCAGCGGTTTTCGCAGGAATGCGCTGTTCCAGAGGCCGCGCAGCGCGGTAAAGCGGTGCGGAGTTTCGGTCGCGCGGTCGCACAGGTCGCGCGCGCGGCCGTAAATGCCTTCGACGTCAGCCGCCATGTAGCCGCGCGCCGCGATCGTCGGAACTCCAAGGGCGATCAGCAGCTCGAGCTCCTGCCGATCTCGCTCCGCTCCCTCCGATTTCGCGGCCAGCAACTCCAGTGCTTTGGTGTAATGCGTGATCGCTTCTTCGTTGGCGGAACGCGCCGCAGAGCGCCGTCCTGCCCTCAGGCCATAAGCAATGGCATCATCGATGAGCCCCGCCTGCGCATAGTGATGGGCGAGAAGTTCGGGTTGGGTCTCAACGATTTGGGGCGTCAGCTCCGTGATCGCTTGAGCGATGCGGCCATGGAGCTGTCGACGCGTTGAGCGCAGGAGGCTTCGATAGGCGGCATCCTGCACGAGCGCGTGCTTGAAGATGTAGGTCGCTTCGGGTAGCACTCCCCTGGGAAAAATCAGGTCCGCCTTGCTGAGCTGGTCGAGTGCGTCCTCCAGCGCCTTGTCGTGAACCGGCGCAACGGCATCCAGCAGCTGGTAGGAAAACTCTCTTCCAATGGCGGCCCCGATCTGGGCGATCTCCCTCACGGACGCAAGGCGGTCGAGCCTGGCCATCAGGCTGTCGTGCAACGTTCCTGGAATCGCGAGAGGAGGCAGCGGGCCGTGCAGAACATAGCGGTCGGCGGTTTCCTTGAGGAGCCCCGATCCCAGGACTGCCTTAGTGAGCTCTTCCACGAACAGCGGCACTCCGTCGGTCTTCGCGATGATCTCGTCCCGGACGTCGGCTGGCACCACCTTGCGATTTGTTAATCTGTCGATCATTGCTGCCACATGGCGCTGCCCCAGCCGATTCAAAGCGAGTGCTGTCACGTGGGGATAGTGGCCCCACGGCACTTCGAACTCGGGACGGAACGTGACAATCAGCAGGACCGGCCATCGCTGCAGCCGGTCAATGGTCCGCGTAAACAAATCAAGCGTCGTCGGATCAATCCAGTGTGCATCTTCCAGGATGAACAATACGGGGCATTGCTTCGCGAGGCCGCTGAGCAGCTCGATGAGCGCCAGTAAAGTGCGCTCCTTCTGCTCTCGCGGCGTGAGGCTGGGTGCCACGTACCGGCCCTCGAACGGCAGCGACAAGAGCGTCGCGAAGAGTGGCGCAACATGACCGATCGTCGAGAACGAACGTTTTAGAACCGGTTCCAGCTTGTCGAGCTTGGTCTCGGCGGGGTCGTCAGGCGCAATCCCGGCTGCGCGCTCGAGTTGGGAGATCACGGGATAAAACGGGCTATTCGTATGATGAGGCGAGCACTGATACACGATGCGCGTATGAGCCCCGTCGACGATCTTCTCCCGCAGCGCCGCGACGATCCGCGACTTGCCAATTCCGGCCTCGCCGGACAAGAGGATGACCTGACCTTCGCCATTTTGCGCCTGAACCCAGCGGTCCATCAGAAGGTCGACCTCACGTTCGCGGCCAAAAAAACCGGTTGCACGCTGAGCCTGCCCGGCCTCGAAGCGACTTTCGGCCGTGTGTTCGCCAACGACCCGCCACGACGGAACTGGATTGGCCATTCCCTTGAGAAACCGCGGGCCGAGATCCTCGAGGTCGAATATCCTGCCGAGCAGCTGTCTCGTTCCGTCGCCGATGACAACGGCGTTCGGCTCGGCAATACCCTGCAGGCGGGCTGCAAGGTTGGGCGTCTCGCCGATGACCACCTGCTCCTGAGACGAACCTTCACCCAACGTCTCGCCGACCACCACAAGACCGGTGGCGATGCCCACTCGGACCTCTAGTCGCGCCTTGGTCGGCAACATCAGCTGGCTGATCACATCGACGACTGCGAGTCCCGCTCTGACGGCGCGTTCGGCATCGTCTTCATGAGCCCTTGGATAGCCGAAATAAGCCAGCACGCCGTCGCCCATGAACTTCGCGATAAAGCCGTCGAATCGACGGATCGCCTGGACGCACGCGTCCTGAAACCCCCGGATAACCTCCCTCAGGTCCTCCGGATCGAGGCGACCCGAAAGCGCCGTCGAGCCGGCCATATCGCAAAACATAACCGTCAAGTGACGGCGCTCCGCAGCCAGCGGGGCCGGTTCAAGGCCCGGCGGCTCCTCCGTCGCAACGGCACCTCCTCGAACCTCCCGCGCAAGCCCCATGCCACATTGGCCACAGAAGCTGGCGCTCGGCTCGTTCAGCGAGCCACAAGCGGCGCAGGTCAGCGCAAGCGGTGCTCCGCATCTGCTGCAGAACCTGTTCCCCGCCTTGGTCTCGGCCCCGCAGCTCGGACACCTCATGGGCTTCCCCCGGGATGGCTCGGCCTGATCATTCTAGCACAGGCCCGACCCTCCATCACGGTTCCCTGGCCAGACCATAGGGGTGAACGGCCAGGTCGCAGCGGAAGGTGCGACGACTAGAGGCCCTGCTGGCCGACGGCACCATCGCGCGGATCCATGCGCGCTACGGCATCGAGCTGCGACCTCCGCGGTGAGGCGCGGTATCGCGCGAGATGCCCCGCGCTTGCCCGATCGGAAAACGCTGGCGTGCTTTTACGTATGGTGAGTCAAAGGACGCTGCGGAAAATGCCTGGTGTTGGCCGTCGCGCAAAACGCGTCTGGCACTTTTCGGACCTGGATTGCCGAGCCGATGATGTCCGTTTGCCGCGGTAATGCGGACCACACGGAGGCAGGCGCCGAGTTCCCGAAAATGAACCACATCGGACGTGGATAATCCGGTTCCCAGCCGTCGTCGTGCCAATCGTGAAGTTCCAATTAATCAGCGCGCATCATTGGCGTCTCATTAACCTCTTTGGTCGTTAGCTGGATTGGTTCGGCTGACGACGGCGTGACAAGCGAGATGCTGTCGCCTTCGAGGTTCCACCGTCGCGGGGTCGCCTACGACGATGCCTAAGTCCTGTTTCAGTTCGGGATAGACCGCGCTGACTCGAAGGGCGGCGATTCAAGTCCGCTCACTCACAGTATCGGGAACTCGCTGCCATGGATCGTGCGCAAAAGAACCAATTCACTCCAGGACACTTCCCCTCTCCCGTTGCAGAGGGAGGTGTCCAATCCTTCGATGTCGACCACGGCGCCAAAGGTCTGCAGCGCGATCTGGAAGAGCGACTGAAGCCCGATGTCGACGAGCCGGTAAACCGCGGTTCGCCTGATCAGGAAACGCTCCCGCGCTCCTATCGAACCGTTCGGCGGGTGCTGAAGATCGCTGCCGGTCTCGCCATCGTTGCCGTGTTCGGATGGCTGCCAGTCAGAGCAATCTGGCAGACCTCCAGCGTCGAGGCGGTGGTCAACGCCAGGCTCGTGACGCTAAGGTCGCCGATCGATGGCGAAGTCAGATCGCGGTCTGACCATGCGACGGCGTCGAGCGCGGTGAATGAAGGTGACGTCATCCTTCGCGTCGTGAACGCGCGGGGCGATCGATCCCGGCTGGATGACCTGAGACGACAGATGTCGCGACTGGACAACCAGCGTCCAAGTCTGGCGACCAAACTCGCCTCGGCTCAAGCCGCGCAGCAAGATCTCGCCCGACAGGCCGCCCAATTCAGGGAAGGCCGCATTCTGCAACTCGACGCACGCATCGCTGAAATACAGTCGGTGATCGAAGCCGCCGCGTCTCGACGGGAAGAGGCGACCGCGGCGGTAGAGCGGGCATCGTCGCTGATCAAGTCGGGCAGCGTTTCCACCGTGGAATTCGCCCGCTTGACCCGGGAACAATCGGTGGCCCAGCAAACCGAGATCGGCGCCCGGCGAAGACTTGATGCAGCCAAGGTCGAGCTCACTGCCGCGCAGAAGGGCACGTATCTGGGCGACAGCTACAATGACCGCCCAAGTTCGGTCCAGCGCGAAGAAGAGATGCGGCAACGCGCGAATGATCTTAAAGCCGATCTGGCGCATGCGGATGCCGAGATCGAGTGGCTCGCCAGCGAGATCGCGTCCGAGCAGTTGCAGTATATCAGTCGATCGGAAGCAGACATCAAGGCACCGGTTGCCGGCCGGATCTGGGAGATGATGACTTCGCCAGGCGAGGATGTCCGGGCCGGTCAGGCGTTGATGAAGCTGCTTGATTGCAGCGGCGCTGTCGTAACAGCGAATGCCACCGAAAGTGTCTATAACCGGCTCCAGCTCGGTAAGCAGGCGAGTTTCGAACCAAACGACGGCAGTCCGGCGATCAAGGGCGTGATCGTGAATCTCACTGGCGCGTCTGGTGCGCCCGCGAACCTGGCTATCAATCCCGACGCGCTTAGCAAAGAACCATATCGCGTGACGGTCTCGCTGCCCAGTCTCGAAGCCACGGGCAAAGACTGTGCAGTGGGGCGCACTGGACGGGTGGTGTTCGACCGCGGCACTTCGAAGCCATGATCGAAGCGCTCGCACCAGGCCTCGTTGCTCTCGGTGTCTGTCTCGCAATCCTGCCGATGCTGAGGAGCGACAGCACAATCGCCCGGTTATTGATGACCGGAATGTGCGTTGCCCTGCTGATCCGATACCTCGTGTGGCGCGTCACGCAGACGCTGCCGCCGCCAGGCCTCACTGCCGACGCTCTCGTCGGATATCCGTTCATGCTGGCCGAGATGGCCTCGTTGCTTGCCGTCTGCCTGTCACTACTGTTTCTCAGTCGAACGATCGATCGCTCTGCCGACGCGAAAGGTGGAATAAAGAAAGCCGCTGCGGCTGCGCCGGCTCCGCTCGTCGATGTCTTCATCTGCACGTACAATGAGGAGAAAGCAATCCTGGAGCGCACGATCATCGGTGCCACGGGATTGAAACACGGAAACTATCGTGTCTGGGTCCTGGATGACGGAAAGCGGCTGTGGCTCAAACGGCTTACCGAAGAACTGGGCTGTCACTACCTGACTCGCCCGGACAATCGGCACGCGAAAGCGGGTAACATCAATCACGCATTGCGCCACGTAGCTGGATTGCGCAACAAGCCGGAGTTCGTTGCCATCCTGGATGCCGACTTCGTCCCCATGCCGGAGTTCCTCACGCGCACTATCAGTTTGATGGCAGACAAGACCGTTGGCGTGGTGCAGACCCCGCAGCACTTTATCAATGCGGATCCGATCCAGTCGAACTTGTCCGCCACAGAAGTGTGGCCCGATGAGCAACGTTTCTTTTTTGATATTCTGATGCCGGCCAAAGACGCCTGGGGTGTCGCCTTCTGCTGCGGAACGTCATCGGTGATCCGCTATTCAGGGCTCATGGAGATTGGCGGCTTCCCGACGGATTCGGTGACCGAGGACTATCTCGTCACTTTGCGCCTGAAGGAGCGGGGTTACCTCACGGTCTATCTGAACGAAAGACTTACGCTCGGATTGGCACCCGAGGGCCTCAAGGAGTACATCACCCAACGCAGCCGATGGTGCCTCGGATTCATGCAAATCGTGAGAGGCCGCAGCGGTCCGTTTTCACTGCAATCAAAGCTCACCTTGATCGATCGGCTTTCCCTCGTCGACGCTTTCATGAGCTGGGCCGCGGGTTATGGAATGAAGGTGCTCGGCCTTCTCGTGCCGTGGCTCTATCTCATGTTCGGGATCAAGGCGGTTTACGCCGATCTCTTCGAGCTGCTCAAGTATTTCTTGCCTTTCTACGTCTGGCACGCATGCACGATGGGCTGGATTTCCCGGGGCCGCTCCCTGGCGATCATGACGGACGTCTCGCAGTACATCGCGGCCCCGGCGGTCCTGAAAGCAATTGTCGTGGGCCTGATCAGGCCAAAAGGTCACAAGTTTCAGGTCACAGCCAAAGGTGGCGATCGCAATCAGAAGTTCATCGAGTGGCCGCTGCTGCGGCTTTACGGATCTGCGCTGCTGATGACCCTGCTGGCGATTGCTTACGCGTTCATTATTAATCCGCAGGGCGATAGCATCGCTTACGGCGGACTGGCGCTTGCCTGGAGTTTGTACAACTGCGTCATCCTGGCGATCGTGTGCCTCATTTGCTTCGAGCAGCCCCGTCGTCGCAAGGCCGAGCGATTTGATCGTAGTGAGCCGGTTCTCATTCACGAGGGAAGCGAGCCACGGCTGGTTCGTATGGCGGACATCTCGATAACCGGGGCCAGGTTCATCGATCCTTCACCGCCGCCGGTGGGGACTATTCTCAAGTGCAATGTGTATGGTCAAAACATGTCCGCTGCGGTGGTGCGATACACGACCGATGGCTTTGGCGTCCGGTTCGAAGAAAATGTCTCGACGCGGGTCGGCATAGTACGCGCCTTTTACGCAGGAGAGTATGTTCGCGCCTTTCACAGCGTGCGAGCAGTTCCTGTCGGTAAAGCCCTTCTGTTGCGGTTGTTTAATTGAATACTGAATAGGAAAACGACTGGGCGACCATTGCATCACCAGCCGCGGCCCAGGACTCAGGCGAGCATCGCAACTGCTCAAACACGAACACGGGAAGGGTTCGCGGGTATCCGTTTGGATTGAAAACGAAGGTGAAGCTCTCCGACCGACGGGCGGAGGAATTAGTAGTAACCAGGAATTGTGTCACATCATACGCGATGGAGGCTCCATGACCGATCGCATCAAGATCATCTGCTCCAAATGCCGCAAGAATTTTCACGAGCGCGCGCAGCGACTGAAGCCAGGCTATCAGATGCAATGCCCTCATTGCATGAAGCTGATCACTTTCGACAGCGGTTCTGAAGACCCGGATATTCGACGTCCGCTGAAAGCTGCTCGAGATTTTCGTGCGAGGGCCGAGGAGGCGCTCGCACTGGCCCGAACGGCTACTCAGGGGCAGCGGCGCGATCCTGCATATTAGTTAAGCTCGGCGGGCGACGTCTGTCAGCCTCGCGCGCCCTACCCGCTGCAAGCCCTGTTCTTGTGGCACGAAACGAGCGGCGGAATGGTCGCTCTGACCATGCCCGTTTCCAGAGGGCAACCGGAAGTCACCGGCGGAGGCCCAAACCGACGCTGATGACCGGGAACGGATGCGGACCGTTGGCCGCAGGCATCCCCGACAAAGGAACGCCGCTGGTTCAGGCGCGTTGAAAAAAGCGAAGCAAATCCATTCTGCCCGGTCGTGCTTGTGACGTCGCGGGGTGACGATTTGTCGGCTCAAGCCTTTTCCCCTGACGGCGAGCGAATGGCACGCCCAGGGCAGGGCTGGTCTGGTCGAACAGGTGGGAACAATGAGGGTCTGCGGAGTGGTGCGGGTCGGTTTGTTGACCGCATTCATTGCAGCGGCTTGGCTCGGCCAACTGGTCCGGGAGGGCCTCGCCCAAACCCGACCATCCGTTTCTGCGAGTGAACCCGCCAAAGCGTCTGCGCCCAAGGCAAGTGCTCCCAGGAAGGAAGCGGGAGCAGCTGTGAGCCCCTACACCGCGGGATTGGTAACCGGTCCGCCGCAAAGCACCGAGTTCGCCATCACTCAGGACATTGCGACCACGTTGGCCAGCGGCCAGGAGACCGGTCCTCGCGGCGAGGTCGCATTACGGGTGCTCCCAATGGTGGGAAACGGTGGCATCCGCAACATCCTGGACGTGCTTACGCTGGCGGGTGCGGACATGGCGATCGCGCCTGTCGTTCTGGTCGACCGGCTGCGGGAGACAAGGACGATCCCGGACATCCAGAACAAGCTCGTCTACATCACCCCGCTTTTTGTCGAAGAGTTCCATCTCCTCGCGCGACCTGAGATCAGAAGCCTGGCGGATCTTGAGGGAAAGACGGTCAATCTCGGCGAAGAGGGCAGTGCTGCCGCTGTGCTTGGCCGTGAGGTGCTCAACCGTCTGGAGGTGAAGTTCAGCGAATTGAACCTGGGGCTGGACGCCGCGCTGGATGGGATGAGGAAGGGGCAAGTCTTCGCCAGCCTGCTGGTTTCGGGAAAACCGGTCAACGCCCTGGCCCGCTACGCGCAAATGGATGGCATTCACCTGCTGCCGATTCCCTATTCCCGGGCGCTGCAGCAAGATTATCTGCCATCGACGTTGCGCCGCGAGGATTACCCAAACATTGTTGTGACCGGTGAAAGCGTCGACACGATCGCGATCAAATGCGCTCTTTTCGCCTACAACTGGCCGGCCCGCAGCGAGCGGTTTCAGCTCCTGGAACATTTTGTCGAAACGCTGTTCTCGCGGTTTCCCGAATTTCTCGGTGACGCTCACCATCCCAAATGGCGAGAGGTGAATTTGCCTGAGGTGCTGCCTGGTTGGCGGCGATTTCGACCGGCAGAGCGCTGGCTCCAGCGGCAATCGGGCGGAGAGGCCGCGCTTCGCAAGGCGTTCGGCCGGTTCCTCGAGCAAAAGCCAACCAGCAATCCGCCGGACCGCGAAGAGTTGTTCCAGGACTTCATGCGGTGGCAAGAACGCAAGCAGGGCAGGTGAGATTGGGAGATCACGATGCGCAATGCGCTGGTGACCGCAGCTCTCGTCGCGTCACTCGGACTGATCGCCGATGTAAGGCAGCCTGCCGCCCAATTTGGCCAACTGCAATTTGGTCAACCGCAATCTGTTCAACCCCCGTTTGGTCAACCCCAATTTGATCCAGCCCAACCCGCGGCGCCGCGGGTGCTCGCACCGACCAGGGTGCAAACGGCCGACAAGGTCGGAAAAACCAAAACAGCCGCTCGCAAAGTCGGCAAAGCGCACAGGAAGCACCACGTCGTTCGTCCGCCTCCAAATCAGCGGAAGATTGCCGAAAAGAACGGATACAAGCGCGTCAGCGATCTCGTGAATTTCCCAAAGTTCTTTCCCAGCCTGGGGGTCCTCTTTGTCAAACCCGAAACTCTGCCGCTCGGACCGTTCCTGTGCTTCGACCGCAAGGATCGCTTGGTGGCAACCGTGTATATGGTCCCGACAAGAGACATCGACGATCACAAGCCATTGGAGGCGTCGGGGTTCGCTGGCGCAGCGCTTGACCACGTCAGCATCTACTTCAACCCGGGTCACCCCGGAGTGGACGTGCCGCATTATCACATCGTGATCTGGCATGTGACCAGGAAGCAGGAAGCGCGTGTTGCAAAATGACGCGCGCAGCGTAAGCGTGGGAGGGACTGGACATCAGAACCGGCGTCCTGCCGCTTCCGACCTATCGGATTCTGACGGGAGTGGAGCGCCGCATAAACAAGGAGCGCTCCACTGCATAAACGAAGGACTAGCCTTACTTTCCGCCCCTGGGCTTTATTCCCTTCAGCGTGCCTTGCGGCTCTGCGATTCCCTCGGCGATCTTGTCGAGGCCCATCCGAATTCCCGTTCCAGCAAGGAACGAGCCTACAACGACAGCGATATAAACAAAGCCGCCTGATACAGCGTCAAGTTCGTGGTCAGCAAGAGGACGCATCGTGTTCATATCTGCCGAATAGGTCTGCATGACTGGCTCCACCATTTTGGTTGGGGTCGGGATCATCCAGACCGTGCAATGATGCGTAAAGCAGGTGCGGGAAGGGTGTTGTGACTAAAGTCACACTCGCGCTTTGCAGCGGTGATTGGCGAGGAAGGGCATGCATTTGCTGGCGCCTTCCTCTGCCAATGGCCAACTTCCATAACACCCAACTTGCGATTCAATGTCCGCTACGATGGGGCGGGCTCATTTGGTCAGCGCAACACTCCAATCTTTTAGCAAAGATGGAGTGTGGGCATGAAGCAGCGACGGCGCATTAGTTGGCGGCTCAGCGATCCGAGATCTGGGATCGTTGGCAGGCCGGCGAGCCGATCCAACAGCCGTTTCGGACATGCCCGACCGCGCCGACGATGTTCCGTCCTTGTGATAGAAAGGATATGATAGAGCGGATATGATCCGGGACACTCAGTCCTCGCGGCGCCGCCAGACGCATGCCCTCATGGGTTCGCCCGCGGCTATGTCGAAGATGTCGGCTGACTGTGAAGTAGTTTACATTCCCGTGCTCTTGGCCCGGGCTAAGATGGCGGAAGGCTGCTTTCTTGAAGGAGGCGTCAGATGCTCGAGACAATCAAATGGAATTCCCGATATAGCGCTCGCGGATGGGTGACGATGGCTGGCGCGCTCGTTGTCCAACTCCGCGCACTGAATGCATTGCGACAGAAGGGTGAAAGCAAACCAAGGCCGCCACTCTGGAAACACTTCGACGACACCCATCATTGGGACGCAAGCGCGGAGGAATGGGTTCCCAACGATGATCATGATCGTGCAACGCATCATGCGTCCCGCACGCCGAATTCCGAGACTCAGGATCCCTCTCGCTGACGGGCCCGTCGAGCGGTGCGGGCGCGACAAGCGGCTGGATCGAGATGCGCGTTGCTGCTGGCCGCTTGATGGTGGTCAAGCGATTGCCCGGCGTGGGCTCAGAGCCACCGGGTCGTTCCACACGGATGGCAAGCCGCCGGTGTGTGGGCGGGTCTACTCATACGAGCCGCCGACCTTCCCGACCCGTCGCTGTGCGACAAAACAACCCGACGGCCGCGCCCGGCGTAGCCTTGGCGACCTGTCCGCCGTAGCTCAACGACCGAAGGCGGAAGTCCGGGTAAATCATTTCTGATTATCAAAAATCGTGTCAAGCCCCAAAATAAAAAATATTTCGCTTTTCCAGAAGGAAAATCAGGTGCATATGTTTCGCCATCCCGTCCCACTCAGAGGGCGTCGGCCGTCGTCACGGACGTTGGACGGGTTGCGGTGGACGCTGAAGTCGCGACTGACGAGCGCGGCTGGGGCGTACGGCAAAGGCGCGTGGTCCTGACGCTCGCGATGGTGGCGTCAAGTTCTTGAGATGCTAACGCTTCTTGGGGCGACGGAGGCAAGAAGCCCGTTCTCGGGGGAGAGCGCGGCATAAGCCGTAAAGCCATTGCGCAGGGAAGGCCGGGTGTTCTCCGCTGCCCTGTATGCTCGTGTGCACCTTGTT
>NZ_JAFCLY010000069.1:0-32249 GCF_018130185.1 Bradyrhizobium sp. AUGA SZCCT0182 | reverse complement strand
TTCGAGGGGCGACGGTGGCAATAGAGGCCGTCTCACCGGGGAGAGCGCGTTATAAGCCGTAAAGCCATTGCGCAGGGAATGTCGGATGTTCTCCGCTGCCCTGTATGCTCGTGTGCAGCATTCTTATGCACAATCGCACGCGAGACCGCGGGTGCAGCGCGCATCCGGCATTCCCTGCGCCCTCTAATTTTTTCGAGGGCGCGAACGACACGCACACCCCGGGCGCTTTGCGCCGCGGGAAGGCGAAGGTGTATCCCCGTCGTCCCGGCGCAGGCTGGGCCCCATACGCCGCGGCCCTTATTGTTGAAGGTGGAAGATAACGACCTGCGTGCAAAAGCAATCATTGCCGGTGGCTACGGGTCCCGGCCTGCGCCGGGACGACATTGCTGTTTGAAATTTGAATCTGAATTCCGCGTGATTGCGAAGAGCGAGCGACGAAGCAATCCATTCTTGCTTTGCGGCCCGATGGATTGCTTCGCTTCGCTCGCAATGACGGAAGCGGTTCCTGCGCGGTTGGGACGGACTTCGACGGCCGCACGGGTGATAACTCAGCAAGTTCAGCGATAATTTGACGCAACTTGCGCGCGCCTTTTGCGTTACCATCTGATGGCCATGACAAACGACGATATTTTTGTGCCGAACCGCGCCCGCACCGAACGTCCCTCGCAGGCACGGGCGAAGGGCCGTGGGCCTGTGATCGACCAGGAGGGGCGCGAAATCCCCGACCCCAGCCTGCGCGGGCAATTCGAGGGTTTCCGGATCGACTTCGGGAATTCCAGCGCCAACCCGTTCGGCAATCTCACCCGCGAGCAGCGGCTGGCGCGGCTGGAAGCGCTGTCGAAACTGCTCGACGTCGCCTTCATCGTGCCGGGCACCAATATCCGCTACGGCATCGACGGCCTGATCGGGCTGATCCCTGTCGTCGGCGACATCATCACGACAGCGATCTCGCTGTGGGTGGTGCGCGAGGCGCGCGCGCTCGGCGCGCCCTGGCACATCACGACGCGGATGCTGGCCAATGTCGCGCTTGATGGCGTGGTCGGCCTGGTGCCGGTCGCAGGCGACGCCTTCGACGTCATGTTCCGCGCCAACGTCCGCAACGTGCGGATGCTCAAGCGCTGGCTCGACAAGCAGCCGCGCTTGTGACCACCGCTCTACCGTCATGCCCGGCCTTGTGCCAGGCATCCACGACTTCCTTTACGTAGCCAAGAAAGACGTGGATGGCCGGGCATAGGCGAGCGTAAGCGACGCCGTCCTTCAGACGGCTAGGCCCGGCCATGACGGAGACTAAAGAACACGCGAAAAAATGCCCCCGGACATCGTCCGAGGGCAGACAGCTCGAAAGCTTACTGTTACGCAGCGTCGGCGCTGGTTTCGGTCGCGGCGGGCGCGCGGGGACGGCGCGTCAGCGGGAAGGCCTCGCTCTCATAGAGCGTGCGGATGCCGCTCTGGTCGAAGCGGGCTTCCTCGACCTGCAGATAGGCGCCGTTCAGCGAGTCCGCCGGCAGCTCCTCGATCGCGAAGCGAACCGCTTCGGCCGCGGTGCCAAAACGCCGATATGCAAAGCCGGCCCGCTTCTTCTTGCGGATCGCGGCAGGAAACAGTTCGGCAGCGGTATCGTAGCTGAATGGACGCATGGTTTGTGACCTCAATCTTTTTGGCTCGTTCGTCGAGCGAGTGGGGATTGGATGACGGTGGGCCGCTATCCCGGGCGGCGCGCCGTGCACGTCATTTCGACCCCCAATATAAGCCTGTTTGACAGAAATGCGACTCCTGATGCGCAGATCGGGGGTGATGCTGAATCCGCGCATGGCTGGCTTTGGGTCCGTTTCGGACCGAAATAAGCCCTGTTATTTCAATGGGCTATGACGCCTAAAGTTTGCGCAGCAGGACCAGGATGAGCAGCACGATCAGGATCACCCCGATAAGCCCCATGCCGGAATGGCCGAGACCATAGCCGTAGCCGCCAAAACGGCCGGAGAAGCCGCCCAAGAGGAAAATAATCAGGATGATGATCAGTATCGTGCCAAGCGACATGGCGGCCTCCTGAAAGCGTGGCCGGCGTCAGGTGAAAACGCCCCGCGGCCCGGAGCAAAGCATACTCCAGGCCGCGAGTCCTCGCTCCGCCGAAAGGGGGAATTGTCATTCCGGGGCGCATCGGAGATGCGAACCTCAGATGCGCAATTGCGCACCTGAGGTTCGCTTCGCGCCCCGGGATGACGCGCTTAGCGCGTCATTTTTTGCTCTCGTCGATCGGCAGCACCTTCAGCGGCGTCGAATAGGGCTCGACGCGCAGCGAGTCCGAGGCGAGCAGGCCGATCTTGTGCAGCGGCGCCTGTTCGAGGTCGCCCGAGGCGGATTTGTGCACGGCGTATCGCCAGACGCTCATCGAGCCCTTGGCCACCAGCATCTTGGCGATGCCGCCGGCGTTCTTGCCGTCCATCTGCGCCAGATCGTCCTCGGCGATGCCGATGACGATTTCATCTTTCGCGGTAATGACCTTGAACAAGGAGACCTTGTCGGCGGCAAAAGCGGGCTGGATCACAACGCTCTCCATGATGAGGGTGGCTGCGCCGAGACCGAGCAGCAGACGTTTCGATATTTGCATTGAACTTTCCTTGATTTGCGCGCCGGGCAAACCGGAGAAGCCCCCCTGAAAATGAAAAACCCCGCGCGACCAGCTCTTGGTCGCACGGGGTGGGAAATGAGTTCGAATGATTGGTGTGATTATTATCCATCGTGTCGTCATGGCCGGGCTTGTCCCGGCCATCCACGTCTTATTGGCGGCACGAAGAACGTGGATGCCCGGGTCAAGCCCGGGCATGACGAGTGAGGGACGACGGCGGCTGACGCTATTTCGGCTGCAGCTTCAGCGCGGCCGAATTGATGCAGTAGCGCAGGCCGGTCGGTCCCGGGCCGTCCTCGAAGACGTGGCCGAGATGGCCGTTGCATTTCGAGCACAACACCTCGGTGCGGATCATGCCGTGGCTGATGTCGCGCTCCTCGTCGACATGGCCATCCGCGGCGGGTGTGGTGAAGCTCGGCCAGCCGCAGCCGGAATCGAACTTGGCGTCGGATTCGAACAGCGTCTGCCCGCAGCCGGCGCAGGTATAGGTGCCCTTGCGGTGCTCATGCTCGTATTCGCCGGAGAACGGCCGCTCGGTCGCCTTTTCGCGCAGCACCGCATACTGCATCGGCGTCAGCTCGCGGCGCCATTCGGCCTCGCTCTTCTCGACCTTGGTCTTGGTGTCGGACATGGAGTCTCCTTTGAATTTGGTCCCTCAGTTGCTGGCCTTCGCACTGCTCACCAACGTCGGCTTATCGAGGTAGTCGCTCGCAAAGATCTTCTTGAGGTTATGGACCTTCGGGATGTCGTTGAAGGCAATATAGGGCTGGTTCGGGTGCAGCGTCATGTAGTCCTGGTGATAGGCCTCCGCCGCGTAAAACGCCTCCAGCGCGCCGACCTTGGTCACGATCGGCTTCTTGTAGACCTTGGCGGCGTTGAGCTGGGCGATATAGGCCTCCGCGACCTTTTTCTGCTCGTCGCTGGTGGTGAAGATCGCCGAGCGATATTGCGTGCCGGTGTCCGGGCCCTGGCGGTTCAGCTGGGTCGGATCGTGCACGACAGAGAAAAAGATCTGCAGGATCTTGCCGTAGCTGATCTTGTTCGGGTCGTATTTGACCTCGACCACTTCCGCATGCGCAGTGGTTCCCATCGAGACCAGATTGTAGTCGGCAGTCGCCTTGGTGCCGCCGGCGTAACCGGACACGGCGTTGACCACGCCCGCGGTGTGCTGGAACACGCCCTGGACGCCCCAGAAGCAACCGCCGGCAAGGACCGCGGTCTGGTGGCCGCTGGCCGGCTGCACGTCGGCGGCGGGCGGGGGGATGATCACGGCTTCTTCCGCGGCGCGCGAGGGGGTGACGGCGAACGCGGCAATGGCGAGCGCGCCGATGGCGGCGGCGCACAGCGAAAGGCGGCTGGATCGGCGAGGGGACATGGTTTCCTCTTGGGGCTGTTGGAAGGCAGTTTAGAGCGGGAGCCGCGTTTCGCAATCGGCGCAGCTTCCTCAGATACGCAGAGATACGGGCCTGGGCTCATTTTGTTACGGCCGGCGACACACGAGTTCGTGAATAAAATCGCGCCGGCGCAACACGTTAGGCGCGATGTTTGGCCACGCTTGACCGGACCTCGCACAGCTTCCCACAATGAACCGCCGGCAGCCTCCGGCGACCACAATTCATGCGCCGGAGCGTTTCACTGATGTTGCGCGCCTTCTTCCTGGTCATCGTCACCCTTGTCGCCGCCGGCCCCGCGCGGGCGGCGGGCGAAATCGACACCTGCCGGAACAAGGATGCGGAACCGGTCGCAAGGCTGGCCGCCTGCGATACCGTCATTGCCGACAACAAGATGCCTGCCAAGGCCAGGGCGGGCGCTTTCGGAGTTCGCGGCGATGCGCTGATCAAGAAGCGCGACTATGACGGCGCGATAACGGCCTTCAACGCGGCGATCGAACTCGTTCCCGATAACGCCGGATACATCAATTCGCGCGGCCTCGCCTATAGCAGCAAGGGCGACGACGAGCGGGCCCTGGCCGACTATGCGCAGAGCTCGAAACTGCAGCCGAATTTTTCCAGCCCCTACAACAACCGCGCCCTTATTTTCATGCGTCAGGGCGACCTGCAACGCGCCCTCACCGAACTCGATTCCGCCGTCAGGCTCGCGAACAACGACGGCAGCCGCTACAATCACCGCTTCAACCGGGGACGCGTGCAGACCTACCGCAAGCAATACGACGCGGCGCTCGCCGATTTCGCCGAGGCGAAAAAGATCAATCCCGACGCCCCGCAGGTCGCGGCCTACCGTTGCATCACCTACACCGAGATCAGGAAGTTCGACGAAGCGATCGCGGATTGCAACGTGGCGTTGGCCCACACGCCGAATTCGGTCTATGCGATGACCAGCCGCGGCAATGTCCATCTGGCGAAGGGCGATCTCGACGCCGCGCTGAAGGACTACAACGAGGCGCTCAAGATCAACCCGAACAATATCCGCGCCCGTGCCAACCGCGGCAAAGTGTTCGAAAAGCGCGGCGACGTCGTGGGTGCGCGCAGCGAATACCGTTCGGCGAGCGCGGCCCTGACCAAGTTCGATGATATCGATGCGGCTATTGCCCGCCGCTTCGCCAAGGAGCGGCTGGCGGCGCTGACGACCGCAGCCCCCGCGTCATCAGGTCCGCGCAAGGTCGCCTTGATTGTCGGCAACAGCGCCTACAAGAACGTGCAGCCGCTCGCCAATCCGGCGCGCGACGCCAAATTGATCGCGTCCACGCTTCGCGAGCTCGGCTTTGCGACCGTCACGCTGGCGCCGGACCTCACCCGCGACAAGTTTTTCGCTGCCCTGCACGAGTTCGGCACGCAAGCCGAGAAGGCCGATTGGGCGGTGGTCTATTATGCCGGTCACGGCATGGAGATCGGCGGCGTCAACTATCTGATCCCGACCGACGCCAAGCTCGCCGCCGACCGCGATGCGGAGACGCAGGCGGTGGCGCTCGAGCAATTGATCGCCGCGGTTTCCGGCGCGCGCAAGCTGCGGCTGGTGATATTGGATGCCTGCCGCGACAATCCGTTCGAAAAGAACATGCAGCGGACCATTGCGCTGAAGCTGGTCAACAAGGGCTTTTCCAACATCGAGCCGGAGGCCGGCTTCATGGTGGTCTATGCCGCCAAGCACGGCGAGACGGCGCTCGACGGCGATTCCGTCAACAGCCCGTTCGCAACCGTGCTGGCGCGTGAACTCAAGACGCCGAAGGTCGAGGTACGGAAACTGTTCGATATCGTCCGCGACGACGTCTGGACGATGACCAAGCGCGCGCAACAACCCTTCACCTACGGCTCGCCGCCCGGAAGGGAGGATTTCTATTTTGTCGCGGAGAAGTGACGCCGCGTGTCCCGGACGCGGTGCAGCGCTCTTCGCGCTGCTCCGCAGAGCCGGGACCCAAGGTGGTGTCGCGATTGATGGGTCCCGGATCAGCAGCGCACCGCTTCGCGCTGCGCAGCATCCGGGGCACGCAGACCCACTGTTCAGATCAAATCACCACGCTCAGCCGCTTCGCGGCGCGCGTGATGCCGGTGT
This sequence comes from Bradyrhizobium sp. AUGA SZCCT0182, assembly GCF_018130185.1. Taxonomy (NCBI): domain Bacteria; kingdom Pseudomonadati; phylum Pseudomonadota; class Alphaproteobacteria; order Hyphomicrobiales; family Nitrobacteraceae; genus Bradyrhizobium; species Bradyrhizobium sp. AUGA SZCCT0182. The sequence continues at coordinate 26,113 of NZ_JAFCLY010000069.1, read as the reverse complement.
AGAGCCAGCGCGCGCGGCTGTCCTGGAACGCAAAACTTTCGTCGAACAGCACGACGTCGTCCCATTGCGAGCCCTGCGACTTGTGCACGGTCAGCACATAGCCATAGTCGAACTCGTCATAGGGCTTGCGCTGCTCCCACGGGATGGTCTCGATGGCGCCGCCAAAGCAATCGCCGCGCACCGAGACCTTGGTCACCTTGTGGCCGAAATCCTCATCGGGCGACAGTCGCATGGTGATGATCTTCGATTTCGACTGCGCGCGCGACTTGACCCGCCACAGGCCGCCGTTGAACAGGCCCTTCTTGCGGTTGTTGCGCAGGCAGACCAGCTTGTCGCCGGCAACCGGCAACGGATCCTCAATGTTCTGTTTCTGGCGTACCCGCATGTTGTAGGCGCGGCGCGTGTTGTTGCGCCCGACCAGCACCTGGTCGGCCTTCATCACACGGTCCGGGTCGAGTTCGCTCCGCGACACCACCTCGCTCTCGCCATGGCGGCCGATTTCGAGTTCGCGGCCCTCGCGGATATCCATCGACATCCGCACGATCGGATCGTCCTGGGCCTGGCGATGCACCTCGGTCAGCATCGCGTCGGGCTCGGAATCGGTAAAGAACCCGCCGCCCTGGATCGGCGGCAGCTGCGCGGGATCGCCGAGCACCAGCAGCGGACAGTCGAACGACATCAAATCGCGGCCGAGCTCGGCGTCCACCATCGAACACTCGTCGATCACGATCAGTTTCGCCTTCGAGGCCGGCGCGTCGTCCCACAGTTCAAAACTCGGCTGCTCGACGCCGGATTCGCGCGCGCGGTAGATCAGCGAATGGATCGTGGAGGCGTTGTCGCAGCCCTTGTTGCGCATCACCAGCGCGGCCTTGCCGGTGAAGGCCGCGAATTTCACCTCGCCGTCGACGCCGTCGGCGATGTGCCGCGCCAGCGTGGTCTTGCCGGTTCCGGCATAGCCGAACAGCCGGAATACCGGCGGCGTGCCGTTCTTGCCGGGCTTTGCCTTCATCCAGTCGGCAACGGCCTTCAGCGCGGAATCCTGATGCGGCGTAAACGTGGTCATTTGGTCTCGGCGGAGGGGCGAGCGGGCCGTGATCGGCCGCGACTCAGGCAGACCCTCAAGCTAACCATTCGCGCGTTCCATGCAAGCCGGCTTCCGCGGCGCGGAATTGGAGTTTCACGGCCGAGGCTAGACTTGCTCCCTGCCGCGAATACACTGCAACAAAACAACAATCGGGAGCGACGTCATGAAGTTCGGCATCTTTTATGAGCTGCAACTGCCGCGCCCGTGGGAAGAGGGCGATGAGCTGCGGCTCTACCAGAATGCCCTGACGCAGCTCGAGACCGCCGACCGGCTCGGCTATGACCATGCCTGGGTCGTGGAACATCATTTCCTGGAAGAATATTCGCATTCGCCGTCGCCGGAATCGTTCCTCGCCGCCGCCTCCCAGCGCACCAAAAGAATCCGGCTCGGCCACGGCATTTTCCAGCTCACCACCAACCATCCCGCCCGCGTCGCCGAACGCGTCGCGGTGCTCGATCTGCTCAGCAACGGCCGCTGCGAATTCGGCATGGGCGAGAGCGCCTCGATCACCGAACTGACGCCGTTCGGCCGCGACATGGAAACCAAGCGCGAGGTGTTCGAGGAAGCGGTGCAGGCGATCTTTCCGATGTTCACCAAAGTCGGCACCGAGCATCACGGCAAATATTTCGACATCCCCTTGCGTAACGTGGTGCCGAAGCCGGTACAGAAGCCGCATCCGCCACTGTGGATGGCGTGCTCGCAATTGCAGACCATCGAACGCGCCGGCGAGAACGGCTTTGGCGCGCTGGGCTTTCAGTTCGTCAGCGCGCAAGCGGCGCACGCCTGGGTGCACGCCTATTACAACGCGATCACCAAGCGGCTGAAGAAACTCGCCGACTACGAGATCAACCCGAACATGGCGCTGGTGTCATTCTTCATGTGCGCCAAGACCGACGAGGAGGCGCGGGCGCGCGCCGATGGCGCGACCTTCTTCCAGTTCGCGCTGCGCTATTACGGCGCGTCGCAGAACCGGCAGCGTCCCGACCCCGGCACCGTCAACATGTGGGACGAATACAACAAGTGGAAGCGCGAAAATCCGGAGGCGCAGGAAGCGGCTCTGCGCGGCGGCCTGATCGGCTCGCCGGAAACCATCCGCAAGAAGTTGCGGCGGTTTCGTTCCTCGCACATCGACCAGGTGATCCTGCTCAACCAGGCCGGCAAGAACAGCCATGAGCACATCTGCGACTCGCTGGAATTGTTCGCCAGGGAAGTGATGCCGGAATTCCAGCACGATCCCGAGCACGAAGCCTGGAAGGCAGGCGTGATGAGCGGCGCGATCCAGCTCGAGGAAATCGACACCGAGGCGTTCAAGGACCGTTACGGCAAACTGGCGGTCAGCGTCGCGCCGACGCCGAAAGTTGCGGCGGCGGGATAACCGGCAGGTCTTGCGAAGGTGTCTCGATCAGGAGGCGTCGAACAGCGCGATAGCCCGTTCCTTGACAGCTCCGCCGCTGCCATCCTCGCGCGCGATCAGGACGTAGTCCGTGCACGGCACTCCCGATTTTGCGGTGGTGAAGCGCCTGTGGACTTTCGCGCCGTGAACAATATTGAAGTACAGCGCCGCGCATTCATCCTCCAGCTGTCGGAAGCATGAGAGCTCTTCGCGCGCGCCGGCGAGATGCCGGATGGTGTAATGCGGGATCATGTCTGATGCGGCCCAGTACGTTTCGTTGAGTAGCCATCCGCCGGAAAGTTCAGAATTCTAGTGAAATCCCCAGACGATCATGGCCAGCAGTGCCGCTTGGCAGATGATCGCTGCCGCCATTTTGATTGGATAGATCGTGCTGCGTTGAATCATCTGTGACCTCTGCGCTCGCTCGCGTGGCCGTGACAAGTCATCTCGAACGAGGTCGATTATTCCCTCGGGGCGTTGCTTTTTGAATTCCAAAGCTACGCAGGTTCCCCGCACAACATTCTCCGGATGCAGCCAACCACAGAAGAAACTTCAACGGCCGAGGCCAGGGGGCGGCACCGGAATGCCGACCCTTGTCCGTTTCATCTGAGTGGTGAGTTAGTTCGATCCGGCGGCCGCCGCCGTAAAGCTGCGATCGACGGCCTTGCTGACATCGAGCGTCTTGGAGAGGATGCCGTAGCGTGTGGCGCGGTCGGATGCCGCCTGAACTTCCTTGACGATACCGGTATCGATCACGATCGGGCTGGTTTTTTGCGCGGTGTAGGCGCTGAGCAGCACGTCTTCCGGCAGCTTGGTCAGCTCGGACGTGTTCCTGGCATATTCGGGCAGATGATCCAGCGACCACAGCCGCGCCTTGTTGAGCCGCTGCACGAGATCCTGCACGGCCGCGCGCTTGGTGGCGATGGCGGAATCGGATGCCACGATGAAGGTGATGGTCGGCGTCAGGCCTTCGCCGTTGGCGACGACGCGGGCCTTATCCTTCAGCGTCGCGTAGGAGACGTAGGGCTCCCACACCGCCCATCCGTCGATCGAGCCGGCGACCAGCGCGATCTTGGCATCGACTGGACCCAGCGGCGCGAAGGTCGCGTCGTCGACCTTGTAGCCGGCTTTCTCCAGCGTCGCGTCGATCAGGAACTGGCCCCAGCCGCCGCGCGTTCCGGCCAACCGCTTGCCTTTTAAATCCGCCGCCGTCTTGATCGGCGAATCCTGCCGGACCAGGATCGCCTGGGTGCGGGCATCGGAGCGCGTGCCGCCAATCGCCTTGATCGGTGCACCGGTGGCATAGACGGTGAGAAACGACAGATCGCCGGTGTAGCCGACATCGAGCGCGCCGGCATTCAACGCTTCGAGAATAGGCGCAGCGGCAGGAAATTCCGACCATTCGATCTTGTAGGGAAGATCCCTCGCCAATCCCGCGATTTCGAGCAGCGAACGGTTGCCGCCCTTCTGGTCGCCGACGCGCAGCGTCACGGTGTCCGCTGCCATGGCCGAAGCTGTTATCGCCAGCCCCAGCGCCGCGCCGACCAGCGTGGCGCCAAATTTACGGATGCGTGAGCGCGTTGTTGATTCGAGTGTGTTCATGCCTTTGTTCTTTCCGGTGTGATCCGCCGCATTGCGTGAGGCAATCAGCGACGCACCAAGCGTACGAGCGACTGCTCCGCAGTCAATGAAATGGCTGACTGAATATTTTGATGCACCGGCAATGATCGCCTCGCTACTCACGCGCGAATAAAAATTGTCTGCTGTGCGGCTTGAACTCGTTCGAAATTGGAAGAATTGAATCGATGCGGAAGCGCTGCATATTTTGCGAGCGCGCAAAAACCGTTTCATCGCACGTCGATATCAATGTGGAGATAATCTCTCCGTTCGCTTTCACATTCAAAATTCCATTTCATTGACGACGGCGTTGCTGCCGCGCATCATTTGAACGTCAGATCAACGGGGCGAGATCGGAGTCTCGCGGGGATTGAACCGAATAACCGATCGCCAGTGTGGAACATAACGGGCCGCAGCATCCACGTGCTGCGCCGACGGCGGCGCCATGCCGTTTTGAGAGCAGGAGTGCAGGATGTCACGAGATGGAAAGAACGACGTAACGCGGCTGGATCGCCGAACGCTGTTGCGCGGCGGAGCTGCCGCGGCGCTCGCCGCGCCGCTAGGCGTGTTTGGCGCGCAAGCCTTCCCGTTTCGTGCGGCCACGCCCGGCATCGACTTCTCGGAGTTTCCGATCTGCAGGACCGCTTCCAACGCGCCGGCGCTCACCGGGGCGCCGCGAAAGCTGAAACTGTCATGGAATGCCGGCGCGGTCTGCCTCGTGCCGGTTCCGGTGGCGATCGACCAGGGCATCTTCAAGAAACACAATCTCGACGTCGAACTGATCAACTACAGCGGCTCGACCGATCAGTTGCTGGAAGCGATCGCGACCGGCAAGAGCGACGCGGGGCTCGGCATGGCGTTGCGCTGGCTGAAGCCGCTGGAGCAGGGGTTTGACGTCAAGATCGCGGCTGGAACCCATGGCGGCTGCATGCGGGTGCTGTCGCGCGTCAATTCGGGCGTCGACAGACTGGCCGACCTCAAGGGCAAGATCGTCGCGGTCGGCGATCTCGGCGGGCCGGACAAGAATTTCTTTTCGATCCAGCTTGCCAAGCAGGGCCATCGATCCCAACAAGGATGTCGACTGGCGCGCCTATCCCGGCAATTTGCTGCAGCTCGCCGTCGAGAAGGGCGAGGTTCAGGCGTTCCTCGCCTCCGATCCGATTGCCCATATCTGGCTGAAGGACAGCGCCTACAAGGAGGTCGCTTCCAACCTCGACGGTGAATACAAGGACAAGACCTGCTGCATCCTCGGATTGCGCGGCAGCCTGGTTCGCGAAGAACCGCAGGTCGCACGCGCCATCACGCAGGCGCTGCTCGATGCCGCCATGTACACCGCGCAAAACCCTGATGTCGCCGCGGCTTCGTTCCAGCCTTACGCCCCCAAGACGGCGAGCCTGCAGGATCTGCAGGCCATGGTCCGCTACCACACCCATCATCACCATCCCGTCGGCGAAGTGTTGAAGCGGGAACTGAAGGCTTATGCGGACGACCTGAAGAGCGTTTCGGTCTTCAAGGCCAGCACCGATACGGCGAAATTTGCGGAGCGGATCTATGTCGACGTATTCGGCGTCTAAGACGGTCGCTCTGGCGCAATCGGCGGAAGAAGGCGCAGCACTTTCGGGGCGGCCGCTGTCGCTGGCGGTCTCGTTTCCGGCAGGCGGGACCGGCGTGTTCGCAAGCCTGGCGTGGGTCGGGTTTGGCATATCGTGCCTGTGGTGGCCGGATATCGGTGACTGGACGCGCACCCATCAGCTTGCGGCCGCGGCCTTCGTCATCTCCGGCGTCATTTTCCTGGCGACGGTGGCGGGCAGCCGGCTCGGGCGGTTCAATGCCGGCCTGCAACGGCGTGCGCCGTGGCTGCTGGTATCGGCGTTATTCCTGACGCTGTGGGAGGTCGCGACCGCAAAGTTCGGGTGGCTGCCGCTGCCGTTCTTCCCGCCGCCGCAGTCGATCATCGAGGTCTACACCGATGATTTGCCCAAATTGCTCGACAGCATCATCGCGTCTGTAAAGCTTCAGCTCGGCGGATATGTCATCGGCGCCACGGTCGGCTTCCTGACCGGCGTCTCGATCGGCTGGTCGCGCAGCGTCGGTTACTGGGTGCATCCGGTGCTGCGGTTCATCGGCCCACTGCCGGCGACGGCGTGGCTGCCGATCGCGTTCTTCACCTTCCCGTCGAGCTGGAGCGCCAGCACGTTCCTGATCGCGCTGGCGACCGGGTTTCCGGTCACGGTGCTGACCTGGTCCGGTGTCGCGAGCGTCAGCAACGCCTATTACGACGTGGCGCGAACGCTCGGCGCGAAACCGTCGTTCCTGGTGCTGAAGGTCGCGATTCCCGCAGCCTTGCCGCATGTGTTCGTCGGCCTGTTCATGGGCCTCGGATCGTCATTTGCGGTGCTGGTGGTTGCCGAGATGATCGGCGTCAAGGCCGGGCTCGGCTGGTATCTGCAATGGGCGCAGGGCTGGGCGGCGTATGCCAACATGTATGCCGCGTTGATCGTGATGTCGCTGCTGTGCTCGGGCGCGATCACGCTGCTGTTCCGGACGCGCGACCGCCTGCTGATCTGGCAGAAGGGAGTCGTCAAATGGTAGCGCATGCCTTGGCCGAAGCGGTCACCTATCCGGCCGTCGGCGCCTCGCTCGATGTCGAACGCATCAGCCACGCCTTTGACATCGACGGCAATGTCTTGCCGGTGCTCGACGATGTCAATTTCAACGTCAAGCCCGGTGAGTTCATCGCACTGCTCGGTCCCTCCGGCTGCGGCAAGTCGACCTTGCTGCGGCTGGTCGCGGGGCTCGAGGCGCCGCGATCGGGCGTGCTCCGCGAGGACGGCGATCCCGTCACCGGACCGTTCCCATCCCGGGTCGTGGTGTTTCAGGATCCAACACTGTTTCCGTGGCGAACGGTCTGGAACAACGTCGCGCTTGGGCTGGAGGCGCAGGGCATCCTGAAGAGCCAGCGGCAGCGTGTCGATGCCGCGCTTGACCTCGTCGGGCTGTCGCAATTTCGCAATGCCTATCCGCATCAATTGTCTGGTGGTATGGCGCAGCGTGTCGCGCTGGCGCGGGCGCTGGTGAACGATCCAAAGATCCTCATCCTCGATGAGCCGCTCGGCAAGCTGGATTCCTTGACGCGGATCACGATGCAGGCTGAAATCGTGGCGCTGTGGCAGCGCAAGGGATTTACCACGCTGCTGGTGACCCATGACGTCGAGGAAGCCTTGTTCCTCGCCAACCGCGTCATCGTGTTCAGTGATCGTCCGGCGCGCATCAAGGCCGACATCGCGGTCGATCGACCCTATCCCCGGCACCGCGGCGATCCCAGGCTGGCGGAGCTTCGCCGTAACATCCTTGGCCTGCTCGGATTGGATGCCACATGGTGAGCGCGATCAACAGTTCGATACGCAAGGAGCCGCTGGCGGAGGCCGCGCCGGTGCCGTACGATTGTGCGCGGGCGCTGGCTTCCGAATTCGCGGCCCGAGCGGCGCAGCATGATCGCGACGCCAGCTTTCCGTTCGAGAATTTCAAGGAGCTTGCCGAGGCGGGATTGTTGGCGCTGACCGTGCCGACGGCGCTTGGCGGCCACGGCGCGGGTGCGCTCGATACGGCGCGCATCCTCGGCATCTTCGGCAAGGCTGACCCATCGACGGCGCTGGTGCTGTCGATGCACTACATCCAGCATCTGGTGATGGCGCGGAGCACACGCTGGCCGGGGCGTCTCTCCCGCAAGCTGGCGCGGGAGGCGGTCGACGGCGTGGCGCTGATCAATGCGCTGCGGGTCGAGCCCGATCTGGGCTCTCCGGCGCGTGGCGGGTTGCCGGCGACGATCGCGCGGAGAACCGAGACGGGCTGGCGGCTCTCTGGCCGCAAGGTCTATTCGACCGGCGCGCCGATCCTGAAATGGTATGCGGTGTGGGCGAAGACCGACGAGCCGGAAACGCGCGTCGGTCTGTTCCTGGTGCCTGCGGGATTGCCGGGGACGCGGATTATCGAAACGTGGGACCACCTTGGCCTGCGTGCCAGCGGCAGCCATGACGTCGTGTTCGAAGACGTCGTGTTCCCGCTCGACCACGAGATCGACGTCCGCGCGCCCGAGGAATGGCGGGTGCCGGATTTTACCCAGTCCGTGGTGCACGCGATCTTCGTCGCCGCGATTTATGACGGCGTCGCCCGTGCCGCGCGTGACTGGCTGGTCGAGTTCCTGAAGAACCGGAAGCCATCCAATCTCGGCGCATCGCTGGCGACGCTGCCGAGAGTGCAGGAGATCGTCGGCGGCATCGAGGCGCGGCTTGCCGTCAATGCGCGACTGATCGACAGTTTCGCCGGCGATTTCGACGATGGCGTGCTGCTCAGCGCCTCCGAATCCAGCATCGTCAAGCTCACGGTCACGAACAATGCGGTCGCGATTCTCGAAGACGCGCTGTCGCTGACCAGCAATCATGGCCTCACCCGCTCCAATCCGCTGGAGCGGCATTATCGCGATGTCCTGTGCGGGCGGGTTCACACGCCGCAGGATGACGCCACCCGCGTCAACGCCGGACGTCTGGCGCTCGGCGTCTGAATATCAACGAACCAATCCCAAACTCTGGAGCAAGCTCATGTCAGTGGAATTCATCGGATACATCGGCAGCAATTATTCGTCCGAAACCGTCGTGCGGAACGGCCCGATTCTCGATCGGTACTATATCGAGACCGTTGCCAAGGCGCATGAGAACGCAGGCTTTGATCGCGCGCTGCTGGCGTTCCATTCCACCACCCCGGACGGGCTTCAGATCGGCCAGCACGTGCTTGGTGTGACCGACAAGCTCAACGTCCTGATCGCACAGCGCCCCGGCTTCACCGCGCCGACGCTCCTGGCGCGGCAGCTGGCGACCATCGATCAACTGTCCGATGGGCGGGTTGCCCTGCATGTCATCACCGGCGGCAACGCTACCGAACTGCGGCAGGACGGCAACGTCATCGATGACAAGGATGAGCGCTACGCCCGCACCAGCGAGTTCCTGGACGTGGTCCGCGCCGAATGGAGCAGCGAAAAGCCGTTCACCTATGAGGGAAAATATTATCAGGTGCAGAACGGCTTCTCGCAGCTGAAGCCGTACCGCAGCGAGGGCATTCCGATCTTTGTCGGCGGCGGTTCGGACGCGGCGATCGAGGTTGCGGGTAAGCATGCGGATACGTTTGCGCTGTGGGGCGAATCCTATGCGCAGGTACGTGATGTGACGTCGCGGGTCCGCGCGGCAGCCGCGAAACATGGCCGGCCGACGCCGCGCTTCAGCCTGTCGGTGCGTCCGATCCTCGCCGATACCGAGGAGAAGGCCTGGGCCAAGGCTGATGAAATTCTGGCCCCCGCCACCGCGCTGCAGGACAAGACCGGATATCGCAAGCCCGCGGACGGCCATGCCACCGCCGGCGCGAAGCGGCTGCTGGCGCTGGCCGAGCAGGGCACCCGGATCGACAAGCGGCTATGGACCGAGATCGCCAAACTCACCGGCGCCAACAGCAACACCACGGCGCTGGTCGGCACGCCCGAACAGGTCGCCGAAGTCTTTGGCGACTATTACGATCTCGGCATCAGCCACTTCCTGATTCGCGGCTTCGATCCCCTGATCGATGCCATCGACTACGGCCGCGAACTGATCCCGCTGACGCGTCAGTTGATCGCCGGACGCAGTGTTGCCCGGGGAGTGGCAGCGGAATGATGCGCGCCATTCTCGTTGCGGGCCTGCTGCTGGGTGCGATTGCCTCGGCGGATGCCCAGACCACCCTGCGGGTTGGCGATCAAAAGGGGAATTCGCAGGCCGTGATGGAAGCTGCCGGCGTCCTCAGGGATGTTCCCTACAAGATCGAGTGGAAGGAATTCCCGGCCGCGGCGCCGCTGTTGGAAGCGTTAAGCGCGGGCGCGATCGAAACCGGCCTGGTCGGCGACGCGCCGTTCACCTTCGCCGCGGCGGCCAACGTTCCGGTGAAAGCCATCGCGGCGATCCGGCAGAGCCGCGAGGGTCTCGCGGTGCTGGTCCAGAAGGACTCAGCCGTCCGCGACTTCGAAAGCCTGAAAGGCAAGAAGATCGCGACCGGCCGTGGCTCGATCGGTCATCAACTGATTCTCGCAGCCCTCGAATCGAAGGGCTGGTCGACCAGCGACATCCAGATCGTGTTCCTCGCGCCATCGGACGCCAAGGTTGCGTATACGCAAGGCTCCGTCGATGCCTGGTCGACATGGGAGCCCTATGTGAGTCAGGAAGAAGTCCTGTTCCAGTCGCGGCGCGTGATCACGGCTGAGGGTCTTACGCCAGGACTGGGCTTCCAGGTCGCGACGCCGAACGCGATCCGCGACAAGCGGCCGGAACTGGAAGATTTTGTCAGGCGGCTGACGGCCGCGCGGGCGTGGTCACAGACCAATGTCAGCGCCTACGCCGAGACGTGGGGCAGGCTGATGAGCATTCCGCCCGCGGTGCCGCTGAACTGGCTGAGCCGGGCGAAAATCCGCGTCGCGCCGATCGATGACGGCGTGGTGGCCGACGAGCAGCAAACCATCGATCTCTATTTCCGCTCGGGCCTGATCAAGCAGAAGCTCAACGCCGCCGACATCGTCGACCGCTCGTTCTCCGGGGCGATCGGCAAGGGCGCGGGTCTTTAGGCTGGCGAAGGTGGTCCGCGCAGGAAGTCTTTCTCCGGCAGCCGCTAATTTCGAAACGGCAGCCAGCTTGTGTGGAATTATTTTCTGAATAGCATTGTCGATAGCAATGCATTTGGAAGAAAGTTTTACATATGAGCGAAGTTGTTACGTCTGGCCCGGAACAGACCCGCCGCATCGATGCGATCGACCGCAAGATCCTGCGGGTACTTCAGGAAGACGCATCGCTGTCGGTAGCCGAGATCGGGGAGCGCGTCGGGCTTTCCTCCACGCCGTGCTGGAAGCGCGTCCAGCGCATGGAGAACGAGGGCATCATCACCGGCAAGGTCGCGCTGGTCGACCAGAACAAGATCGGCCTCGGGCTGTCGGTGTTCGTGTCGGTGGAGAGCGACGATCATTCCGACGCGTGGCTGAAGAAATTCGCGGCCGCCGTCAGCGCCATGCCTGAAGTCATCGAGTTCTATCGTATGGCCGGCGACGTGGACTATGTGCTGCGCGTGGTCGTCGCCGACATGCGGAGCTATGATCTTTTCTACAAGAAGCTGATCGGCGCCGTCGCGCTGAAGAATGTGACCTCGCGGTTCGCGATGGAAAAGATCAAGTCGGTCACCGCATTGCCGGTCCCGGCGTTCGAGGCGGCGTAGAAATCGCGAAGGGACTGCGCTCCCTCTCCCGCGCTTGCGGGGGAGGCGTAGGCGGCCTGCGGCCGCCGTCCTTGGCCTTAAGAACGCCGATGCGTAGCATCGGCTATGGGTGGGGGTGTCGCCGCGAGTCGTATTGAGGAGAGAGCCCCCACCCGGATCGCATCTTCGATGCGATCCGACCTCCCCCGCAAGCGGGAGAGGTGCAGCGAGTCTGCCGCCGCACTCAGTCGCGCTTCGGCGTCCAGATCTTCGCATCGCCCGCGTTGACCTTTACCGGCAGCAATCCTTCCGCGAAGAACGCGTCGGCAATGCGTTGCTGTTCGGACAGGCCGGGCGCTGTGACGATTCCAACCTTGTAGGAACGGTGGCTGTTGGCTTCCTTCACCGTCGCCGCATCGATGCCCCAGAGCCCCGACAGCAACTTGGCCGCGTCGTCCTGATGCGCCTTGACCCATTTGCCGGTCTCGTCGAGCTTGCCGAAGATGGCATTGAGCACGTCGCCGCGCCGATCGGCAAACGCAGCCGACGACAGGTAATATCGCTTGTAGCTCGCGAGGCCGTTGCTGCCGTCGGACAGCACCCGCGCGTTGGACTGGCGCTGGGCGCTGGTCAGGAACGGATCCCAGGCCACCCACGCATCGACATTTCCACCGATGAAGGCGGCGCGGCCGTCGGCCGGCGTCAGATAGGCCGGCGAGATATCCTTGAAGCTCAGGCCCGATTTGGCCAGCGCGGCGAGCAGCAGGAAATGACTGCCGGCGCCTTTTGTCACCGCAACCTTCTTGCCCTTCAGATCGGCCAGCGTCTTGATGGGCGATTCCGCGCCGACCAGAATGGCCTGCGCCGACGGGGAGGCGGCTTCTTCCGCGATATAGGCAAGCCTGGCGCCCGCGGCTTGTGCGAACAGCGGCACGGTATCGGCGACATCGGCGCCGAAGTCGATGTTACCGGTGTTGATCGCTTCCAGCAGCGGCAGGCCGCTGGTGAATTCATGCCAGGAGACGCGGACGCCGAGCGGCGCGAGCGCTTTTTCCAGTTCGCCATTGGTCTTCAGGATGGCCGTCAGCGTCGAGGATTTTTGATAGCCGATGCGAATCGTATCGGATGGCGGTGTCTGCGCGGCCACGGATGTTGCTGAAACGACCGCGATGGCTGCGATGGCTCCGATGATTGATGCGGTGCGGTTGCCCATGGAGTTTGATCTGCCTGACATTAAAGGGATCAAAGCAAGCTAGAGGCCGCGCAACCGCGGTCAATAGAACCGTTCTTTCTTGTTGTCACGCGATCCGCATGACGATGCTACGCCGGTCGGCATTCGCAGAGAGAAATTCCAGGCGCATATTTGATAGGCGTTCGTCGATCTCGGCGGCGGTCGCTTATGACTTTGGGTGGATCAGGTTCCGTCGCTGCCCAATTCAAGATTAACGAATTGGCTTCGGGTAAGCGTCAAGAAAAATGCGTCGTTGTAAATCGTGTTCCGGCAATAAACGCGTCGTCGCGAGCCAGACTAACAGTGCCGTCATTGCTATTTTTGCGGAGCACTCGACAGCGTTTCAAAGCGCCACCATCATCTCTTGCATCGCATGATCGCGCACCGCCGCGAGCATGATCGTTCAGGAGAATGTGATGAAGCGTCGGGAGTTTCTCGGATTGTCGGTTGCCGGTGCCGTTGTCGCGCTGTCGCCAGGTGCGCGTGCGCAGGCGCCGGTGAAGGAAATCCGTATCGGCTATCAGAAGACCGGGGTGCTCGTGATCGCGCGGCAGCAGGCTATTCTGGAAAAGCACTTCGCCGCGAAACAAATTGCCATCAAATGGATCGAGTTCACGTCGGGCCCGCCGTTGCTGGAAGCGATGAGCACCGGCAGTGTCGACCTTGGCGCGGTCGGCGATACCCCGCCGATCTTTGCCCAGGCCGCGAATGCAAACATCGTCTATGTGGCGGGATCGCCGATCACCAACGGGCAGGGCATTCTGGTTCCCGCCAACTCCTCGATTCGCACAATTGCCGATCTGAAAGGCAAGCGGATTGGATTTGCCAAGGGCACCAGCGCGCATAACGTTCTGATTGCGACGCTGGAAAAGGCCGGTCTCACCTACGCCGATATCACACCGGTCTATCTGTCGCCGCCCGATGCGGGGCCGGCATTTGCCAATGGCAGCATCGAAGCCTGGGCGATCTGGGATCCATACTTCGCGATCGGCGAGAAAAAGCAGAACGGCCGGATCCTGATCAACGCCTACGAGGTCGCCAAGACCAATTCGTTCTATCTCGCCAACCGCGATTTCGCGAACACCAACGTTCAGCACACCCGCGACATCATCGCGGGCCTGGCGGAAGCCGCCCGCTGGGCGGAAGGAAATCGCGACGCCGTGGCAAATGCGCTCGCCGCCGTGACCGGCGTTCCGCTGGAAGTCCAGACCGTCGCGGCCAACCGGGCCTCGTTCGCGATCGGACCGGTGACGGAGGCGATCATCGATACCCAGCAGGCCGTCGCCGATCGCTTCTTCAAGCTCGGGCTGATCCCGAAGCCGATCGTGGTTCGCGACATTGTCTGGCGCAATACCCAGACCTGAATTCGAGAAAAGCCATTCCATTCAACGCAGAGGATTTCATCATGAAGCGTTTCATCAAACGCCTGATCGCGAGCGCCATGCTGTCTCTCGCCATCGTCGGCTCGACGGTTGGCCTCAGCTACGGGCAGGACAAGGTCGTCCGCATCGGCTTCCAGAAATACGGCAAGCTGGTGCTGCTCAAGAGCAAGGGCACACTCGAAGGCAAGCTGAAGGCCGCGGGTTATCAGGTGGTATGGACGGAATTTCCCTCCGGGCCGCCGCTGCTCGAGGCGCTTAATGTCGGCGCCATCGATTTCGGCAACACCGGCGAAGCGCCGCCGATCTTCGCGCAGACCGCGGGCGCGCCGATCCAGTATGTCGCCTATGAGCCCCCGGCACCGAAGGGCGAAGCCATCCTGGTGCCGAAGGACAGCAAGCTCACTTCAGTTGCCGATTTGAAGGGCAAGAAGGTTGCGCTCAACAAGGGCTCCAACGTTCACTATCTGCTGGTGAAGGCGCTGGAGAAGGCTGGTGTCAAATACTCGGAGATCGAGCCGGTGTTTCTGGCGCCGGCCGATGCGCGCGCGGCGTTCGAACGCGGTGCGGTCGATGCCTGGGTGATCTGGGATCCGTTCCAGGCCGCCGCCGAAGCTGCGACCGGCGCGCGGACGCTCGCCGACGGCACCGGCATCGTTTCGAACTATCAGTTCTATTTCGCCTCGAAGAAGTTCATTGGCGCCGACCCGAAAATCGTCGATCTCGTGCTGGCCCAACTCAGCGAAGTCGACGATTGGGCGAAGGGCGACATTCACACCGTCGCCGAGCAATTGGCGCCGGCGATCGGGCTTCCGGTACCCGTCGTTGAAGTCGCGTTGAAGCGGCAGTCCTACGGCATCAAGCCGATCACCGACAGCGTGATCGCCGATCAGCAGCAGGTCGCCGACGCGTTCTTCGCGCTCGGTCTCATTCCCAAACAGATCAAGATTTCCGACGTGGCACGGAGGCCGGGTTCATGAGCAACCAATCGAACGCCAATATCCTCTGGTTCCTGCCGACCCATGGCGATGGCCGCTATCTCGGCACCACCACCGGCGGGCGCGAGGTGAACTTCAATTATCTGCGCCAGATCGCGCAGGCTGCGGACCAGCTCGGCTATTACGGCGTGCTGCTGCCGACCGGGCGAAGCTGCGAAGACTCCTGGGTGGTGGCGTCAGCCGTCGCGCCCTGGACCGAGCGGCTGCGCTATCTGGTGGCTGTACGGCCCGGCCTGCAATCGCCGAGCGTCGCCGCGCGCATGACCGCGACGCTCGACCGGTTGTCGAACGGGCGGCTGCTGGTCAACGTCGTCACCGGCGGCGACCCCGTCGAGAACAAGGGCGACGGGATATTCCTCGATCACGACGCGCGCTACGCCGTGACGCGCGAGTTCCTCAACGTCTATAGCGACCTGCTCGCGGGCAAGACCGTCAATGTCGAAGGCAAGCACATCCGCATCGAGGATGGCCGTCTGCTGTTTCCGCCGGTGCAGTCGCCGCGGCCGCCGCTGTATTTCGGCGGATCGTCGGACGCCGGCATCGATGTCGCCGTCGACACCGTCGACAAATATCTGACCTGGGGCGAGCCGCCGGCGCAGGTGGCCGAGAAGATCAACCGCGTGAAGGCGGTCGCGGAGGCGCGCGGGCGAAAACTCTCGTTCGGCATTCGGCTGCATGTGATCGTCCGCGAGACCAATGCGGAGGCCTGGAAGGCGGCGGATGAATTGATCCAGCATGTCACCGACGAGACGGTGGCCTCGGCGCAGAAGATATTTTCCCGGATGGATTCGGTCGGCCAGCAGCGCATGGCGCAGTTGCATGGCGGCAGGCGTGACAAGCTCGAGATCAGCCCGAACCTGTGGGCCGGCGTCGGTCTGGTGCGTGGCGGGGCAGGGACGGCATTGGTCGGCGATCCCACGACGGTGGCGGCGCGAATCCGCGAATATCAGGATGTCGGCATCGATACCTTCATCATGTCGGGCTATCCGCATCTGGAGGAAGCCTATCGCTTCGCCGAACTGGTGTTTCCGCTGCTGTCGCTGAAGCAGCCGAACAATGTGACGCCGATCCGCGTCAATACCGGTCCGTTCGGCGAGACCATCGCCAACGAACATCGTCCCCTCGTCAAGGCATCGCAATCATGAGTCTGATCGAAAGTCTTCCGCGTGTCCGACGCCTGCGCCTGCCGCGGGCCGACGGCCTCATTCCATGGATCGTGCCGCTTGCGATCATCCTGCTCTGGCAGGTGGCCTGCGTCACCGGCTTCGTCTCGGCGCGGGTGCTGCCGGCGCCGAGCGATGTGGCGCTGGCTGGATGGAAGCTGCTGCTGTCAGGCGAACTGGTGCGCAATATCTGGGTCAGTTTCTGGCGTGCCAGCGTCGGATTCCTGATCGGCGGCAGCATCGGCTTTACTTTCGGCCTCGCCAACGGCCTGTCGCAGCTATCGAGCAAATTGACCGACACGACGTTGCAGATGGTGCGTAACATTCCGCATCTGGCGCTGATCCCACTGGTCATCCTGTGGTTCGGCATCGATGAGTCGGCAAAACTGTTCCTGGTCGCGCTCGGCGTGTTCTTTCCGATCTACCTCAACACCCTGCATGGCATCCGCACCGTCGATCCGCAGCTGATCGAGATGGGCCGCATTTACGGCATGACCGACGGCGAATTGTTCCGCCGGGTGATCTTTCCGGGCGCGTTGCCGTCGATCTTCGTCGGCCTGCGCTTTGCGCTCGGCATCATGTGGCTGACCTTGATCGTGGCGGAAACCATCGCGGCGTCGTCCGGCCTCGGCTACATGGCGATGCAGGCGCGCGAATTCATGCTGATCGACGTCGTGGTGCTCTCCATCCTGATCTACGCGTTGCTTGGCAAGCTTGCCGACAGCGCTTCACGCGCGCTGGAGCGGCTGACGCTGTCCTGGCATCCGGCCTTCCAGAAACATTGAGGCAGAAACTTTTGAGGATTGAAATGCAGGAAGCTCTTCGTTTTCGCCCCGCGGATGCCGAAGCCGTGGACCAGCCCGAGTTCGTCAAGCAGGCGCGGCTGTTGCGGCGGGATGCGGACGCCCTGTTGCGCGGGCTTTCGCTGACGATCCGGGGATTGCGCAAATCGTTCGGCGCCAACGAGGTGCTGCGCGGCATCGACCTGCGCATTCCGGCAGGGCAGTCCGTCGCCATCGTCGGCCGTAGCGGTTGCGGCAAGAGTACGCTGCTGCGGCTGATCGCGGGCCTTGAAACGATTACCGCGGGTACCATCAGTTTTGGCGAGGAAACGCGCGCGGAAGACGTTCGCGTGATGTTTCAGGAGCCGCGGCTGCTGCCCTGGGCCCGGGTGCTGTCGAACGTCGAGGTCGGCCTCGGCCGGGAGCGGACCTCGCCGGACGCGCAGGCCCGCGCCGACAGCGCGCTGGTCGAAGTCGGCCTTGACGACAAACGGGCACAATGGCCGGCGGTGCTTTCCGGCGGGCAAAAGCAGCGCGTGGCGCTGGCGCGTGCGTTGGTCAGCCGCCCGCGCGTGCTGGCCTTCGACGAACCGCTCGGCGCGCTTGACGCGTTGACGCGGATTTCGATGCAGCGGCTGCTGGAGCGGGTCTGGCAGGATCAGGGCTTCACCGCGATCCTGGTGACACACGACGTCGCCGAGGCCGTGGCACTGGCCGACCGCGTTCTGGTGATCGAGGACGGCCGCATCGCGCATGACATTGACGTCAATATCCCGCGCCCGAGGCGTCGGGGTTCGGCGGAACTCGCCGCGCTGGAAGGCTCGATCCTGAAGAATCTGCTGCAAGGCACCGAGGACACCTCCGACCTGTGAGGCCATCATGAACTCCGTTGTCCGCCATATCGCGATCGACTGTCAGGTTTCCCAAGAGGTTTCCCGCGCGGTTTCCCAAGAGGTTTCGTCAGACGATTTCCGCGGCGCCATGCGACAGTTGACGGGCGGGGTGAGCGTCGTCACGGCCGGGCGCGGCCGGGACATTTCGGGCATGACGGTGACCTCGGTGTCGTCGCTCTCGGTCGATCCCCCGGCGCTGATCGTCAGCGTCAACCGGAACGCGTCCTCATGGCCGCTCGTGCAGCGGTACGGCTGCTTCGGCGTCAATATCCTGACGTCGGACCAGATCGATGTCGCCGAGCGCTTTGCCGGCAAGGACGGGCTCAAGGGCGCCGAGCGGTTTGCCGGCGCGGAGTGGACGACGCGCGCTTCGGGCGTGCCGCTGCTGGTGGGCGCACTGGCCGCGATCGATTGTGAGGTGGAGGAAATCGTCGAGCGGCATTCCCATGCCATTCTGATCGGCCGCGTGCTGGACCTGCAGCTCTCGACCCGCACCGCGGCGCTGGCCTATTGGCAGGGCCAGTATGTCGCGATCGATCAGAACGAGGATGCGGTCAGGCTGGCAGAGGTCAGCCTGCCACCGCCGCGAGCCGCTCGCGATAATGTCAGCCGGTCTAGTTCAGGATCGCGCTGAGGCTCGCCGGTGAGTCGATGATCACTGTGCTGCCACGCACACCTCGCCACAGAGCGGTAATGGTTTGCGCTGCACCGGCCAACGGTATGTTGACGATCAGCGTGGTTGGTACGCGGCCGGTGTTAGGTACGACTGGCGTGCCGCTCGTGAATCCTCCCACGACCGGCGACACGGCGCCATTGATCGCGATGCCGAAGATTCCGCCAGGGGACGCTGGACCCTCGGCGTAAACATAGGGCAAGTTCAGGATAATCAACGCGGAAGTGCCGACGCCTTCCGGAATGCTGAAGGTGAGCCCGGGAATCGGTACGTACGAATCGGACGTTGTCGACTGCGTCCCGCTCGTCTGCGCATATATGGTCATATCGCTCTCCCGTTGCCTGATAGAAATCTATCAACAAAAGGTTGAGCAAGGCAAATGGAATCGCGGACCGGAAAATGTGAAAATTTGGTGACGGCGGACCGGCGCGGACTGGTCGTGGCCATGGCCTTCAGCGCGCGCAGGGATTAGAAGCCTTGGAGTCGTTTTCCTCCCGATTGGGATATCGTGCCTTGGTACGCAAGCTCCTGCAAATCGTCTTACCGACGCAGTCGTTTCGCCAGCGCCACGCCGTGCGTCTGGTCCAATGCGGCGTGTAACCCGATGAAACGTATCGCGATCTGGGCATTCTACGGCGTCGGCGCGCTTGCGATCGGCTATCTCGCGCTTTACGCCTATGCGGTCTTCACCGGGCGCGATCTGCAGCCCGGCGATCCCATCCACATCTTCCGCAAGCCGGACGCACCGAGTTATTCGCGGCGGGGTTCGCAAATTCTGGCGTCATTGCCTGCGACAAACGCAAGGCGTTTGCGCAAGGGAGCGTAAGCGACGAAGCAATCCATACTGCCGTTGCGGCACGATGGATTGCTTCGCTTCGCTCGCAATGACGGTGATGGCGCTTCGGCTAGCCCGCCGCGGCAAAGCGCTGATAGTCGCCGGCGCCGGCCGGCGTGATCGGGATTCCGCCGTCGGCATATTCGTTCAGCTTGTTGCGCAGCGTGCGGATCGAAATGCCGAGGATGTTGGCCGCGTGGGTGCGGTTGCCGAGGCAATGCTTGAGCGTCTCCAGGATCAGGTCGCGTTCGACGTCGGCCACCGTGCGGCCGACCAGCGCGCGGGTCACCTGTTCGGCGGCGAAGGTGGCATGCGCCACGGCCGGTGCGGTCTTGGCAAGGTCGAGACGGTCGCCGTCCGGGGTCAGGATCGCATCGGCGCCGATTTCGTCGCCCTGCGCCATCAGCACCGAGCGGTGCATGGTGTTTTCCAGCTCGCGGACGTTGCCCTGCCAGCGGTTGGAGGTCAGCACCCGCCGCGCGTCGCTGGAGATCGGGCGTAGCGGCACGCCGTTGGCTTCGGAATATTTCTTCGCAAAATGGTGCGCCAGTTCGATGATATCCGCCGGCCGGTCGCGCAGCGCCGGGATCTTCAGATTGACGACGTTGAGCCGGAACAGCAGGTCCTCGCGGAAGGTGCCTTCGCGCACGGCGTCGGCCAGGTTGCGGTTCGAGGTCGCGATGATGCGGATGTCGACCGGGACCGGCTTGGTGCCGCCGACGCGGTCGATGACGCGCTCCTGGATCGCGCGCAGCAATTTCGATTGCAGCCGCACGTCCATCTCGGAGATTTCGTCGAGCAGCAGCGTGCCGCCGGTGGCTTCCTCGAACTTGCCGATACGCCGCGCCACCGCGCCGGTGAAGGCGCCCTTTTCGTGGCCGAACAGTTCGGATTCAAGCAGGTGCTCGGGGATCGCCGCGCAATTGATCGAGATGAACGGCCGCTTGGCGCGGGCCGAGCGGGTGTGGACGTAGCGCGCCAGCACTTCCTTGCCGGTGCCGGACTCGCCGGTGACCATGACCGAGGCGTCCGAGCCCGCGATCTGCTGTGCCAGCTTGACGACCTTGCCCATCGCCTCGTCGCGATAGATCAGGTCGCGGGAATCGTTGGCGACGGCGGCGAGCACGGCGGCGATCAGTTCCGGATCGGGCGGCAGCGGGATGTATTCCTTGGCGCCGGCGTGGATCGCGGCGACCGCGGCGCGGGCGTCGTTGGAGATGCCGCAGGCCACGATCGGCACATGGATGTGTTCGGCCTCGAGCCGCATCACCAGATCGCGGATATCGAGCGCGACGTCGACCAGCATCAGGTCGGCGCCCTTGCCGCCGCGCAGCACCGCCATCGCCTGTTCGATCGTCTCGGCGTGGGTCACCGAAGCGCCGTTGTCCATCGCGATCTTGGTGGCCGTGGTGAGCTGGCCCTTCAATGTGCCAACGATGAGAAGCCGCATCATAGTCTCCTGTTCGTCTGTTCGCGCCGCTTATGCGCGTGCCGTTGTTTTAGGTGCGTTCCGCCTTGATGATTTCCGTCATGGTGACGCCGAGCTTGTCTTCCACCAGCACGACTTCGCCGCGCGCCACCAGCCGGTTGTTGACGTAGATGTCGATCGCTTCACCGACGCGGCGGTCGAGTTCGAGCACGGTGCCGGGGCCGAGCTTCAACAGCTCGCCAACGTCCATCTTGGAGCGGCCGAGCACCGCCGAGACCTGCACCGGAACGTCGAACACGGCCTCCAGGTCGGCCGCTATGCGCGAGGCCTGTTCGTCTTCATTGTAGGCCAGGTCATCCGCAGGCTCGGCACTGGCGGCGTTGAGGTCCTGCAGCGGGACATGTGTGTCAGTGTCGCTCATGGTTCAGTCCTCACGGCCTTCCGGCCTGATCGCGGGACGCCATGTAGCGCCCGACAAGTTCGTTGATCTTGGCTTCGATGGCGGCTCGCTCCAGCACCACGCCGCCGTCGGCCCATTCGATCCGGCAGTCGCCGGTTGCAATATCAGGCTCGGCCAGGATCACCAGCCGGCCCTCGAAGCCGCTCTGCGTGGCCTGCCGCTCGATCTTTTCGCGCGCGGCCTCGTAGAGGGAGTCGTTGATGCGGACCACGAGGTGCGGCGTCGCGACCAGATGCGAGAAGCAATCGCCCACCAGTCCCGTGATCTCGCCGAGCGGCTCGGCGGCAATCAGTTCGCCGCACAGTTTGCGGGCCACCGCGACCGCGACGTCGACCGCCTCGGTCTCCATCCGCGCTTCGATGCCGCCAAAGCGCGAGGCGATGCCCTTGATCGCAATACCGATCTCTTCCAGCGCCAGCGCGGCGCGGCGGTCGCTTTCCGCCTTGGCCTCGCGCTGCGCGGCCTCGTAGCCGTCGCGATAGGCGCGGGCCTCGGCCGAGGCGATCTTCTGCGCGATCTCGGCAGGCGTGGCAGGACGCTCGCGCGTCTTGTCCGGCGCGCCGAAGTCCATGTCGAACAGGAATTTTGCGGGCGCGGCCATCAGTACACCAGCTCGTCGTCAGCGCGGTTCTTGGTCAAAGTGATTTCACCCTTGGCGGCCATGTCCTTGGCGAGGTTGACGAGCAGCGCCTGCGCCTCGTCGACGTCGCGGAGCCGCACCGGTCCCATCGCGGCCATGTCGTCCAGCAGCATCTTGCCGGCGCGGGACGACATGTTGCCGAGGAAGAAGCTGCGGACCTCCTCATTGGCGCTCTTCAGCGCAATGCCGAGCTTGTCCTTGTCGATGTTGCGCATCAGCGTCTGCGCCGAGGCGGAGTCGAGCTTGATCAGATCGTCGAAGGTGAACATCAGCGCCTTGATGCGCTCGGCGGATTCGCGGTTTTCCTCTTCCAGCGAGGTGATGAAGCGGGTTTCGGTCTGGCGGTCGAAATTGTTGAAGATTTCGGCCATCACCTCGTGGGCGTCGCGGCGGCGGGTCTGCGACAGGTTCGACATGAACTCGGTCCGCAGCGTCTGTTCGACGCGCTCGATGACTTCCTTCTGCACCGCTTCCATCTTCAGCATGCGCCCGACCACGTCGAGCGCGAGATCCTCAGGGAGGATCGCCAGCACGCGGGCGGCGTGCTCCGGCTTCAGTTTCGACAGCACCACGGCGATGGTTTGCGGGTATTCGTTCTTGAGGTAGTTGGCGAGCACCTCTTCCTGCACGTTGGAGAGTTTCTCCCACATGTTGCGGCCGGCGGGGCCGCGGATTTCGTCCATGATGCCGGTGACGCGCTCGCCCGGCAGATATTGCTGCAGCAGCCGTTCGGTGGCGTCGAAGGTGCCCATCAGGGCGCCGGAGGCCGACATCCTTGAGACGAATTCGAGCAGCAGGTCTTCGACCACGTCGGCCTCGACGGTGCCGAGCGTCGACATGTGGATCGACAATTCGCGCACCTCGTCGTCGTCGAGCAGTGCCCAGACCTTGCCGCCATATTGTTCGCCCAGCGCCAGCATCAGGATGGCGGCGCGCTGCGGGCCGCTCAGCGGCTTGCCCTTGGGCCTTGTCGCCTGACGGCTCGCCAGCGCCGAGATGACGGTGGTGATGTCGTTGGCGTTGGTGGTTTGCGGTACGGCCATGTCAGGTCACTCGACAGGTTCGCTGAGCCATTGACGAACAATGGAGGCGGTCTCGTTCGGATTTCGTTCGGCGAGTTCACCGACCCGGTGCACGGCCTGGGCGTGGACCTGGCCCTGAACCTGGGCGACGTCGATCAAGGCGGCGGCGCCGCCGGCGGGAATCAGGGCCTGGCCGGGCGTGCCTTCGGCGGTGCCGTCGGCCAGCGCCGGCACGGCGGCGCCGCCGGCCAGCGCGGGAACGGCTTCGGCGGCCAGGATGCGCTTGACCAGCGGGCGGATCACCATGAACAGCACGACGAGGCCGAGCAGCATCATGACGCCAAGCTCGATGACGTACATGACGTCATCCTTGGTGAACTGGAACATGCCGAGCAGTCCGGTCGGCTCGGCAACCGGGGGCACCGACGGGGCTTCGGCAAAGCGCAGGTTCACGACCTCGACCTGGTCACCGCGCTTCTGGTCGAAGCCGATCGCCGAGCGAACCAGGGTGGCGATGCGGTCGAGCATTTCCTTGCTGCGGTCGGAATAGACCATCTCGCCTTTTTCGTTCTTGGTGTAGGCGCCGTCGACGAGCACCGCGACCGAGATCTTGTTGACCCGGCCGGCCTCGGTGACTTCGGTCTTGGTGACGCGGGAAATCTCGTAATTGTTGGTTTCTTCGCTCTTCTTGCTCTGGTCGCGCGCCGGGACGCCGGCATTGGCCTGGTTGCCGGGCAGTTCGTTGTTGACCGTGACCTGGCCGCTGTCTCCGGCGGTCGCCGACGATTCCTCGCGGGACTGGCTGGAGCGCAGCACGCGGCCTTCGGGATCGAACTTGTCCGAGGTCTGGGTGACCTTGTTGTAGTCGAAATCGGCGGTGAGCTGGACGCGGGCGCGGCCCTGGCCGACCACCGAGGAGACGATCGCCTCGACCTCATTGCGCATCCGTTTCTCGAAGGCGGTGCGGCGTTCGTCGCCGCTCGCGCCCTCGGGATTGCTGCTGGCGCCGTCGGCGAGCAGCCGGCCGCCCTCGTCAACGATCGACACCCGCTGCGGCTTCAGGCCGTTGACGGCGGAAGCGACCACGTGGCGGATGGCGCGGATCTGCTGGGGTTCGAGGCTGCCGCGCACCCGGACCACGATCGAGGCCGACGGCTCCGGGATTTCGCGGGAGAACAGCGGCCGTTCCGGCAGCACCAGATGGACCCGGGCAGCCTGAATGCGGTCGATGGCGCGGATGGTGCGGGAGAGTTCGCCCTCCAGCGCGCGCAGATGATTGATGTTCTGGACGAAGCTGGTGGTGCCGAGCGCGTCGGATTTGTCGAAAATCTCGTAGCCGACGCCGCCGCCCTTGGGCAGGCCGCCTTCGGCCAGCTTCATCCGCAGCCGCGTCACCTTGTCCTTCGGCACCATGATCACGGCGCCTTCGTTGCGCATTTCGAAGGGGATCGCCTGGCGTTCCAGATCCTTGATGATGCTGGAGGAGTCTTCGGCCGTGAGGTCGGTGAAGAGGGTGGTCATCTGCGGCGTCGTGACGCGCATGATGACGAACGCGAAGAAGCCGATCAGGGCTGCGGTCACCGCGATCATCGCCATCAGCCGCGACGCGCCCAGGCCTCTCAGGAAAGCAACGAGACTTTGCACCAACCGCCCCCAGGGATTCGGCCCAAGATTCGTACCCGGGGACCGACTGGGCAATTATTGCCTAGGGGATGGTTTCCATATGGTTAACGACCGTTAAAGTCGGTGGAGGAAGTTTCGGCATGAAAAAAACCAGCTTCGCAAAACGAAGCCGGTTTTCATCAAATCTTCCGGTTTGGAGAGTTTATTGCCGGTATTGCTGGATGCGGGTGGTCCGCAAGCCTGCAAGGCCATGCTGATCGATGGAGAACTGCCAGGACAGGAACTCGTCCACCGTCAGCGTGTAGCGGCTGCAAGCCTCCTCGAGGGAGAGCAGGCCGCCGCGAACCGCGGCAACGACTTCGGCCTTGCGGCGGATCACCCACCGTTTGGTGCCGGGCGCGGGCAGGTCCGCAATTGTTAATGGACTTCCGTCAGGCCCGATGACGTATTTTACCCTCGGGCGATGGGGTTCTGTCATGGCGTACTCACAAACTCTCAACCACTGAACTCACGGTAATAACCTACGCCGTGCGACTTAAAATTTGCCTAAGCTCAAGGGTTCAATACGAATCTCCTTGAATATGCCGGGAACAGGGGCGGCGGGGCGTCTGCGAGAGGGGCTGGGCAGGGCCGGGCGGAGGAGGAGTGGGGGGTAGGCGGATTGGAGCCGACTACATCGGCGGTCACTCCACGAGCGAGATGGAAGGAGTAATCCGCCATTTGGGCTGTTCGCTGCGGTCTCCGCTCTGAGCCTATTGGAGTTGTAACCGTGCGGCGGATTACGCCTACGGCTCCAATCCGCTTGGAGATCAGGTGTGGCGCCGGCTTCGGCTAACGGTCTCCGCTAGCTTCCTTCCGGCGTCGCGCCCTGCTTGCCAATACGCGTTCCTCGTTGAATTAATGGGATCATACTCTGCGGTCTTCAACGTCACGCGAATTCTGATCAGTGGACCGTGCTCCAACGTTATCAGCATATCGAGCAATCCGAATATGAAGCTGTCCGGATAACCCTCCTCCCGCGCTTTACTGGTGCTCTCCACGAGATCAACCACCTCAAAATGATCCGATGGTTCGACGTATATTGTTACCTTGGCGCACTCCCAAAGCGGGCCTAGACGCCTGTTGCGCTCGCCAGTGATCTCGATCCCAGACTCAACGGTCTGCGCCCAGCGCGCAGTGACGTTGTGCTTCCAAAGCTCAATGTAGTCTTTCATTCTTGTTCCATCGACGCACAGAACTCGTAGGGCGGATTGAGCCGAAGGCGTAATCCGCCATCCAGGTAATCGTCAGGTGATCATCTTCGCTAGAATCTCCGCTGGTCGATCGCGTGACGATCATTCGATATAGAGTGTTTGATAGCACAGACCCCGTTTGCGTATGTAACCGGTGCGGCGGATTACGCCTTCGGCTCAATCCGCCCTACCGACGTGCGTCGCTTCGCGCGCAAGCGGAATCTTGCGGCCAGCCTGCGACAAATCAACCCGACGGGCAAATCAGTTCCGATTATCGGAATTCGTGTCAAGTCCTGAAATAAAAAATATTTCTGTTTACCAGAATAAAAATCAGGGGCATATATCTGCCCATCCCGTCCTACTCAGAAGGGCGTCGGCCGTCGTCACGGACGTTGGACGGGT
>NZ_JAFCLY010000068.1:0-36197 GCF_018130185.1 Bradyrhizobium sp. AUGA SZCCT0182 | reverse complement strand
CGGCGTTGACGTTGATGTTTCCGACGTCGCCGGTGATGCCGTTGGCCGCCAGCTGATTGAACGTGACATTCTGGTTGGCGTGCAGCGTCTGGCTGCCGCCGCTCTGCGCGGTCTTGAGCGTGATGCTGCTTCCGGTCGAATTGACCCCCAGCGTCGTACCTGCCGTCAGCGCGGTCCAGTCGATCAGGCCGGCGGCCTGGAGCGAGGCCGAACCGGTGGTAGCGGCCAGCGTCGTGCCGGTGATGGTCGTGGCCGCGGTTAGCGAGGCCGAGCCATTGGCTGCGACCGAGCCCGGCGTCGTGACGCCGCCGGTAACCACCGTCTCCGCCAGGATGAAACCATTGGCGGCGTTGACGTTGATGTTTCCGACGTCGCCGGTGATGCCGTTGGCCGCCAGCTGATTGAACGTGACATTCTGGTTGGCGTGCAGCGTCTGGCTGCCGCCGCTCTGCGCGGTCTTGAGCGTGATGCTGCTTCCGGTCGAATTGACCCCCAGCGTCGTACCTGCCGTCAGCGCGGTCCAGTCGATCAGGCCGGCGGCCTGGAGCGAGGCCGAACCGGTGGTAGCGGCCAGCGTCGTGCCGGTGATGGTCGTGGCTGCGGTCAGCGAAGCCGAGCCATTGGCCGCGACCGAACCCGGCGTCGTGACGCCGCCGGCAACGACAGTCTCTGCCAGGATGAAGCCGTTGTCGGCATTGACGTTGATGTTTCCGGCATCGCCGCTGATGCCGTTGGCGGCCAGCTGATTGAAGCTCACGTTCTGGTTGGCGTGCAGCGTCTGGCTGCCGCCGCTCTGCGCGGTCTTGAGCGTGATGCTGCTTCCGGTCGAATTGATCCCCAGCGTGGTACCGGCGGTCAGCGTGGCCCAGTCGATCAGGCCGGTTGCCTGGAGCGAGGCCGAACCGGTCGTCGCCGCCAGCGTCGTGCCGGTGATGGTTGTCGCGGCCGTCAGCGAGGCCGAGCCGTTGGCAGCGACCGAACCCGGCGTCGTGACGCCACCGGCAACCACCGTCTCCGCCAGGATGAAGCCGTTGTCGGCGTTGATGTTGATGTTTCCGACGTCGCCGGTGATGCCGGTGGTGGCCAGCTGGTTGAACGTGATGTTCTGGCTGGCATGCAGGGTCTGGCCGCCGCCGCTCTGCGCGGTCTTGAGCGTGATGCTGCCGGCCGTTGACGTCACGCCCAGCGTGGTGCCCGCGGTCAGCGTGGTCCAGTCGATCAGGCCGGCGGCCTGGAGCGAGGCCGAACCGGTCGTCGCCGCCAGCGTGGTGCCGGTGATGGTTGTCGCGGCCGTCAGCGAGGCCGAGCCATTGGCTGCGAGCGAACCCGGTGTCGTGACGCCGCCGTTAACGACCGTCTGCGCCAGGACGAAACCGTGATCGGCGTTGACGGTGATATCGCCGGGATCGCTGCCGACACCCGTCGCACTGAGCTGGTTGAAGGTCACGTTGCCGTCGGCATGAAGCGTCTGGCTGCCGCTGCTGGCGGCTGACCCGACGACGATGTTGCTGCCGCTGGTGGTTGCCCGTGCGGTAAAGGTGCCGTTGGCACCGGTGGCCGTGCCGGCCAGGACGCTATTCAGCGTCAGGTTGCCGCTGCCCTGCACGTCCACGCTGCCCTTGACGGCCGACAGCAGGCTCGCCTCGAGGTCAGCCAGCGCGCCGATATAGATGTCGCCATCGGTCGCCGTGGCGGCCAGGTATGGCGCGTTCAAGCTGATCCGCTGCGTCGATGTCCCGATGCTGTTGGCATTGAGCGCGACCCGGGCATTGGCGCCTGAGGCCACCAGGTTGGTCTGGCCGTCGGCGTTGCCCAAGATCGCGCCTGCGCTGACGCCGCCGGCTGAAACCACGATGGACGCCGCATTGCCGGCCGCCGCATAAGACGCCGACGAGTTGAGCTGGCCGAGCGTGGCATCCCCGGTGGTTGCCACGGTGATCACGCCCGCGGCGTTGATGGCGGTGTAGGCGCCCATGGTGAGCGAGGCCGAGGCCAGCGTCACCGCACCGTTGGTGCTCTGGGCGACGATCGGATCGGCGCTGGTGCCGGCCGTGAACGTGACCGCGCCGTTGGCGAGCAGTTGCATCAACCCGTCGCTGGTGATGTCGGCATTGATATTGAGCGCGCCAACCGGCGTGCTCAGCGTCATGGCGCCGCCAGCTGTCAGGACGCCATAGGTGCCCGTTGCACCAATATTCAGGTCGTTCGACGGGGCCAGGATCGTCATGGCGCCCGCTGAGGTGCCGGTGATCGCACCTGTGATCTTGACCTGGAGCGGCTGGGCCGTGGTGCCGTTGAAGCCGACATTGCCGCCGGCGCGCACGTCCAGCGACGCGCCCGCAATATGGACTGCGGTACGGTCGGTAAACTGCGGCTGGGCGTAAATGCTGCCGGTCGCCGCGAACTGGATCGCACCAGCGGCGGTGACGTTGCCGAGGACGAGATCGCCGGTGGTCTGTTTCAGATAGATGCCGCCCTGCGCCGCCACGACCTGGTCGAGCTGGTTGGTCGACGGGGTGGCGAAAGCGATCTGAAGGGCGTTCGGATTGTTCGCCGGGTTGGTTCCGGCTGCCGGCGCCTGGCCGATGCTGCCGGTTTCCGAGATCAGGGTGAGATCCCCGATGTTGCCGGAGATCACCGCCTGGTTGGCGATGCCCGCGAAAATGTCGCCGACGGCGTTGAGCTTGACATCGCCGCCCACGGTCTGCACGCCGTTGGTCTGTGCCGCCGTAATCGGACCGAACGTTGCGTTGGCGATACCACCCAGCTTCAGGTCGGACTTGCTGGCCAGATAGATGTCGCTCTGCACCTTGGCGGCAACGGCGTCAATCGGATTGAGAACGACGTAGCTCTGCTGCGACACGCTCACATTATACGTGATGACACCGGTCACCGGGTCGGTCGTCGGCGTCACCGTCAATTGCGACGGACCGGCCGAGGCCAGCAGGGCCTTCTGCACGTCCGACAACGTCGAGGAACCTGTGCTGCTGGTGAAGGAGAAGTTCACAGGCGTGGCCAGGTTACCGACCGAACCGCGCGGGGCGTACAGCATGACCTGCCGGCCGCTGACGTTCGCCGGCGTGAGTTCGCCGATCGGCGCCGGCGCCACAGCGGTGGCCGGATTGGCCGCGGCGCTCACGGTGTATTTGAGCTGGTCTTGCGTCCACTGCGAACCCGATGTGATCTGTGCGTAGAGCGTAGAATTGCTCGACAGCGAATAGCTGAAATTCGGGTTGTAGGCCGTGAGCGACACGGTCAAATCCGGCGCCGCCTGCAGGCTTGCATTCGAGGCAAGATTGGCGCCGAACAGCGTCGTGAGCGAGTTCGATAGCTGGGCCGCGGTCTTGATGCCGAGCAGATATTCGGCTCGCTCGAAGCGTGTTGTCGCCTCGGTCATCATCTGGGTGGTCGTGACGTCAGCAGGATCGATGCCGAGCTTGGCCGCGACCTGGGCCTTGAGCACGGTGGTGCCGAGCGAAGTGAGCGCGTAGGTATTGCCGTCGGCAAAGGCCAGATTGCGCAGCTGCCAATAGTCGTTGTAGGCCGCCTTGATCATCGACTCGTAGGCGGTGACGGAGGCAGCAGCGGAGCCGCTCACCAGGTTCAGGTCCGTCCAGACACTCTGCAGGTGCGCGCTCTGCTCGGCAGTCAATCCGCCGGCCGACAGGCCGTTGAGGATGTTGGCGGTTTGCCCATCGGACGCGGCGGCCGCCAGGAAGACCGCGCCTCCGGAGGAAACCTTGCCGAGCCTGAGATCGCCGCTCGATTGCACGATATAGGTGCCGGTCGAGGACGTGCTGTCGAGAACCCCGCCGTCGACGCTGCCGTTGACCAGGGTCGTTCCGGTGGCCTTGACCACCAGCGGGTTGACGTTGGTCAGGACAGTCGCGCCGTTGCTGACGCTTGAAATCGCGCCAATTGCGCCGCCCGTCGAATTGATCTCGATCGATTTGCCGACCACGACCGGGTTGGCAAAATTGTAGGGCGAACCCGAATTGATGTCGCCGGTCGCCGACAGGAAAACGTTGCCTTGCGGTGCGCGGCCGGCGACCCCCGAATTGACCTTCACCTGATCGATCAGCAGCGATCCCTGCGCGGCGATCGCGATGTCGCGGTCAACCGTGGTTGCGTTCAGCCTGCCGCCATAGACCTGAACCGGCACCGGCGTCTTCGTTCCCGCGAGCGAGCCGATACCACCATCTGCCCTGAGCGTGACGTTGGTGCCGGAAATCAGCGGATTATTGGCGGTCGCACCGACCGTAATGGACGAATTGGCGCCCGTCGCGGTGACGGTCGTTGCGCCCTGCAGATTGTTGATCGGTCCATTGATCACGATGCTGGCGTCGGATGTCACCGCCACCGAGCTGGAACCGCCGCCGTTGAAGTGGATGCCGATGTCGTAGGAGGCCTTGACGGTGTTCGTCAACGTCAAGGTCAGGCGGTCGTAGATCTGCTGGTACCAATTGTACTGTTTGAGGCTGCCGCAGCATGCACCACTGCCGGTGTTGAAGTTGTTTGAATGGTAAGCGCCGGTCGCCGTGACGACTTCCTGGAAGTTGGCGGTCTGCAACTGTCCGGTCGCAACGCCGTTGACGACCTGCTGCACGTTCGAGACGAGGCTCGTGGTCTGTGTGTAGGGATAGGTCGGCGAGTTGGCCGAGACGCCGCTGAAGGTCCAGCCATAGTCGGCGGCAGTGCTGGTGACGGGACGCGTCAGCGTCGCGGTGTCGACCCATTGATAATATTGGTTGGCCAGCGGCTGGTAGACTACGCCCGAGGTTCCGCTGAGGCCGACCAGCATCCCGGAGTTGTAACCGCTCGCATTGACGCCTGCGGTCCGGTAGGTGCTGACCTGCTGTCCGCCCGGCGCCGCCGCATTGTAGACGTACCAGCTCGTCTGCTGCTTGAGCTGGTCGACGATCTGGATCACGCTCGCAGCGCTGACGCCGGTGTTGATCGTGTTGGTGACAAGCGTCGTTCCGGTCGTGTTGTTGACGGTAATCGTGCCGGCGCCGCCATTGACGATGATGTTGCCCTGCGCCGTGCCATTCGTGGACGTGCTGATGATCCGGCCGTTCAGGTAGACATAGCCGCCGGTGCCCTGCACCACGCTGTTCAGCACGATCTGGTCGTTCAGCACGTTGTACCGCGCGCCGACCTGCACGTCGCCGCCGTTCACCTTGGTCAGATACGGGGTCAGATCTAGATAATTGCCGTTCTGCGCATTGCTCTGGGCTTGGGCGAGCGACAGGCCCGCCAGCGTGCCGGCGCGCAGGCTGTCGATGACGTTCCTGGCGTTGGTGCCGATATTGACCGAATAGTTGCTGCTCTGTCCGCTCTGGATGGTTCCGTTGACGTTGAGCACCGACGCCGACAGGATGATCGCTTTGCCGATGGCAAACGCGTTGGGCGCTGCCGCCGTGAGGGTCGTCGCAGCGGTAATGGGCGTCACCGCCGCGGACTGGATGTTGATGACCTGGAAGAAGGCTGCGCAGCCCAAGCAATGGAACGGGCTTCCGTTGTCACCATACACGGTCTGACCGTCATAGGTGCTCTTCTCCCAAGGCCTGGTCGAGACGATGGCAGGATTGGCTCCCTCGATCTGAGCGAGGTTTCCAGGAATGCCCTCGCCTGCCGGCAGGAAGATCGCCGAGTAAAGCGAAACGCCGTCATAGAACAGATTGAGCATGCGCGCGGTGAACACCACGCTGTTCGGTACAGCAGCCGCACTGCCGCTGCCGCCGTTGCAGCAATAATGGGTATACGGTTTGTAGGTGCCGTTGCCGGCAATATAGACCTCGCCTGGAACGTATTGGCCGTACGTTCCGAGCCACGTCGCCGCCGTCATGACGGCGGTCAGCGTGTCAGTGGGCCTGAACTGGACGCCCGCCCACTGCGACGACACGACGCCATTGGTGTTGTAGATGCTGCCGACCCCGCCATTGAACGTGAAGGTGCCGTTCGGGACCACCACCTGGATCGTCGCCGCGTTGTAGGTCTTCGATGCGACCACGTTGCCGAGCGCGTTGGAGATGTTGAGCAGGCCGTTGAGGTTGGTGACCTCACCGTTGAAGTAGATGTCGGGCGTCTTGGTGAGCGGGATCCCGTTCAGATCTACGCCGAGGCCGGTGTTCGGGTCCTTGCGGTTATAGCTCGCGTTTACGGTGACGACCGGCGTCGAGCCAGTCAGATCCTGCTGGAAGGTGATGCCGGGCGACGTGGTGTCGGTCGCCGCACCCGTAAAGACATTGTGGCCACCGCTGACGCCGGTCACCGTCATCCTCGACACCGACATGAAGTTCAGGCCCTGGTTCTCGATGTTGATCGAGACGGAGTCGCGGGACGAGACACGCGGTGCGGCCTTGCCGGCCACCTGCGTGCCGCTCATCGTATCGGCCAGGATCGAGACGTTGCCGCCCGAGACCATGATATCGCCGAGCGCGATCGACGCGCCGGCGACGTTGGCGGCGAACGGCGCCTGCTGGATCAGCGTGTTGACCTGGCGCTGGATATCGCCGGTCGGATCATTGGCAGTGGCGATCGTGATGGTGGGATTGGCACCCGACAGCACCGTCTGCACGTCCGCCGTCGACAACCCGCTCAACGTAGCGATCTGCGAGACGATGGTCTGATAGGGATTGAACCCGTTGACGACCGCGTACTGGATGGTCTGGTGATTGTACTTCTTGACCGTGCTGAAATTGTTCGGATTGGAGACCAGTTCGAGGGTGAGCGCGTACGGGCTGGTCGTCGTTAGCGTTGGCACGTTGGCGCCAACCGCAATCAGGATCGATTGCTGATTGTAGATGCCGGCCACCACGACGCCGTTCTGCGAGATGTTGCCGCGGCCCTGGGTAGCATCGCTGTGGTTGTCGTGGTTCTCGGTGCTGAACAGCGTCAGGTATGGATTGTAATTGGTGCCTCTGCCATTCGCCGATACGGCGCCTTTGGTCGCTGCAAGCGAGACGTTGTTCACGCCAAGCACCTGCGCGCCGCCGGCGATATTCAGGTCGGTATAGCTGCGCGCCGTGGCCGTGCCGCTGTACACGGCGGTAATCGGGACCAGGGCCTGATTGTAGACCACAGTGGTCGCGTTGGCGCTCACTTGGCTGTACTTGCTGCCGTCGCCGGCCTGGCCGGCGGTGAGATTGAGCAGGCCCCACGCCAGCAGGGTCGTATCGCCACTGACGTTGACGGCCTGGTTCGCGGTCAGCGAGGTATTCGTGCTCGCGCCGGCGCCGGTGATGGCGCCGAACAGGTTCGCGTTGGCGTAGTTGTACGCGATCAGCGAGGACGCGGTGCCGATGAAGAGATTGCCGGCACTGAAGATCTCGGTCGCGTCGATGTTGACCGTGGCGTAGGCGTTCGCCGTCATGTTGGACCGGGCGCCACCGCCTGCAAACAGGCCGCCCGCGGTCAGGCTTACACTGTCGACGGTGCGCAGCGAGTTGTAGGCCTCGATGTTGACCTTGGCGGTCGATGTCAGGGGATCGTCGTTCAGGCTGAGGATCGTGCCGCTGCCGATATTCGTGGTGGCCCTCTGGGTGACGTGGGCGTCACTCACCGTCGCGGCGCCCGCGGCCACGCCGCCGGACCCTGCCCGCGCTCCGCCACCGAGTTGATTGACGATGTCGTTGGAGATGACGAGCATGTCGCCACCAGCGGAATGGATGATCAGGTTCGATCCGACCCCGGCCGTCGTGGTCGAGGTGATATTGTTGGTCGCGTTGCCGCCGCTGGCGCCGGCAAAGGATGCCTGGAAGGCGTCGCCATTGCCGGCATAATTTGTCTGGTGCTGGGCCTGGATATTCAGCCCGCCGAGGTAAAGCGTATTGGACGTCGCGTTGCCGTAAAGGTTCGCGCTCGTCGTCGCGGTGTTGTTGATCAATGCGACCGCCGCGGCGCCGGCGATGGTGCCGCCCGAGCCGGCCGTCGCGCTGGACGCAAGGCTGTCGGTGCCAACCGCGGTGATCTGCAGGATCCCGATATGGTTCGCGGTGGTGATCGCCCCTGCCCCGAGATAGGCATCCGTGGTGGCGTTGGATGTGACCTTGCTGATGGTCGCGCCCGCCGCGATATAGCCGGCCGCGATACCCGTCGCCGTCGCGTACTGGTTGCTGTCGTTCTGGGCGGCAATGATGAAGTCGCCGTCCGGCAGGGTAATTCCTGTCCCGCCATAGGCGCTGACCGTCGAGTTTTCCCTGGTCTCGGCGTAGCTGCCCTGGACGCCGATCAGCGATCCACCGCCGCCCGCGATCGCACGGGCGTAGATGCCGTTGCCGCTGCTCGGCGCCAGCGCCATGGCGGTGACGGAAACGTCGCCTCCGGTGAAAGTGGTACTGTTGCCGACGCGGGAGGTGACGTTGAGCGACGAACTCGCCAGCGCCACGGAGACACCGATCGCGCCGCCGCCGACTGCGACACCCAGCGAAGTCGCCGAGACGTCCGGCGTCGCCGAAGCCGATACCAGGGTGCCCAGGCCGGTTGCGGAGGTGGTGATCGCGGCACTATTGCCGATCTCCGCCAGCACCGTGGAGTCTTCCTTCGCGGTCGCGGCCGCGCCGGTGCCGGAGACGATACCGCCGGCAACCGCCGTCGCCGACGCCGACAATTCGCCGGCTTGGGACGCCGTGACGGCAACCGTCGAACTGCTGACGCTGGCGTTATCCAGGATCTTGGCGGCGACCGAACTGGATTTTGCGGTGGTGGCGATCGTAACGCCGACGGCCGCGATGCCGCCGCTACCGCCGCCGGCCGTTGCCGCCTGGGTGGAGGTGTCGCGCGCGCTCACCTGGACGCCGTTTCCGCCCGTTCCCGTCACCGTGCCGCCGAGCTGCGCCGTCACGGTATTGCTGACATTGCCGACCGCCACGGCCGCCTGGGCGCCGAAATACAGCGACAGGCCGCCGGCAATGGATTCGGTGTCCACGGTCTTGCCCGCATACGGCCCGGTGGTGGCATCCTTCACGACAGCTGCGACGCTGACGGTGGGGGCCGAGACGATGGCGCTCAGATTGGCCAGAACGCTGCTGTTGACGGTGGTGTATCCGATACCGGCGCCGACGCCGACATTCTTGCCGAAACCGGCGCCGAGCAGGAATTGCTGCGCGGCGTTGGCGCTGGTGGCGCTGACGTTGACCTGGGTGCCGGTGACGTTGCCGCCCGCGATCTGTGCCGTGACGCTGTCATTGCCACCGGTCAGCACGGTGCTGACGTCATATGTCGAAGTGGCGTTGGCGCCGCTCGGATTGCCGGCCGTACCGCTCGCGACCGCGCCGCTGCCCTGGCTGGAATTGGTTCCAGCATTGGCGGCGGTGATGGTGCCGCCGAACTGTCCGGTCTGGTCGCCCTGCGTGTCGGCATCCGCCGTGTTGGTGCCGATCAGGATGACGCCAATCGCCGCGCCGATGCCGACCGAACTGCCGGCGCCCACGGTCACGGCATAGGACTGCACTTCCTTGATGCTCTGGGCATTGACGTTGATCGCCCCGGACGAGTTCAAATTGCTGTTGCGGGTCTCCGCGGTGGTCTGGCTCTTGAACACCAGCACGTTGGCGGCGGCGCCGACGCCTACCCCCCCGGTAGCAACCGACAGCGCGCCTGCGATCTCCCGGATGTAGACTTCCTCGTTTGCGTTCACGGTGACCGCGCCCGCGGCGGTGCCGGTCGGCGACGTCAGCGTGGTGTCGTAGATGCCAGCAATAGTGACGTTGTTGGCGATCTCGATGTTGGCCATGCCAGCGACAGCCCCGCCGCCGGTTGAGATCGCGCCGCCGACTGAAAACGCCTGGAAATCGTTGATCGTTCTTGCGTCGACATCGAGTGCACCGCTCAATTGCAAGGCCGTGGTATGGGCCGCGCTGTTACCTCGATAGTGGAATTCGTCGCCGACGTAAGCCAGGGTTTTGTTCGAACTGACCTGGACCAGGAAGGCGGCGCCGATCGCCACGTTGCTTCCATAGGCGCCGGAGCCGTTGGCGGACGCGATACCGGTGCTGTTCTTGGCCTTGACGGACAGCGACGAGGCGGTCAGGGAGCCGCCATCGACATAGGCTTGCGTGGTGGCATTGAAGACGTTGAGCCCGACCGAACCGCTGTTGAAGCCGACCGCGACGGATGACGCATGCTGCTCGGCATTGGCCTTGACCGTGACCGCACCGACCGTCGGGGAGATCACGCCGCCCACGTTGACGGTGCCGCCGACTTCGGCGTTGGTGATATAGGCGAACGTTTCGCGCGACATCGTCGTGCTGATGATGGTCGCGCCGCCGCCCGCGGTGCCGGTTGGCGCCACGATGCCGAGGCCGAACGTGCCGGAGTACGAAATGCTGCTGGCGGCGACGTTGATCTGCGGCGCCAGGGTGGAACTGGTCAGCCGCGTGTCGATGCTGGCGCTGTCGATATAGGCACTGGTCGTGCCCGACATGACGTTGATGATCGGGTTGATCATGATCGAAACGCCGGTGCTCGCGGCAAGGCTGGCAACGTTGGCGACGACCGCCTGATGCGAGCTGGCGTTGACCGAAAGGCCTCTCACCGATTCACGCGTTTCGCTCAGGTCGGGCGTGTCGTCGGTCGGCGCGCTGAACGCACCGAGGTCGAGCGCGTGCGCGAGTGTGCCGGTATTGACCGAGAACGGAACCACGGTCTGCGAACTGTTGCCGCGCGCATCGACCTTGGTGGCCGATCCGCTGATATAGGCTGACGTGTTGCCGGTGATCTTGTTGGTGACGAGCGAACCCGCGCCGCCGGCAGCCCCCTTGGAGATGGCAAAGGCACCTGCGAAGACCGCGGCATTGTCGGTGTTGTTCGCTTGCACGGCGATGCTGCCGTCGGCGATGACGTCGGCGCCGCCGGTGATGCTGGCGGTGACGTTCGTGCCCATCAGATTGGTGGCGACCGATCCGGCGAGACCGACCTGCGATGAGATGGCGACACCCACCGCAACCGTCGAAATCGTGGCGTCCGACTTGGTCGAAACGCCGACATTGCCGTTCGAAACCACCTTGGAGCCGGTTATCCCGGCGCTCAAATTGTTCGAGATGTCGCTGTAGACGAGCGCAAGGCCCGCAGCACTTCCTTGCGTCGATGCGCCGGCCACCGCCGCAGTCCCGGTGATTTTCGAGGTGTCGTTCGCGGTAACAAAGAGACCTTTCTCGGCCGTAACCGTCGAATTCGTGGTGTTCGACTGCGCGTTGCCGATCGAGGCCGTCACGGTATTCTGGATCGAGTTGATCGACAATCCGCCGACGCCCGAGAACTGGCCGGTGGAAAGGCCGAAGCCGATCGCAACGGACTGGATCTCCGAGGAGTCGCTCGCGGTCACCGAGACGGTACCGTTGGTCGAAGTCAGCAAGACACCTGCGATGTAGGCCGAATGTGTCGTCGCGATATGGTCGTACACCATCGATGCGCCGACATTGTTCTTGCCTGCCTGGATAATGCCGGCGACCGCAATGATAGCGGCACCCGGTGCCGTTGGACTGCCTGCCGTTCCGCCGTTCAGCGCCTGGTAGCTGAAATCGACGCAGTTTTGCTGTCCGCCGGTGGTCGAGCAATTGTCGGACGCGAGCTGGTTGGCGTTCGAGGCTTTGACGAGATTGGACAGCGCGGTGTCGAGCGATGCAATGGCGACGCTATCGGCGGTCAC
The DNA here is from genome assembly GCF_018130185.1 of Bradyrhizobium sp. AUGA SZCCT0182. NCBI lineage: Bacteria > Pseudomonadati > Pseudomonadota > Alphaproteobacteria > Hyphomicrobiales > Nitrobacteraceae > Bradyrhizobium > Bradyrhizobium sp. AUGA SZCCT0182. The sequence continues at coordinate 24,547 of NZ_JAFCLY010000068.1, read as the reverse complement.
AATGACGTTGCCGGTGACCGTGATGTTAACGGTGGCACTGCTGCGGATATAGGCCATCGTCGACGTCGTAATGTCGGTGACGACGATGGCACCGGCAGCACCATTGCCCCCCGCCCCGCCGGATGCCGCGCCTGCGGCGATCACGCTGGCGTTGTCTCCAAGCACCGTAAGCGTGTCGTAATTGTTGATCGACGTCCCGCGAATATGCGCATCGACCGCCGTCCCACCGGTCGGATCGCCGATGGAGGCATAGGTAAATCCGGCGCCGACCCCGCCCTGGCCGCCGGCCACATAAAGCGAGCCGCCGCCGATCGCGATGTTGCTGGTCTGATAGGCGTCGACCTCGACCGCGCGAGACGTGCCGCTGGAGACGCCGTTGAGGGTCGAATTCTGGATGTAGGCGTTGACGCTGTCGGTGATGATGCCGACCGACAGCGCGATCGCAACCGAATTGGCCCGGGATGCGGCGATGCCGATGGCGACGACTGTTTCCGATCCGCCGTTCAGTGCCTGAACCGACACCGCCGCATGATTGTTGATGGTCGTGTTGTCGATATAGGCCACCGTGGCGTTGTTCGACATGGCGACCGCAATGGCGCCCGCGACCGCAACACTTCCCGATGCCGCGGATCCTGCGAGGTTGGCCGCAGCGGAGCCCGAACCGTTGTTGAGGACCGTGTCGTTGAGCGCCTGGACCAGCGTGCTCGCCGCTGTGCTCGACCCCGTGAAGCGGTTGATGGTCACACCGGTGACCGATGCTTTCGTTCCCAGCGAGACGTCGCTGATCGACGAACTGCCCGCGATGTCGATGGAGAAGCCATCACTTGACGCGCCCGAGGACTGGCTGATCCTGGCCATTGCGATCCCGACACCATCGGCTCCGCCTGTCGCGGCGGCACCGACGGCTCCGGCCTTGTTGGCAAAGTCCGAGACCGACGGCTCGGAGATCGCCGCAGCGATCGAAGCCGCTGTCATACGTCCGGAAGTCGTCGCGCTGACTGCCAGATGGTCCACGGCAATCGTGCCGTTGCCTCCGCCGGTACCCGAGAACGGATCGTTGGCGCTAAAGGGACCCGGCGTGATGTCGCTCTGATTTTCTCCGATATAGGCGGCCGTATCGGTGTTCGCTCCGAGATAGGCGACGGCGATACCGACCGCGGACGCGCCGCCGAGGGAGACCGCACCGGCGATCGACAGCATCGACAGATCCTGCGCCGCATGGACGTTGACAGTCGGAGAAGACACGTGGGCGCCGATGCCGATCGATGCATGCGTCTTGTTGCTGACCAGCGCGATCGACGTGATTCCGTTCAGCGACAGAGCGCCCGCAGCCTTGCCGGATGTCGGCGCCACACCGAAGAACAGGTCGGTTGTGACCGCATCGATGGAAATGTTATCGGCGGAGCTTAGCGAAGCCCCCGAGGCAACGCCGGCGATGGTGTTGCTGGAGAACTGAACGAGGTTGAGTGCGCCGCCCAGCGAGGAGCCACCGGAGGTATTGCCCGGGAGAAAGCCCAGCGTGCCGACATTCCCGGCGGCATTGATCGAACTCGTTGACGTGTTTGCCGCGATGGCCAGGGTCGCGTTGAAGTCCTGCGTGCCGCTCCAGGTCGACGCCGACCACGCGCCGTTGCCGCAGGTCGCGATGCTGCAGGTGGCGTTCAGGCTCGCTCCGGTCGCGACCCACGCGGTCGTGTTGTTGTTGACCATGAAATTGTTCAGCGAACCGGCAATGCCAACCGTATCGCCGGCATCCGAGGTCGCATTGGCGTAGCTGGTCAGGATATTGCCGCCGACGCCGAGATTGCCGTTGAGATGGCTGATCACCTCACCGAGTCCGGCCCATTGCAACCAGGTGTTGGTGATCGGTAAATAGGTGTTCGCAGTGACGCCGATGTTCGGCGCGTTGATCAGCGTACCGCCACCGATATAGGCGTTGGAATTGTGGTTGAAGGTGCCCCATGCGACGGCCGCGCTGATCGCGACGCCCTCGCCGGCCGACACATCGGACGTAATCGCACTGGCGGTCGCATTGCTGCGGACGCCGACGTCGATGACATTGCTGACGACAGCGACATTGCCATTGGTGTAAATGCTGGGTGCGCCGCCGCTCGGGTTTTGCTTGATCGCGGCCGTCGCATTCTGCGTGCTGTTCGCAAGCGACATCGCCCCCGCAGCCTTGAAGTTGAAGCTCGCCGAGACCAGCGGGCCCATCATCGCAAAGATCATGCTTTGCGGCGAGACGGTCGTAAGAATCGCTTCCTGCAGGGCGCCGACCAGGGCCGGCGTGCCGACGATGGTCGAGGCCATGGTCGAGTTGAGCTTGCCGTTGGATGTCGCCTCGACGACCACCGAACCGTTCAGCCGGTTGGCGCTGGTGCCGAGCGAGGCTCCCAACAATGCCGTAGCCGAGGTCGTGATATCGCTGATCGCCAGCGCTCCGCCGACGCCGCCGCTGGCGCTGGGCGTGCTCAATGCGACGGACGTCGCCGACGTCGAGAAACTGTTGTTGTTCAGCGCACGCACCGCGAACGTGTTGCCGCCCGCGTTGACCGTCCCGACGCTGATGTTGGCGCCGGTTGCAACGTTGGCCAGGGTCGATACGGAAACCTTGGAATAAGCGACAGTCTCCACAAACTGCGCTGAACCTGCCGAGACGGCAGACACCTTCATCGTCGCGTCGTTGGTGGCAAGGATGGACAGGTTGCTACCGGCGGAAATCGTCGCGCCGGATGCCACGTTGGTTGAAACGTTCGCGTCGATCTTGCCGACGACCACCGCCGCGCTGAACGGCATGAAGTTCACGAGCCCCGCCAGGACCGGATCCTCCGCCAGCTCTGAGCCGTTCGCGCTGATCAAAACCCGGCCGGTGCCGTTGATGTTGGCGTGGCTGTTGATGTTCACCGTTGCCGTCGCACTCGCCGCGACGTAGCCGCCATTGAGGCCGAGCAACGCCGGCGCAACGCTTTCGCCGACGAGCGCGAACATCCCCAGGATTGAGCTTGTGAAACTCGATACGGCGGTCGAGGTCGCGTTGATCGTAATATGGCCGCCCGTGATCTGACCGTCGATCGTAATTCCCGTCACCGCGGTCGCCTGGCCCGACAACCTATTGTCGCTCGCACTCGCGTTGAGCGTGACAGCACCGCTGGTGAAGGTGGAGCCGCCGAAATTGACAGCTTGGGCAAGGATCTTCGATCCCTGGGCCATCGTGATCGTCGGCGCGCTCAACGTGACGTTCCGCGAATTGGCCTGCGAATTCTGCGAGGCGTTCAGCGAGCGTGAATCGATGACCGCGGTCGCGTTCAGGGTGATCGAATTGTTCGCCGAAATCTCGAATGCGCTGGTTCCGGAAAGCGCCAGCATCAACGAGGCGATCTGGGTGTTGTTCACGAACCCGGCGCTCCCGGCACTGGGGTCGGCCGAGCTGCCGATGATGACGTTGTCCTGGTCGAAGGCAAACGCGGCGGCGCCCGCGGTGATCTGCGCGCCCGACGTAACGTTGAGCGTCCGGGCCTGCAGCGCGACCTTCATCGTGCTGCCGGCGTTGATCACCGCATCGGCGTTGAGATTCAATGTGTTGGCCTGAGCCGACAGCAACAAGGTTCCGGAGCCGTTTACCGCCGCGATGTATCTGACGACCATCAGGTTCGACAGCAGGCCGCCCTGGCCGCTGTTGGCGGCGACGTTGCCGCCTGTCAGCGAGCTGCCGCCAACGGTGAGCGCGCTTTGGGCGAAGAAGAAACCGACAGTGCCCGCGCTGATGCTCGCCCCGGTGTTTACGCTGATCGATGGGCCGTTGAAATTGACGTACCGCGACGGATCGGCGGCAATGACGGCCGTCGATCCCACGGTTATCGAGGCCTGATCGGTACTGAAGGCGAGGTAGCCACCTCTAACGGTACCGGATACGTCAATACCCGAACCGGCGCCGAAGGCATTCATGATGACCCGGCCGGAAGTAAAGCTGGTAGCGTTGGTGCCCGTGGTATTCACCGCCTGCGCAAGGACCTGGCCGCCGCTGTCGATGTTGATCGTCGGTGCGGTGAATACGATGTTGTCCACCGAGTTGGCATTCGAAACGGCGCCGGCCATGCGGCGGCCGTCGACAACGCCGGTGGAATCGACCGTGATCCGCGACGACGCGCTGAGCGAAAGAGTGGCGCCGCTGCCGACAGCGCCGGCGTAGCGAGCGATCGTGGCATTCGACACAAAGCCGGCCGCGGCGGTATTGGCGCTGGTGCTGCCATTGCCGACGATCATATCGGCGGTACTGGAGAGAACCACCCGCGACGCAGTAATCTGCAGTGCAGTGTTGGTCAAAACCTGAGCGCCGCCATTGCTGGCGGCATTGATGTTGACCTGGCCGCCAGAGGTAGTCGAAGTCAGAGCAACGGTATCGCCCCTGACATAGCCGCCCGCCAGCAGGTTCAGCGTCGGCGCATTCAGCGTCACATTGACGGTGGTACCGCCGTCGACGACGCCGTTTCCATTGATCGTGATCGAGTTACTCGCCAGAAGCGTGAACGTGCCGGTGCCGTTGAGCGCGGAGATCGCGGCGGCGACCGTGGCATTCGACATGTTGACACCGGCGACACCGGTGGCCGCGCCGACAACGATATCCGTCGGATCGAGGATGAGCTTGCCGGCATTGCCGTTAGGCGCGGCAACGTTGATTTTGACGCCGCTGGCGATGTCGACGATGCCGTTGGCGCTCAGATCGACAACAGCCGCGTTACCCGTGGCGGAGCTGGCGTTGATCCGGGCGCCGCTCTTCACGGTCAGATCGCCCGTGGTCTTCAGCGTGATGTTGCCGGCGTCGCCCGTCTTGCTGGCGGTGCTCAGGCTGGCCGTCTTGCCGAGCTGGATGTTGTTTCCGGCAGTGACCGTGATCGTGCTTGGCGTGGTGGTGCGGCTGCGCGCCGTCAGCCGTCCGGAGATGGTTGCGTTGTTGACCGCGCCAATATGGATCGATCCGTTGCGGACGGTGATGGCGCTGGCGCTGCGCAGGCCCTTGGAATTGACCGAGGCCGCGAATTTGGAGGCGTGTTCGTGGTTGACCCGCTCGCGCTGGCTCCTGCCGCCGCCGACGAAGACGTTCTGGCCAGTAAGCCGGACACCGTCCGCGGCGTTGATGCGGCCGAGAATCCGGATATTGCCGTCCGGCGAGATCGGGAATGAGCCATTCATCAGGCTGCTTACGGCAGCATTGTTGATCTGCCCCGAGGCGCCGATGATGCTGTCGGTGAATTCCTTCGACGGCGTGGAAACGTTCAGGCTGCCTACATTGACGACGCCGGTCTTGCCGACCACGAAGCCGTAAGGATCGGCGAAGTAGACGTTGCCGCCGATCTTGCCGTTCGAATAGGAGTTGAGCGTGCCGTTGACGTAAGCCGGCGCGTCCCGGACGATATTGATCAGGTTCTGGCTGCCGTTGGGCACCTGCAGGTTGACGGTGTTGCCCTGCCCCACGCCGAACTGCGAAAACGAGTTGAACGCGTTGGCGCCGGATACGGTGGTCGTAGTGATGTTGGTGACATTGCCCGACGTCTGCAGGCTCGTTCCCGTGCGACCGTCGGGAATGATCACGTTGGCCGTCTGCGCCCGAAGGCCAGTGCCGAGCAACGGCAGGATCGTCATCTGCGCAATGCAGATCAACGAGACGAAACGCAGGCGCGAGAACCTGCGCAACGTCAAACCACCCTCGCTTCTGGCTGAGAGCGGCATACGCATGTCAGCTCACCTTCGCTGGTGACAAGAGCGAGCGACCGGCGGCCATGCGTCGGGTTGATCCGGAGCGAGACGACATCAGAACTGACCGGGCGGGAGTTTGAAGACGTCGGGGCTCTTGGTGTCGGCCACATAGAACAGCAGCAGGCCGGTGGGGGTCAGGATCCGCTGGTTGTTCTCCTTCGTCTCGAACGTTCCCTGCAGCAGCAGGATCACCGATCGATCCTTGGCATCGCTGCCGCGAAACATCAGGACGCCGCCGGCGACGGGCGTGTTGACGGCGATGGTATCGGGCTTGAAGCCTTCGCCCAGGAAGTGGGCGCGGAGAATGTTGGCATTCGAGAACAGCTTCTCCGGCGTCATCGCCGGATCCGTCCCTTTCGACCAGACCGTGCCGACCTGAATGAGCGTCTTCGACTTGTAGCCGAACACGTAGGATACTTCGGCGATCCCGCCGCTCGGCAGCAGGTCCGGAACGGCCAGCAATACGCTGCGGGTCAGTTCGGCCGGATTGTCCTGCGACTTGATCGCATCCGGCTTGACGCCGAAATCCTTGGTGATCGCCGCGCGGACATCCGCCTCGTTCATGCCGAATTTCGAAGAACGGAATCCATCGATCGCTTTGGCGGCTTTTTCATCGGCCGCCGCCACTGCTGGTACCGTCGCCTCGGCTTGGGTTGCTGGCCTTGGCGCCGGCACTGCCTTCTGCTTGGGCGTGCCCTGTGGATACGCCGGGCCGGCTACGACAGATGCGATACCGCAAAATGCCAGGAACAACGAAATCTTGCGCATTTAAAAACCTTCCGAAACACCAGACATAAATTTTAGGCAATGCCGCAATTCGGTAACCGGAAATTAGCAATTAGCCTCTTTACCCAGCAACAATACCGCGTTCCCCACACCGAACATAGCGGCGATGGGAGAATGAGCACCGATGGCTAATTTCGGCGCGGATGCGTGGTAGGCCCGACACGAGTGCGCACTGATGTGGCATGCTGCGCACTTGCTACGGTCGAGCCAAATGCCATCAGAGAATTTTGGAATAGTGATACAAATCAGCTGCTTATAGCGACAGCGCCGCAAGCGGATTTCAATGCTTGGGAATGTTCGGCCCGGCGGCGTTCAGGCAGACCTGTCGATCGTTAATGTCGGTGGCGGCGAGATTTCGAACGGCGTCGATTCTCATTCGGCGCACGATCAGATCACCTCATTTCTCACGCGGCGCACACTCGCGCGGCATCGAAAAATCGGGATTCGCCAACTCAAAAACCCAGCAGACGGCGGCGCCCCAGTTGCGGAATGCGAAGAAGCCGCGCTTGGCGCGCGGCTTCCGGATCTAGCTGCGTGATGTGCGCCGACTTCCCTTAGTTCAGCAGGAAGTGGTTGTTATTCAGCGTGCCCGTGTAGTTCTGCAGGCTGATGTCCATATCGGCTGTCCCGTCACCATTGGTGTCGATCTGGAGCAAGTCGTTATCCGGACCGAAGTTCTGCAGGCGCGCCGAAGCCTGGCTACCGCTAACAAAAGCCCCGCTGTCGACATACTCGATGTGGCCACCCGAAACGCTGATACCCGAGAAGTTGAAGGTGTCGTCGTTGGCATCGAAGTAATAGACCGTGTCACCCGCGCCCGCGGCCGAATCCGCCGTGCTGGTGAAGCGGACATTGTCATCACCAGCGCTGGCCGTGACCCAATCGGCGCCCCCGCCCGCGGTGATCGTCGTGTTGCCCGACGTGTTGCCGATGATAATCTCGTCGAAAGTCGAGCTGCCGTTGATGTTTTCGGCGTTGAGTACCGTCGTATTGAAGACGTTTGTATTGAACGTCACGGTATCGGTGCCATCGCCGAGATCGAACGTGCCGCCCGCTTGTCCTGAGATCGTCAGGGTATCAGTGGACGCACTACCGTTGACGACGTTGACGCCAAACAAGTTGCCCAACGTATTGCTGCCGTCGCCCAGGTGAACATTGAGGCCCGACACGGTGTTGAGAAGCGTCAGCGTATCGTCGCTCGGCGTGCCACCGAAGTCGCTGCCGTTCAGGTTCTCAATACCGATGGCGCTAAGTGAATTGATGCCGTTGGCAAGGGATACCGTGTCGCTCCCGTCACCGAGATCGACGGCAAGGCCGGTGAGGTCGGAAGTTCCGGGAAGTGTCGAAACCTCCGCAGCAGTAAACCCTGAGAGGTTTGCAGCCACTCCATCAACGTCAGGACGCTTGATGCACGCATCGGCGACGAAGCGCTGACCAGGGATTTTGGCGGCGGCCATGACGGCGCGCAGCTCCACGCGGACCGATTGCTGCTGTGACTCATCCGGCTTTCGTCTTTGCTTGTTGAAGAATATAGATAATTTCAGACACGGAAGAACCGGATAGACTCTCCCCGCCCATCAATTTGGAATAGCCCGTTGAACGCCCCTCGCTGCATCGCTTTTGTCGCCCTGCTCGCTTCCACCGCGCCGTTTTTCGCAGGCCCCGCCGTCGCCCAGAGCGCGATGGCGGCGGCTGTCGCCAGGCCGGTGTCGCTGCCGGACATCGCGATCGGATCGCCGAAGGCGCCGGTGACCATCACCGAATACGCGTCGATGAGCTGCTCGCATTGCGCCGCCTTCGGCGAGAACGTCTTTCCGATGCTGCGCTCCAAATATATCGACACCGGCAAGGTCCGCTTCGTGTTCCGCGAGTTCCCGCTCGATGTCGCGGCTGCGGCGGCCTCGATGCTGGCGCGCTGCATCGCCAGGAACGATTCGGAAAAATATTTCGGCGTCATCGAGACCTTGTTCAAGCTGCAGGGCCGACTGATCGCGCAGACCAAGGAAACGCTGAACTTCGTCGGCAAGCTGAACGGGATGAGCGAACAGGACGTGACGACTTGCGAGAGGGATCAGGCGATGCTCGACAAGCTCGCGGCGGATCAGAAATACGCCCATGAAACGCTCAAGGTCGATTCAACGCCGACCTTCTTCCTCAACGGTGAGCGGCTGAAAGGCTCGATGTCGTTCGAGGAACTCGAAGAGCGGATCAAGCCGCTGCTGAAGAAATAACGACTGCGCCGCTCCACACCTCCCCCTTGTTCTGCGGCGCGCCGTCGTTGATGATGGCGTCAACAAACATAAAATCCGGGGGGCGTCATGGCGGCCGTTCTGCAAATCTTGCTCGCTGCCGCGCTGCTGCTGGGGGCCGTCCCGACAGCCTCGGCACAGGGCTATCCGAACCGCCCGGTGCGCGTGGTTGTCGGGTTTCCCGCCGGCGGCCCGACCGACGTGATCGCGCGGATGGTGTCGCAAAAGCTCTCCGATGCGCTCGGTCAGCAATTCTTTGTGGAGAATGTCGGCGGCGCCGGCGGCAACACCGCGTCCGGCCAGGTCGCCCGCGCGACCCCCGATGGTTACACTCTCATGGTCGTCAGCACCGGCTTTGTGGTCAATCCCAGCCTCTACGCCAAGGTGCCGTACGACGCGGTCAAGGATTTCGCGCCGGTGACGCTGGTCGCGGTTTCCCCGAACGTGGTGGTGGTCAACCCGTCGGTGCCGGCCAAGTCGCTTCCGGAATTGGTGCAGCTGATCCGTGACAATCCCGGCAAGTACGGTTTTGCCGGCCCCGGCGTCGGTTCGACGCCGCATCTGGGGGGCGAGCTGTTTCGGCTGGCGTTCAGCCTCGACCTGGTGCACGTGCCGTTTACCGGCGCAGCGCCTGCGATCCAGTCAACCGTCGGCGGGCACACGCCGATCGCTTTCACCGCGCTGCCGCCCGCCCTTTCGGCGGTGCAGGCCGGCCAATTGCGCGCGCTCGGCGTTGCCGCAAGCGAGCGCGCGACCCAGTTGCCTGAAGTGCAGACCTTTGCCGAACAGGGCATCAAGGATCAGGAAGCCGACACCATCACGGGCATCCTTGCGCCGGCGGGAACGCCGAAAGAAATCGTCGATCTGCTCTATCGCGAAATAGCCAAGGCAGTCGGGCAGGCAGACGTGAAGGAGCGCCTGACCGCGCTCGGATTCAAGCCGGTCGCAAACCGGCCGGAGGAGTTCGGCGCCCGTATCAAGCTGGAAATGGAAAAATGGGGCAAAGTGGTACGTGACGCGAAGCTCAGGATTGAGTGACGCGTCACTTCATTCCGGCGGTTTCTGTACGACATTCATGAACGTGAGGCCGATCCGGTTCTTCTTGATCCAGGCGACCCGGCACTCATGAACGATCGAGGAATCCTTCGCCATCACGAGGCGGAAGTGCTGCGGAACGAATGCAGGGTTCTCGACGTCGATCGCCGCACCCTCGAGCGAAATATTCCTCACCACGCAACGCATCACGGAGCCGCCTGATGAGACATAGGCGGGCTCCTCGATCTCGGTTCGCGGATATTTTCGCTTTTCTTCCATGCGCTCCGGCCGTGGATATCGCTCGACCTATCTAACTACCCGAGAAACCTTAAGCAAATGGCGTGTGTGCACCGCAATGCGATCGCCGGACGACGCTGACCGGCAACCAGATCAAAATCCTCACCGCAGCCATCATAGGCGACGCACTTGAGTTCTTCGACTACTTCCTGATCGGTTTCGTGCTCGCCTTCCTGATCGGCCTCTGGAAGCTGACCTTCGGACAATCGGCCTTCGTATTGATGAGTTCCGGCATCGGCGCGATCATCGGCGCTTACGTCTGGGGCTGGCTTGCCGACCGCATCGGCCGCCGCATGGTGTTCATCGGCACCGTGCTGAACTTTTCGATCGCCACCGGCCTGCTTTACTTCACCCCCGATAATGGCTGGGTCTATCTCGCCATCATGCGATTCTTTGTCGGCACCGGCGTCGGCGGCTTGTATTGCGTGGATCTACCGCTGGTGCAGGAATTCATGCCCTCCTCCAAGCGCGGCTGGGTCGGTGGGCTCGTGACCTGCGTCATCCCGCTCGGCGTCGGCCTCGGCGCGGTCATGGGCGCCTTGATGGGCAGCGACCAGTGGCGGCTGTTGTTTGCGATCGGCGTACTGCCGGCGCTGCTGGTCTTGCTGGTTCGGATCTGGGTTCCGGAGAGCCCGCGCTGGCTGTGCCGCCAGGGCCGCTACGAGGAAGCGCGGAAGTCGCTCGCCTGGGCGCTGCAGATGGAGCCTTCAGCCCTGCCGTTGCCAAGCGCCGCCGATGCCGGACCGGTCGTCAAGACGAGCTGGTTCGACCTGTTCAAATATCGACGCAGCCTCCTGGTGTCCTGGCTCGGCAATGCCGGCGCGCAAACCGGCGTCTACGGCCTCACGCTCTGGGCGCCGTCGCTGTTCGTGCTGCTGCTGAAGGTGTCGCCGCAGGAAGCCGCCAAGATGATGATTCTGCACACCGTCTGCGGCTTCATCGGCCGCCTCTCCTTCTCCTATTTCTCGGAAGCGTTGGGACGGCGCGCCTCAGGTGGACTGCTGGGCCTCGGCGCCGGAGTCCTGACCATCGTCGCCGGTTACAATTACGATGCCACGCTGTTTGGGCTGTCGGCGTTCTGGCTGATCCTGGCGGTGACCTTCTTCTTTGCCGATGGCGGGTTTGCCATCGTCGGGCCTTATGCGGCCGAGGTCTGGCCCTCGCATCTGCGAACCACCGGCATGGGGTCGGCCTATGGCTTCGGCGGCATCGGCAAGATCATCGGACCGGTCGGGCTTGCGTTGATCGTGGGTTCCAACAACTATCTCAAGCCCGACGTGCCGCTGACTCAAATTCCGGCGGCGTTCGTCTATCTCGGCTGCTGGTTCCTGATGGCCGGCATCGTGTATTATTTCATCGGCTTCGAGACCAGGGGCAAGTCGATCGAGCAGATCGACAAGGAACTGGCCGACGGGCTGAATATGTCGACGGCGAGAGTTCGGCAGGCATCGTCATGAACACAAGGCGTCGATGGAGGCTTGGATAATTTGATCGTGACTGCTGCCGATCTTGCCGGCGACCGGGCGATCATCGCCCGTGCCGAGGCCGTTCGTCCCGAGGTGGCGGCGGCCGGAAACGACATTGAGAATAAGCGCCGGCTGCCGCCGGCGTTGCTCGACAGACTGCACGACGCGCAGCTGTTTCGTCTGTTGCTGCCGCGCTCGACCAACGGGATCGAAACCGATCCCATCACCTTCTTCCATGTCATTGAAACCATCGCCAAGGCGGATGCATCCACGGCTTGGTGCCTCAGCCAGGCCGGCGGCTGTGCGATGTCGGCGGCCTATCTCGATCTGCCGGTGGCGCGCGCGATCTTCGGGGATCCGCGCGCGGTGCTGGCCTGGGGTCCCGGGCCCAAGGTCCGCGCGATCGAATGCGAGGGCGGCTACAGGGTCACCGGCGTGTGGGCCTTTGCCTCCGGTGGTCGGCACGCGACCTGGCTCGGCGCGCATTGTCCGATCTTTGCGGCGGATGGCACTCCCCGATTGGAAGCCAGCGGTATGCCGCTGGAGCGTACCATGCTGGTGCGAACCGAGGACGTCGAATGGACCGACATTTGGAACACGGTCGGCCTGCGCGGCACCGCCAGCGACCAGTTCGCGCTGAATGACTTCTTCGTCAGGTCCGAGCATTCCATCACCCGTGAATTCGACCGGGAATGCCGCGAAGGCGGCCCGCTCTATCGCATGGGGGCCGGCACTTGCTACCAGGTCGGCTTTGCCGCCGTCGCCTGCGGCATCGCCCGAAGCACGCTCGATGATTTCGTCGAGGTGGCGCGCAACAAGGTGCCGCGTGGCGCCAAAGGCATCTTGCGCGACAACGCCGTGGTCCAGACCGGCCTCGCCCAGGCCGAGGTCAATCTGCGCGCGGCACGCGGCTTCGTGCTGCAGTCGATGGCCGAAATCTGGAAGGACCTCGTCGCCGGCGCCAGCATCACCGTCGCGCAGCGCATCACCGTCCGCATGGCCGCCACCAACGCCATCCACAAGGCACGCGAGGCGGTCGACTTCGCCTACAACGCGGCGGGAGCCACCGCAATCTTCGAAGGCCACCCGCTGGAGCGCCGCTTTCGCGACATCCACACCGTGACCCAGCAGCTGCAAGGCCAGATCAGACATTTTGAAACCGTCGGCGCCTGGATGATGGGCGTCGATGTCGATCTCACCTTTGTCTAAGGAGAACAAACCATGGGACTTGGCGGATTACAGCACTACACCATCGAACCTTCCGATCTCGAACGCACCAAGGACTTCTACTGCGACGTGCTTGGACTGGAGAACGGCGACCGTCCGCCGCTCGGTTTCCCCGGCTACTGGCTCTACTCCGGCGGCACCGCCACCGTGCACCTGATGGGTACGCGTCCGCCGCGCGAGGGCATCGTGGTGCGCGGCACCGAGAAGAAATACGAGGACACCGGGCGGCTTGACCACATTGCCTTTGCTGCGACTGACGTCGATGGCGTGCGCAAGCGTCTGCAGGCCAAAGGCGTAAAATTCCGGGAGAGCATCGTGCCGCGAACCGGTGATACGCAATTCTTTCTCTACGATCCCGACGGCGTCGGTGTGGAGCTGAACTTCCCGAAGGCGTAACCGGCCACCGCCGCGAGCAACGTTCGACTATTCGGCCAGCCCCGGCGCTGGCCGAACTTGTTTTAATTCCGGCTTTTTGATTTCGGCTTTGCGTTAGCGGTTCCCGACAAGGCCGCAAGTCAGCCATCAGTCGGGCGCGATCCCGTCAGGGTTTCTTCATCATTGCGTGGCGATTGGAACCCGCCGCGCCGCTGCGGCAGGATAGCCGGGTGCCTCGCCTTTCACCTACCCCAGGGCATGCGTGCCCGGCTATTCGCCCACGGGGCATACCCCTTTGTCGTGCGGAAGCCGGCCCCGGACTTGATCCGGGGCGGATGACGTTCTCATGCGAACGCGTCGGGGATCGCGCGCTAATCCAGCCCGCGCTCGTGGCTCAGATTGACCATTTCCTGGATGAAGATCTTTTTCTGCTTCTCGTCCAGGCTTGCGAATAAAGGCTCGGCGGCATCGGCCACATTGCGCTGGTCCACCGCGCGGTCATTGAGAAATTGGGCCTCGTTCCGCATCTGCTCGATGATGTCGTCGGGCGGATCGCGTTTGGCGCGCGCAATACGCAGATTGAGGCGATCGGCGCCATTATGGCCGAGATAGTGCATCGCACTGTTGAAGCCGGACCAGTTCTTCTCCTGCTCGGGCGTCAGATTCAATTGCTTCTTGATGCGCTCGATATTGGCGTCGCTGTTGGCGACGATCTGTTCGGCCGTCATTTGCGGTGCACCGGTCTGGGTCAGCACCTGCGGCTGTCTTGCTGCCGTCTTAGTCCCCTTGGCCGCCTTGCCGGATTTTGCGGCATCGTCCTGCTTTGCGGTATCGCCCTGTTTGCCACCCTTCGCCGGGGCCGCTTGCTGCTGTTGCTGTTGTGCGCCGCCGGTGAGGACGCCGGTCACACCGGTCACCACCCCCACGACACCGCCGATAGCGCCGCCAAGCACGCCGCCGACCGGTCCGGCCGCCTTGTTCCCCTCCCGGGCGCCCTTTTGGACCCCCTCAACCACCTGTGCCTCCACCGTGAGCGACGCGCTAAACAGCATAAGGGCGGCCACCCCATGGGCTGCGCACAGTCTGAGCCGCGCGCGCAGCTTCGATGTCGGGCTGGTCATTGTCTGGTCTCCATGGTCGATCGTGAGTTTCCGGCGTGGTGGTGCTGGGCCAAGGACCGCGGCCGAATCCGATTTTATCGTTTTCGCGCCGCGCGAGTCTACCTGCCGCGCCCAGCCATCCCGGTGATGAAAACGGCGGCGTATCCCAATTTGGACACGCGGTAGGGGAACCTGCGGCGCTATTTCACATCCTCACCCCCTCCGCTGAGTTCGATATGTGCAACGCAATATTCCGCGCCATGAGTCAGCAATGAGCGGTAGACAACGGGCTAACGGTCGTCGCTGCCTTCGATCTGCACGCAACGTTAGTTCTAGGACAGCGCCTACGTGATTTCTCGACAGACGCTGGCAATTCTGCTCTGATCGTCAATAATGAAAAATCCGCGGCGCCCGAACGGAGCCGAATAAAAAAGCAAGAACGGGAATTTCTTCACATCCGATTGGCCCATCCAGGGAGGAACGCCATGACACGGAAGAAGCTTACTCGACGCCAATTCATCGCTGCGACAGCGCTATCATCGGCTGCACTCGTGACCGCACCCTACGTGCGCGGCGCGCACGCCGCCGGCAAGCTATCGATCGGATTTTGGGACCATTGGGTACCCGGCGCCAACAAGGCTTCTACCGATATTGTCAATGAGTGGGCCGAGAAGGAAAAGGTCGAGGTCACTATCGACTACATTCCGAGCCAGGGTAACAAGAACCTCCTGACGATCGCCGCCGAAGCCCAGGCGAAGGCGGGCCATGACATTCTGGCGATGCCGACCTGGTGGCCGCACGCCCAGGCGGAATTGCTCGAGCCGATGAATGATGTGGTCGAGGGGCTCATCAAGCAGAACGGCGAAGTCAACGGCACCGTCCAGTATCTCGGCAAGGCCGGCAACAAATGGCTGGGCGTTCCGGCCTGCGTCGGCAGCCAGATCAAGGGCCCCTGCTCGCGCATCGATCTGATGAAGCAGCACGCCGGCATCGACGTCCAGGCGATGTACCCGGCAGGTTCGGCGCCGAAAGCCGATGGCTGGACCACGGACACATTCCTGAAGGCGGCGGAGGCCTGTCACAAGGGCGGCGTTCCCTTCGGCATCGGTCTTGGCGAAACCAGCGATTCCGTCGATACCGTCGGGGCGTTCTTCCTGGCCTTCGGGGCAGAGGTCGTCGATGCCAAGGGCAACGTCGTCGTCAAGAACGACAACGTGCGGCAGGCGCTCGAGTATTACAAAAAGCTGATGGCTTTCCTGCCGTCGGACGCGCCGTCATGGGACGACGGCTCCAACAACAGGTGGCTGGTCTCGGGCAGAGGCGCCCTGATCATGAACCCGCCGAGCGCGTGGGCCGTCGCCAGGCGCGATGCGCCGCAGATCGCGGAGCAATGCTGGACCCACGGCTTCCCGGTCGGTCCGAAGGGCCGCTTCGCGCCGTTCCTGCCCTACTTCTGGAGCGTCTGGAGCTTCTCCAAGAACAAGGAGGCGGCAAAGAGCGTGCTGACGCGTCTGTCGCAGCCGGATGCGGTCGAGAAAATGGTGGCGGCGAGCGGTGGCTACGACCTGCCGGCCTTCGAGAAACTGACGACCCTGAAGACATGGGCCGAGGAAGGTCCGCCGAAGGGCACGCTCTACCACTATCCGAATCCGCACAAGCACCAGCTGCTTTCGATCTCGGCGTCGCCCGCGCCGCCCAAGGTCGCCCAGCAGATCTACACCCAGGCGACGCTCACCAAGATGTGCGTGCGCTTCTACCGGGGCGAGCCCATGGAGAAGACGCTGGCCTGGGCGGAAGGCGAACTCGAAGGCTTCATGCGTAGCTGAGGCGATTTCGTCGCCGCGGCCCGTCGGATCTTGGTTGGATCTTGGGCCGTGGCGGCGTGCATCCGCCTGCCGACACGATGGGAGCCGGCGCGGCGCCGGCTTCTCGACGAGGAAACCACCCTGCTCTGAAATGAAACTCGCGAGGAAGATGCATCATGGCTGATGTCGCGATTGAGCGTAACGCCGCTCCGCGAACGGCGCGCAAGCGCGCCAGTTTACGAACCGCCCTGAAGCGCAAGTCGACCGCAGCCTTCCTGATGACGCTGCCGCTGATCCTGCTGATCTCGCTGCTGGTCATCTATCCCGCCTTCTACTCGCTGCATCTGGCCACCCTGAACAAGTCGATGCAGCGCTTCATCGGGCTCGGAAACTTCCAGTTCCTGTTCAAGCGGGAAACCTTCTGGCTGGTGGTCGAGCAATCCTGCATTTTCGCGATCACCGCCGTCTTCTTCAAGGCCTTGATCGGCTTCATCGTGGCCCACTTCGTCCACAACATTCCGGCCAAGGGGCAGCGCAAATGGCGCGGCATGCTGCTAGTGCCCTGGGTCATCCCACCGGCCATGAGCACGCTGGCGTGGCTGTGGCTGTTCGATCCGTCGTACAGCGCCTTCAACTATTTGTTGGCCGGCGTCGGCGTCGACCGGATTCCGTGGACCGGCGAGACCGGCTGGGCCCGATTCTCGGTTATCCTGGTGAATATCTGGTTCGGCGCCCCGTTCTTTATGATCATGTATCTGGCTTCGCTGAAGTCGGTGCCCGATCAGCTCTATGAGGCCGCGGCCATCGACGGCGCCAACTGGTGGCAGCGCATCTGGTACGTGACGCTGCCGATGATGCGCAACATCATCGCGATCACGACGCTGTTTTCGGTGATCGTCACCTTCGCCAATTTCGATATCGTGCGCATCCTGACCGCCGGCGGCCCGCTGGACCGTACCCATGTCTTCGCCACCTGGGCGTTCCGCATCGGTATCGAGGGCGGCGACATTCCACTCGGCGCCAGCGTCTCGCTGTTCATGGTGCCGATCCTCGCAATCGCGGCAGTCTTCATCCTGCGCGACATCAACAAACGCGGGAATGAATCCTGATGACCAGCACCGTCGTGATCGACAAGGCCGCCCCGACCCGCCCCGTCAAGCTGCGCAGCATGAGCCGCGACCGCACCTGGGCGCTGCGATGGTCGTACTTCTTCCTTACATTGTTCGCGGTCTTTGCGCTGGTGCCCCCGCTCTACATGGTAATCACGTCGCTGAAGACCAGCGCCGAAATCTCCGCGGCGACGAACCCGTGGTGGGTTTACCATCCGACATTGTCGAACTACGTCGAGTTGCTGACATCGAACCAGTTCCTGACCTTCTTCCGCAACTCGGCGCTGGTCTCGATCTTCGTCGTGACCATCACCATGCTGATCAGCGTGCCCGCGGCTTTTGCACTGGCGCGGATGCGGTTCTGGGGCTCGGCCACGCTTGCGACTGGGGTTTTCCTGACTTACCTCATTCCGGAAACGCTGCTGTTTCTCCCGTTGTTCAAGATGTTCGTGGCGTTTGGCGACCTGACCGGGATCCAGCTGATCAACAAATGGTACGTGCTGCTGGTGATCTATCCGACGCTCACGGTGCCGTTCTGCACCTGGATCATGATCGGTTACTTCGCCTCCATCCCCAAGGAGCTCGACGAGGCCGCGATCATCGACGGCGCGTCCTGGTTCCAGACGCTGACGCGGATCTTCATTCCCGTCGCCCTGCCCGGCCTGATCGCCGCGACCATCTTCGCCTTCACGGTTTCCTGGGCGCAGTTTCTCTATCCGCTGGTTTTCACGACATCGACGGATCAACTGGTGCTGCCGGTCGGTATCGTCACGACCTTGATCAAGGGCGACGTGTTCGCGTGGGGCCAGATCATGACCGGCGCCCTGCTCGGCGCCGCGCCGCCGCTGATCATCTACGCGTTCCTGATGGACTATTACATTGCCGGCCTGACCGCCGGTGCGACAAAGGGTTGAACTCATGGCTGACGTGACGTTGCGCAAGGTTGTCAAGAAGTACGACGACGTCGAGGCGGTGCGTGGCATCGATCTCGATATCGCCGATCATGAGTTTGTCGTGCTGGTGGGCCCGTCGGGTTGCGGAAAATCGACCACGCTGCGGATGATCGCGGGGCTAGAGGACATTACTGACGGCGATATCATGATCGGAGGCGACGTCGTCAACGACGTGCCGCCAAAGGACCGCGACATCGCCATGGTGTTCCAGAACTACGCGCTCTACCCGCACATGACGGTCGCGGAAAACATGTCGTTCGGGCTGCGGCTGAAGCGCTATCCGAAGGCCGAGATCAAGACCCGGATCGACGAAGCCGCGCGCATGCTCGACATCGTCGAACTCGTCGACCGCAAGCCGAAGCAGCTGTCAGGCGGTCAGCGCCAGCGCGTCGCCATGGGCCGCGCCATCGTGCGTAACCCCAAGGTGTTCCTGTTCGATGAGCCGCTGTCCAACCTTGACGCCAAGCTCCGCGTCCAGATGCGGATCGAAATCAAGAAGGTGCATCAGAAGGTCCGCACCACCACGGTTTACGTTACCCACGACCAGGTCGAGGCGATGACGCTCGCCGACCGGGTCGTGGTGATGAACCATGGCCGCATCGAACAGATCGGAACACCGAACGAGCTCTATCACAATCCCGCCACCAAATTCGTCGCGAGCTTCATCGGCTCGCCGGCGATGAACTTCATTCCTTGCCGGCTCGAGGAATCCGGCGGCAAGCTGCACGCCCGGATCACCGACCGTCTCGCTTTTCCGCTGCCGCCGGCGCGCGCTGCCAGATACCAAAACGTGTCGCGGACCGACAAGCTGCTGCTGGGACTGCGGCCCGAGCACATCACGGAAGCCAGCCCGCATCCGGAAACCGGCGTCGAGAACTTCGATGCCACGCTCGACGTTACCGAGCCGATGGGAATGGAGACGCTGATCTACTTCGCGCTCGAGGGCACGCAGGTCTGCGGCCGGGTCAATCCCAACGCCGGCGCACAGGATGGCGCCCCGCTCCGATTGGCAGTGGACCTCAACAATATGCACCTGCTAAACGAGGTGAGCGGCGCCGTCATTTGACGGCGGAGACAACAGTCACCCAAGGGCAGGAAATGGCGACCAACAAGAAGAAAATCTTCGTCACGGAATCGATGTCACAGCAGGGGCGCGTGTTGCTCGACGCACGCGAGGATATCGAACTCGTCGAATTCCCCAACATGATCTCGCAACCGGATTTCCAGGCCAAGCTCAAGGAGCATGCGCCGGTCCATGGTGTCGCCCTCGGCGGCACCCGGTTCGGCGAATCGGAGTTGGAAGCTTCCAGGGACATGTTGGTGGTGACCCGGATCGGCGTCGGCTTTGATGCCGTCGATGTGCCGGCGTTGAGCCGCCGCAAGGTGCCGCTGATGGTCGCCGGCACCGCGAATTCGCCCTCCGTTGCCGAGTGCGCATTGTTCATGATGCTGACATTGGCAAAACGCGCGGTGGAAATGCACTCCATCGTCAGGGACAACAAATGGCCGAGCCGGCTCGGCATGCTGCCCTACGACCTCTATGGCAAGACCGTGCTGATTGTTGGCTTCGGCCGCATCGGCACCCGCACCGCCAAGCGCTGCCAGGCGATGGAAATGAACGTGCTGGTTTTCGATCCCTACAAGCCCGCGGCCGACATCAAGGCCGCCGGCTGCGAGCCAGTCACCGATCTCGACGCGGCGCTGCCGCGCGCCGACTTCGTCAGCCTGCATTGCCCGAAGACCCCGGAGACCGTCGGCATGATCAATGCCGCGCGCTTGAGGCGGATGAAGCCGACCGCCTATCTGATCAATACCGCACGCGGCGGCATCATCGACGAACCCGCGCTGCATGACGCGCTGGTGTCCGGCAAACTTGCCGGCGCCGGTCTCGACGTGTTCGAACAGGAGCCGCCACCCGCCGGCCATTCGCTGTTCGCGCTTCCGAACGTCATCTTCGCACCCCACGTCGCCGGTGTGACCAGGGAAGCCGTCGATCGCATGAGCGAACAGACCGCACGCAATATCCTGAGCGTTCTCGACGGCGATCCGTTGCGTCAGAACGTCATCAATCAGGACGTGCTCTGACCGATCCGGCATGATCAAACCGGGCGACGGCTGAACCATCGAGCGGCCGCCCGGGATGTTTTCATACCGGCCCTACCATAAGGAACCCTTATTCCGTATTGCGGGCTAACCGCTCAGGTCCGCGCCCGGCATAGCCGGTTTTGCGTCTGAACGGACAAAACTCAGCCTCATTCGGAAGCGAGGAAAAGATACCGGGCGGCAACGGGGACACCGATTCCGCATAGACTAATCTAATGTGTTGATATAATTGCATTATTTATACATCGTTACCGCAGTGCACAAACCACTGTACAAACGTGCGATCTGGCGCTGACTGTTATCCGCTGGTTGTCGTGTAGGAACGATACCGGCGACAAAGAGTCATTCAACAGCTTCGCGGAACGCTTCCCCCCTCCTGAGAAGTAAAACCCCTAGTTGGCGGTTCGCGGCCCCAGATGTGATGCTGGGGCCGTTTCCATTTCAGCTCGTTTGCCTTGATCCGTGAGTGTGATTCGCATTCTCGGCGCCCTCGCCTATCTAAGCCGGATGCGTACCAGTGCTTTCGAACCCTGCATTCCGACCCGCGCCACCAAGGTCCCCACTTCGAAGAATTGGCTCCACGAGGTCAAACATGACGGCTATCGGCTGATCGTGCACCGCGAGGGCAAGCGCGTGCGCCTGTTCACACGGAACGGTTTCGACTGGAGCGACAAATATCCGCTGATCACGGAGGCCGCGCTGCGCATCCGGTCAACGTCGTTCGTCCTGGATGGTGAAGCGGTGCTGCTCGGCGTCGATGGGATCTCCGACTTCGATGGACTTCATTCCCGGAAGCATAACGATGAGGTGCAGCTCTATGCCTTCGATATGCTCGTGAGCGACGGAGCAGATATTCGGAAGCTGCCGCTCACCATGAGGAAGACCAACCTCGCCCGGCTGCTTGCGCGGCGTGTGGACGGCATCTTCATCTCAGACTTCGAGCGCGGCGAGATCGGGCCAGAGCTATTCCGGCATGCCTGTCTCATGGGCCTGGAGGGCCTCGTGTCAAAGCTAGACGACCGACCGTATAGGCCTGGTCGGTCACCCAACTGGGTAAAGGTCAAAAACCCCGCCTCTCCCGCCATGCTGCGGGCCAAGGATGCGTTCTCCTGATGGATGACCCAGCTAATTGGCCAACTCAAAACCCGCGGCTCTTGGATCGACGCACGAAATTCTCGCATTTGTCCTGATTGCGGCTTCTCAGCGAGACCTTCAGTTTATGAGCCTTGAAAACGATACCGCCCACCGTTCGGTTCATAATCTCCGCAATTTTCGGAATAGGGTGTTGCTGCGCCAGTTGTTTAAGGTCCCGAATATCTTCGTCAGTCCAACGCCTGCCCATCGACACACTCCATTGAAACTCCAGTCTGAAAGTTGGGAAAAAGCGGCACGTTCCTAGTCCATTTGGAACGGGGGCCTGCGTCTCGGAGGCGGCGGCCCCAGCGCGCCTGGCGATGCAACTGGGGCCGCCATACCGCATGGCAACGGCGGTTGCCAGCGGGTTCTGCCAACTTACCGCAACTCGTTTTGATCGTTCAAAACTAGTTCGAAGTACCCCTAGTTCGGGAACAAGTGGCAATGACGAGCGCTGATGGAGGTGTCTGATAGGCGCAAACGGCCCCGGCGCGGAGAACGCCACGCTGCACCAAAGGCCGCCAACCCAACGGGGGTTTTCTCCCGGTTCGAGGCTGAGGAGTCACCGGGAGCGCAGAATCGATTCTTAGACCGCTCAAGAGTTCCAAAAACGCCCCAAGCGTCCCCGCAACGAAAAGCCCGGCAACCAGGCCGGGCTCACTCGATGAGTAATTTGCAGGTGCTGAAACAAGGCCAATTGAAGCTTTGGCGAATACTGGTGTCTGTTCGCCGGGCGACATTAGAAACGGGATTTCACGACCTTTAGACGAAGTGTTGAGAACGGCGATCAGGCTTCATTCATACAGGAACTTCTAGGCTTGCCGCGAACTAACCTTATGGGAGGAACCTACAATGAAAATTCGCTTTGCCATCATCGTCGCCCTGGCCGCTCTTGGCGGGGCCGCACTTTCGGCGGCACCGGCCTCGGCGATGCCGGTTGCTCCTTTGGGATCAGGCGCGTCAAACATCGAGAACGTGGCGGTGGTCTGCGGCGCCCGCGGTTGTGTCCGCGCCGTCCCCGCATATCGCCGCGGCGCGGTTGTTGTTCGCAGACCCTATGCCCGGGGCGGCTATTACCGTCGCGGCTACCGTAGGTATTGATTCAAGGCTTCAATTTCGTAAGAGCAAAGAAAAACCCGCCGGTAACTGCCCCCGGCGGGTTTCCTACGCAATTCTCGCGGGGGGCTTTGAGGGTCTGTTCCGCGATTGCATTCATGATGATCGTAGATGGCGCAAAGCCTGCCGGCGTGAACCGGCGGCCCTCGCGACGCCGCCGTCGTATGCGGTAGCCGCGCCGCTCACCAAGACTCGTAAGGATTGACATGCGGTTCGTGGCTGAGCTTTGGCAGTTCCTGCGATTCCGAAAGAAGTTCTGGTTGGTGCCGATCCTGATCATGATGACCGTGCTCGGCGGACTTGTGGTGCTCACCAAGGGCACAGCGGTTGCGCCGTTCATCTACACCCTGTTCTAGCGGCATTTTTAGAGTGAATTCGATTCTTAGCACGTTCAGGAGTTCCAAAGAAAACGGCCCCAGCGTGCGCCGCGGGCGAACACTGGGGCCGACATTTCCTCGAATGAAGCTCCTCGGGGGCGACGGCATCCATTCGGTCGTGCACAACTAAAGCGATCCGGTCAGGAATTGTTCCGCTCCCTTAGCGCTCGGCTCATTTCGATATTCCTGCGGAAGATAACGTCTCGGTGAACGAAACCGATTGCCTTCCCCCACGCAGTCGTCCGGAAACGAAGCCGGAGCAGTCTCCTCGCACTGACAACAGGGGATTTTCAAAATGATTGCTCTCACAGCCACCGCCATTTTAGCCGTCTGTGCCGGAACATTGATCGCGCTGGCATCGAGCGATTTCGGCCCCGAACTAGTTCTCGCCATTGTCAGCCTCGTATAAGTTCGGCAACAAAGAAAAAGCCCCGCCTCACCCGGCGGGGCTAAGTCTAAGGGTCACCTTGCGTGCGGCCCGGGGTAAGGGCCACCCGGAATTGTATCAACCTGAACGGCTCAGTCTATCGATATTAGAGGCCAGCGAAGCTGATCGTAATTCAGCTTCGTTAGCCGCGACAGTGGAAATCACAAATGAACCCCCGCGGCGTGATCAGTCGGCGAAGGCCATCCAATAAACAGCTACAGCCCCTAGCCCTGCAACTCCAGCCACCAGCGCCCAATCGCGTTTCGTGAGCAGTTCGAACATCTTTGGTTCTCGAAAGGCCTCTGGATCGCGCAAACGGCCCCGGCGCGGAGAACGCCACCGCACCAAGGCCGCAACCCACAGGGGGTTTTCTCCCGGTTGGCAGACCCAAGGGGACTCGGGACTACCGGGAGCGCCGAGTCGATTCCTGCGGCGCCGGTTCGTTCCTAACATCAAAGAAAAACCCCGCCGACGTGAACCGGCGAGCTGTCTTGGCTAGAACTCGCGCTCTGAGCCAGTGGACAGCCCGCGGGTCTGGAAGGCACCGGGCTGTTTAGCCAGTCGGATCTAGAGCCGATGGATTTGTTTGCGATGCTGGTACTCGCCGCAGCGAAATGCCGAGTTCGTGCGCCTTCGTATAAACAGAAGAAATCCCACGGTCTAAGTCCCGAGCGATTTGATCTACGGGATATTTCTTTGCCATGGTCTTGAGCTTTGAAACATCTTCATCTGTCCAGCGCGTCCAAGGTCGAGGCATTGGTCCAGTCCTCCTAATTATCCCAAGCCAAAATTGGGAAATTAAGGAAAAGTTCCGTTGTGGGGACGGGCAGCGCCATTTTCTGAACGATTTCCTCCGGTGCTCAAGCCCTAACGAATAAAGCCCCGCCGGTAGCAGCGCGGTCTAGCGGCCAGCTCGACCCCCGCTGCGATCGACCCGCGCAGGCAATTGACTTCCTCATGGCTGCGCTGATCCTGGGCCAACGAACGCTGAAAAGGCAAAGAAATCTAACTCGAAGGGTTCACAAGTGAACAGACCGCCAGGAACGGCGCGGTTAATTAAGTTCATTCCGTTTTAGCTGTGTAAGACTTGCAAGCGACCCGATAGCGCTCCCGCCGAACCGGAGAGTGCGATGATCCGCTACTACTTCGACGTCGTTATAGATGATGATGTAACGGTCGATGAAGAGGGTGAACTCCTTCTTGATGTAGGGTCGGCTCGACAAGAGGCTTCCCG
>NZ_JAFCLY010000067.1:0-40068 GCF_018130185.1 Bradyrhizobium sp. AUGA SZCCT0182 | reverse complement strand
ACGACCTCCCATAAACCCCGCAACGCCCGCCTCGATCGCCCCATCTTAATCGAGGCACCGAGACTTACGACCCATACGCCGCGTCCTATCATTAAGGCACACTGGCAGTTGCCTTCCTCAACAAAGGCCGCGACGGATGGGTCCCGACGTTCGCCGGGACGACCGCGAGGGGTGCCCCTACGCCGCCTTCTTTTTCTCCCGCTCCATCTCGCGGCCGATGCCGAGCATGATGTTGCGCAGCCAGATCGAGCCGGGGTCCATCTGGGCGCGGGTCGGGTAGAACATGAACTGCTCGTCGATCCCGGGATCGAACGGCGGGGTGATGGTTACGAGCGACAATTGCCTGGACAAAGCGCCGATCAGGCGGCGCGGCACGAAGGCCACCAGATCCGTGCGCGCGGTGACGTGCAGCGCCTCGATATAGCCGGGCACGACCAGCGCGATCTTCCGTTCGATGCCCTTGGGCCGCAGCCAGATGTCGATCAGATCCTCGCTCTGGCCGCGGATCACAACCGCGACATGCCGCGCGCTGAGGAAGCCGTCGCGCTTTTTCAGTTTGGCGGCGGCGGGATGGCCGCGGCGCACCGCCAGCGCATCGCTGTCGGTGTAAAGGCGCTGGCGGTGAAAGCCGCGGAAGGCGTCGCCGATCGAGATCACGAGATCGAGGGTGCGGGCGAATTCGGCGGTTAAGATTGCAGAGCTCCGCCACGGCACCACGTCGATCCGGACGTTCGGCGCCAGTCCGGTGATCTTCTCCATCAGCGGCGGCATCAGCAGCTCGACCGCGAGATCCGGCATCATCAGGCGAAAATGCCGTTCGCTCCGCGCGGCGTCGAAATCGTCCGATATGAACAGGGAGCGCACCTGGTCGAGCGCCTGCGCCAGCGGGCCGCGCAACGCCAGCGCACGCGGCGTCAGCTCCATGCGGGCGCCGTTCCGCACCAGCAAGGGATCGCCGATCAGGTCGCGCAGCCGCTGTAGCGCGTGGCTGGTGGCCGGCTGCGATAGCCCGATCCGCATCGCGGCCCGGCTGACATTGCCTTCAAGCAGCAGCGCGTCGAGCGCCACCAATAGATTGAGGTCAAGCGAATTCAAATTCATGAGACGAATATATATCATATTCTCTATCGATTGGAAGAATGTGGCTCTGCGCGCGATGATCTGAAACATCAGATCAAAGGAGAAGCCGCCCATGAGCGCCGCCGACAACAAGAAATTGATGGAGACAATTTTCGCCGGCGTTGCCGCCGGCGATCGGACTTCGTTCGCCGATGCCCTGGCCGACGACGTCACCATGACTGTCACGGGCCAGTACTCGTGGTCGCAGACCTTTCACGGCAAGGAATCCGTGCTCCGTGACCTCCACGGCTATGTCTCTTCCCTGTTGAAGCATCGCCGCACCGTTCCGTTCCGGATCATCGCCGACGATGAATGGGTCGCGGTGGAAGCGCGGGGCGACATGGTGACCCACGCCGGCGAGCGCTACGACAATCATTGTTGCCTGATCTACCGGATCGAGAACGGCAAGATTCGCGAAATCCGTGAGTACAACGACTCGGCCCTGTGCGAGCGCGTGCTCGGGCCGTTTCCGCAAGCGCGGAAGCTTGCGGGCTAGTGCATTGAGCAGTGTCTGCGCCGGCGACCGGCATCAACAACGCCACGTGCGAACACGCCTGCGTTCGACGCGCGCGGTCATCGCGGCTATCATCGCTCTCGTCCGGGTCTGGCGGGAGCGCCGCCGTTCCCGGCGTCAACTCTCTGTCATGAGCGCGCGCGAATTAGAGGATATCGGACTCTGCCGGCCCGAGCTGGGCGGCGAGATCGGCAAGCCGTTCTGGCGGAAATAAAAAAGGGAGATCGATATGAGCAAGGAAATCTTCAGCCCGGCGACGCTGCCGCCGCCGACGGGCTATTCGCACATCGCCAAGGTCAACAAGGGCACGCTGGTCTATGTGGCGGGTCAGGTCGCGGCCGACGCGTCCGGCAAGATGGTCGGCGAGGGCAATTTCGAGGCTCAGGTCGAGCAGGTGTTCAAGAACCTCACACTCGCGCTGGAAGCGGCCGGTGCCACCATGGCCGACATCGTCAAGCTGAACACCTATCTCGTCGCCGAGGTAAGCCAGGACGACCTGCCGAAAATGCGGGCGATACGCGACCGCTACCTGAACAAGGAAAAGCCGCCCGCGAGCACGCTCGTGGTCGTCAGCCGCCTGGCGCGGCCGGGCTGGCTGATCGAAATCGAGGTGGTGGCGGCGATCGACTAAAGCGTTTTCGAGCGAAGTGGATACCGGTTCGCGTGAAGAAAACGCGTCAAACAAGAACTGCGCCTGAAACGAAAACGGCGCCTGAAGGGGCGCCGTTTTGCTTTGGCCAGTTTTTGCGGATCAGGCCGCCTTGGTAGAGAGGTGCTTGAACATGTTGCCGCGCGCCTCGTCGTCCATCTCGGCCTTGAAGGTGAACTTGTCTTTCAGCGCGATCGCCTTGGCCGCCGCGGGACGCGCCGATATCTCGTCGACCAGCCGCTTGACGTTGGCGTATTTCGCGGCGGCTTCGTCGTTCATCACGAAGGCGGCCATCCGCGCCCAGCCCCACAGCGCCATGTCTGCAACGGTGTAGGTGTCGCCGACCATATACTTCTTGCCGGCGAGGTGATCGTTCAGCACGGCGTAGTGGCGCTGCGCCTCGAACTGGTAGCGGTTATGGGCATAGTCGTGGTTCTGGTCCTTCGGCGCAAAGTGCTTGAAGTGCACCGCCTGGCCCGAATAGGGCCCGATGCCGGTCGCGACGAACATCAGCCATGAGAGCAGCTGCGCGCGGTTCTGCGGCGTGTTTGATGGCAGGAATTTACCGGTCTTCTCGGCGAGGTAGAGCAGGATGGCGTTGCTGTCGAACACGAGCACGCCGTCGTCGTCGATCGCCGGCACCTTGGCGTTGGGATTGATCTTCAAAAATTCCGGCTTGAACTGATCGCCCTTGCGCGTGTCGACCGCGACCGGCTCGAATGGCTGACCCAATTCCTCGAGGAAGAGCGCGACTTTGGTCGGGTTGGGCGAACCGTTGAAATAGAATTTGAGCATTTTTGGAAAACTCCCTTTTGCTTCTTGCCTGCCAGCGTTGCGAGCCGGGCGCGGGTGACCCTACCGCAGCGCGGCATGTCCATGCTCAAATTTTTGGAAGCAGTGCAACCGACGAGTTCGTGAGGGTGGCTATTAGCTTCTCGGCGTCGTTCCCCGATGTGCAATTGCACATCCGAGGATGCGCCGCTTGGCGCAGGCCCGGAAGCCATAACCACGATCGTGAGTATGGATTCCCCGATGCGCAATTACGCATCGTGGCTCTCGCTTCGCGAGCCCCGGAATGACGGAAAGCCCGGAATGACGGAAAGATTGTGTGTCAGGCCTAAAGGGCCCTAGCAGAACGGCAACCCGCGCTGATCAGCCGAGGTAGAAAAAGCCCACCAGCCCGACAACGATCAATCCCGCACCCGCCAGGTCGATGATGGTTGCGAAACGAATGGCCGAGTGCAAGTTCGACGCCTGAATCATCCGCTCCGACCGGCGCGCATAGCCGTGGACGATGATCTGCTGGTTGAAATCGCTGTTCGCTTCCAGCCGCTCGGTCAGGCCGACGCAGATCAGGAGCACGCCGAGGATGACGAAGCCGGGAAAGCCCAGCAGGGTGAATAGCAGCATGGGGGGCACGCCGATCAGAAAGATCGGCAGCAGTGGCAACACCAGTAATGAATCGGATTGGGAGCGCATCGGACGGCTCGCTGCGGCCGAAAATGACGGCCTGTATGGGTGTAAGGAAGTAACTAGTATAGCTACGGATCAAGGCGAAACGAGGTGCGGCAGACTGCGAAAATCACAGGGCTGCCATCTCGCAGGCTGCGACGCCGTGGCCAGGTTGAAGGCAGGATGAAAAAAGCCGCAGCGGAGCGTTACCCCGCCGCCATTCCGGAGCGGATCTCGGCGCGCAGCTCGTCGATCAGCTTGAGGCCTTTCTTGGTCTCGACGTGCCAGAAGGTCCAGCCGTTGCAGGCGCCGGAGCCCTGGGCCACCGCGCCGATGCGGTGGATCGAGCCGACCTTGTCGCCGAGCATGATGGCGCCGTCGGCGCGGACCAAGGCGCCGTGGCGCTTCTTGGAATCGACCAGCTTGGTGCCGGGCGAGATCATGCCGCGCTCGATCAGTTCGGAGAACGCCACACGGGGTGCGTCGCGGGCGGTCATGAAGGGCGCCAGCGTCGCCTCGGGCAGCGGTTCGATGGCCGCGATGCGGGCTTCGGCCGCGCTCGCATAGGTCTTGTCGCGCTCGAAGCCGATGTAGCGGCGGCCGAGACGTTTTGCCACGGCGCCGGTGGTGCCGGTGCCGTTGAAGGGATCGATCACGAGATCGCCGGGCTTTGACGACGACAGCAGCACGCGCGCCAAAAGGCCCTCGGGCTTCTGGGTCGGATGCACTTTCTTGCCGTCTTCGCCCTTGAGGCGCTCGTCGCCGGTGCAAAGCGGAATCAGCCAGTCGGAACGCGCCTGCACGTCCTCGTTGGCGGCCTTCAGGGCTTCATAGTTGAAGGTATAGCCTTTTGCTTTCTCGTCGCGCGCCGCCCAGATCATGGTCTCGTGCGCATTGGTGAAGCGGCGGCCGCGGAAATTCGGCATCGGATTGGACTTGCGCCAGACGATGTCGTTGAGGACCCAGAAGCCGAGGTCCTGCATGATCGAGCCGACGCGGAAAATGTTGTGGTAGGAGCCGATCACCCACAGCGTTGCCGACGGCTTCATGACGCGGCGGCAGGCCAGCAGCCAGGCGCGGGTGAAATCGTCATAGGCGGCAAAGGATGAAAACTTGTCCCAGTCGTTGTTGACGGCATCGACATGGGATTCGTCGGGGCGCTTGAGATCGCCCTTGAGCTGCAGATTGTACGGCGGATCTGCGAACACCAGATCGACGGAGCCTGCCGGAAGCTTCGACATCTCGGCGACGCAATCGCCTACGACGATACGAACACTCTCTTCGGACTCAAATTTAGTGCGGGGCGCCCTTGCAGACGCCCCGCGACGCGACTCTACCATGACTCAATTACTCTGACTCAGGCGACGCTGTCGGCGACGCGGGACTAAACAACCGACTGGCGATACATTGACCGGGCAAAGTAAAAATCGACTTAATCAGTATTGCTGCTCGGACAGATTTGCCGGGGCTGATTAGCGTTTAAGCGCACTAAAGCGATTTGCAGCGAGGCCTGTCCCGCACTTGATGCGGGATGGATGCCGGTTCGCGTCAGGAAAACGCGTCAAATCAAGAATCTGGCGCCCCGTTCCGATTCAATCGGAATGGAAACGGCGCTAGGCAATAATTGCCGGGCGGGTTATTGATTAATGGAATGGAAATTTTACGTCTGTGCCGCGTTGGGTATCCAAGGGCAATCCGCCGGGATGAGGAATTTGCGCCATGCGTTACGATGACTTCCGCCGCAGCGACTCTATCGACGACCGTCGCGATGACAGCGGCGGTGGTGGCGGCGGCGGCTTCGGCATTCCGATGGGCGGCGGTGGCGGGCTCGGCATCGGCACCATCATCGTGCTCGGCCTGCTCGGCTATGCCTTCGGCATCGACCCGCGCATCCTGATCGGCGGCGCGGAAATTCTCACCGGCGGCAGCCAGCAGGCGCCGACCTACCAGACCGAGCGCAAGTCGGGCCCGGCCACCACAGGCGCGCCCAAGGACGAGATGGGCAGCATGATCGCCGGCGTGCTCGGCGAGATCGACGATCGCTGGAACGAGATCTTCCAGGCCAGTGGGCAAACCTACAAGGGACCGCGCATCGTGCTGTTCCGCAACGCCACCAATGGCGGGCGCTGCGGCATGGCGCAGTCGGCGATGGGACCGTTCTACTGCCCGCCGGACAAGCAGATCTTCCTCGACACCGCGTTCTTCCGCGACGTCGAGACGAAGTTTCGCGGCTGTTCGGGCAGCTCCTGCAAATTCACCACCGCCTATATCATCGCGCATGAGGCCGGCCATCACATCCAGAACCTGCTCGGCATCCTGCCGCGCGTGCAGCGGATGCAGGAGCAGGCCGGCAGCAAGGCGGAAGCCAACGCGCTGCAGGTCAAGGTCGAGTTGCAGGCGGATTGCCTGTCCGGCGTCTGGGTCAACCGCGAGGAAAAGAAACGTCCGGGCTTCGTCGAACCCGGCGATATCGAAGCCGCGCTGACTACGGCGACCGCGATCGGCGATGACACGCTGCAGCGCAAGGCGACGGGCAGGGTGGTGCCTGATTCATTCACCCACGGCTCCGCCGCACAGCGCAAGCAATGGTTCATGACCGGCTACAAGCAGGGCACCGTGCAGTCCTGCAATACGTTTGCCGCGGGGGCGATGTAGAACGCGGTAGCTCGACAAGGATTGGCGTCATGGCAGGGCGTAGGCGAGTGAAGCGACGCCGTCCTTCACGGCTATGCCCGGCCATCCACGTCTTTGCTTTTTGAGAGACTTTAAGACGTGGATGCCCGGCACAAGACCGGGCATGACGAGAAGAAGAAATCATGTCCTCCATCGACGAAACCAAACAATTCGTACCGCTCAATATCGCCGTGCTGACGATCTCGGACACGCGCGCGCTTGCCGATGACAAGTCGGGGGCGACGCTGGCGGAGCGGCTGGTCGCCGCCGGCCATCATCTCGCGGCGCGCGAAATCATCGTCGACGACGTCGATGCGATCCGCGTCATCATCCGAAGGTGGATCGCCGATCCTGGTGTCGATGCCATCATCACGACAGGCGGCACTGGTTTTACCGGCCGCGACGTCACGCCGGAGGCGGTCGAGCCGCTGTTCGAGAAGCGGATGGACGGTTTCTCCACCGCCTTCCACATGCTGAGCTACGCCAAGATCGGCGCCTCGACGGTGCAGAGCCGCGCCACCGCCGGGGTCGCGGGTGCGACCTTCATCTTCTGCCTGCCGGGCTCGCCCGGCGCCTGCCGCGACGGCTGGGACGGCATCCTCGCCGCCCAGCTCGATTACCGCACCCGCCCGTGCAATTTCGTCGAGATCATGCCGCGGCTCGACGAGCATCTGCGCCGCCCAAAGGCCAAGGGAGCGTCGGTGTAGCCGTATCCGTAGGATGGGTAGAGCGAAGCGAAACCCATCATTGCGAGTCCCGGTGTTGCGATGGGTTTCGCTTCGCTCTACCCATCCTACGGACTTCCGTTATTTGCGGGCGATGACCTTGGTCAGCAAAGCCCACAATCCGCGCCACATGTCGCGCCACGCGTCTTCGCGCAGCTGATGCGCTCTCTTGATGTAGAAATCGAGCAGGTCCGGCGTGACGCGCCGCGGCGTGTCGCGACGCCCCGGCTTCACAGTTCGCGTTCCCAGGTCTCGCCAACCAAACTTTGACCAAAACTTCGATGCGGCTCGGTCGCGACCAGCACAAAGCCGGCGTCCTGATAGATCTTGCGGGCGGCGACCAGGATGCTCTGGGTCCACAGCGTCATCCTGCGATAGCCGGTCGCCCGCGCGAAGGCGACGCATTCGGCGACCAGCTGCTGGCCCAATCGCTGGCCGCGTCCGGCCGGATCGACCAGAAGCAGGCGCAGCTTGGCGACATCGTCGCTATGCTTGACCACAAAGACCGAGCCGACCTGGACGCCGCCCTGCTCGGCAATCCAGCAGCGCTCGCGCGAGGCGTCGAACGAGGTCAGGAATTTCGCCGCGATCTCCGCCACCAGCGCTTCGAACGAGGAGTCAAAGCCATATTCGCTGGCGTAGAAGGCGCCGTGGCTCTGCACCACCCAGCCCATGTCGCCGGGGCGGTGGGTGCGCAGGATCGCTGGCGCCGCCGCGCCTGATACGCCGAGCAGCCGCTCGATCTCGGCCATCGCGCCGACGAGCTTCTGGCTGCCGCCGCGCGGCAACGCGGCCAGCATCGCACCGATGTCGTCCTGCATGCTGCGCTCGAGTTTGGTGAAGGTCTGGCGTCCCTTGGGCGTCAGGGCGAGCCGGAATTGCCGCCGGTCCGCCGGCAGCGGCTTGCGGGTGAGCAATCCATTCTCATCGAAGTTTTGCACGATCCGGCTGAGATAGCCGGCATCGAGCCCGAGTTCGGCGCCGATCTCCTTGGCCGAGAGGTCTTCGCGATAGGCGAGCTCGTACAGCACCCGCGCCTCGCTGAGCGAGAACGGGCTCTTCATGAGTTGCTGGTCGAGCACGCCGAGCTTGCGGGTGTAGAAGCGATTGAAGGCGCGGACCGCCGCGACCTCTTGGTCGGAATTGTTCTGGGACATGGCGCACCTCAATTCTTGCCAATGTCATATAATTATTTGACTTTGGCAAGTATATTCAGATGCGAACCGAACCCGTGCTACTTTGCATGGGGTTGTTTTCGCGATTTTGTGTCTGAGCCCCCGGTGTCGAAGACGCGCGTGAACGCGCTGGCGGAGGCGCCTAGGCTACCACCATGATCCGGCTGCGCAGCATGGTGCGGGAGCGCCGGCCGAGCTGGCGCAGCAGCCGGGCTTCGGAACGGCGGACGTCCGGCCGGTAGCCGCCGAGCCGGTCGTAATGATCGTGCGCAATGAGAAGACCCTGTTCCGCCGAGGGCCCCGTAACCATGCGGGCGATGAATTTGAGGCCATCGCGGAAACTAGCGTCGGAATAAGGCGAGCGGGCATAGCGGAAGATCCCGGCGCGGGGCCGGCCGCTGGCCGCTACACCCTGGATGAATTGCGCGGTCTCTTCGATCCAGCCCGAGTCGAGCACGGCGCCGGCATGCAGGAACATCAGCCAGGGCGAGCGCGCTTGCCGGGCACCGGCGGCGAGCGCCGCGGCACGGCTGCCTTCAAACGCCATGAAGCGGCAGCCCGCTACGTCGGCCACGCGCTCGATCACGCCGTTCGCGGTGCGGTCCACCAGCACCACTTCGCGGATCAAACCGGCGGCGGCTCCCGGCACCAGCGCCGCCAGGGTAGCGACGGCGGGCTGTTCGACGCCTTCGGTCGGGATGATCACGCTCAGCATGAGGCTTCGTTGGCTCAAACGGTGAAAAACGCCGCTTGTTATCACCTTGTCACATTCAAAACATCCGTTGCCGTGCAGATTTTTGCGGCAGCCATGCTGTGGATTTTTCAAATGATGTTCTTGATTTGTTCTCAGCGCGTGTTACGTTCCCTGCATGAGCCGAGCATCCTCTCATGCCCTCAAGCACCCGCCGGTCACGGCGCCCTCCGAACCGGCGGGTGCTAATCCTTTTCCTGAGCTGGCGGTCGCGATCGAGCGCGAGCGGCGGCGTGGCCGCGGCGCCCAGTCCAACGACAGCGGCCGCTTCGAGGCCGAAGCCCGCGTCGTCTTCGACGATGGCTGGCAGAGCCTCGAAGACCTGCCGCCGTTCAAGACCACGGTCGGGCTCGACACCTCGCGCAAGGTCATCACCCGCAACGACTCGCCCGATATCGGCTTCGACCGCTCGATCAACCCCTATCGCGGCTGCGAGCATGGCTGCGTCTACTGCTTCGCGCGGCCGACCCACGCCTATCTCGGGCTGTCGCCCGGACTTGATTTTGAAACCCAGCTGCTCGCCAAGCCCGATGCGCCGGAGTTGCTGGAAAAGGAACTGGCGGCATCGGGCTACGAACCGCGCATGATCGCGATCGGCACCAATACGGATCCCTATCAACCCATCGAGCGCAAATACAAGATCATGCGCGGCATTCTCGAAGTGCTGGAACGTGCCGGCCATCCGGTCGGCATTGTCACCAAATCGGCGCTGGTGACGCGCGACATCGACATCCTCCAGCGGATGGCAAAACGCAATCTGGTCAAGGTCGCACTGTCCGTGACGACGCTCGATGCCAAACTCGCGCGCACCATGGAGCCGCGAGCCTCGACGCCGCCGAAGCGGCTGGAGGCGATACGGCAACTGGCGGAGGCCGGCATTCCGGCAACCGTGATGGTCGCGCCTGTGATCCCCGCGCTGAACGATTCCGAGATCGAACGCATCCTCGATGCCGCGGCCCATGCCGGCGCGAAAGAGGCGAGTTATGTGCTGCTACGGCTGCCGCTGGAAGTGCGCGATCTCTTCCGCGAGTGGCTGATGGCGAATTATCCCGACCGTTATCGCCACGTCTTCACCTTGATCCGCGACATGCGCGGCGGCCGCGACTACGACTCGCAATGGGGAACCCGGATGAAGGGAACCGGGCCGATGGCCTGGATGATCGGACGCCGCTTCCAAATCGCCTGCGAGAAGCTTGGACTGAACAAGCGGCGCCTGAAACTGACCACCGACCATTTCGTCAAGCCGAAGCGAAACGGTCAGCAGTTGAGCTTGTTTTGATTTTGGTAGCGTGAGTGCCAAGGATCGGCAGGATGAGTAACGAGTTGAAGACCCCAATCCCGCGACTGACCGTCATCACCCTCGGCGTCAGCAACATGCGCGCCAGCATCGCCTTTTATGAAGCGCTGGGTTTTGCGCGAAGAATTCGCTCGACCGGCGAGGCGGTTGCCTTCTTCGACACCGGCGGCCCCGTGATCGGGCTGTTCCCGTGGGATCAGCTGGCACAGGACGCAACGCTGCCGGACCATCCGCGGCCCAAGACCTTCCGCGGCGTGACGCTGGCGTGGAATTGCGCCTCACGCGAGGAAGTCGACACCGTGCTGGATTTCGCGATCGCCAAGGGCGCCTCGCTGCTCAAGGCCGCGCATGAGACGGCTTATGGCGGCTACTCCGGATATTTCGCCGATCCTGACAATCATCCCTGGGAAGTCGTGGTCGCCCCCGGCATCGAGGTCGGCGAAGACCGGCGGGTGCATTTGGCGGATTAGGTCAGTGCCGATCTGTCGTGACTGAATAACGGGAATTGCACCCGGTTCCCGGTTGCGCGCTGGCGCGTGCTTGCCCACCATCCCGGCATGATTCGGGAAAAATCATCCAGGAAACCAGCGGCCAAGCCGGGCGCCAAATCGGCAAAACTGCCGAAAGGCGTGATCGCGCTGGCACCGCCGAGCTTTCGCCGTGAGCGCGCGCTGATCAAGCGCGGCGTCTGGCCGATCGCCGGTTGCGACGAGGCCGGGCGGGGTCCCCTGGCCGGCCCGGTGGTGGCCGCCGCCGTGATTCTTGATCCCAAACGAATTCCCAAAGGCATCGACGATTCGAA
This sequence comes from Bradyrhizobium sp. AUGA SZCCT0182, assembly GCF_018130185.1. Classification (NCBI taxonomy): domain Bacteria; kingdom Pseudomonadati; phylum Pseudomonadota; class Alphaproteobacteria; order Hyphomicrobiales; family Nitrobacteraceae; genus Bradyrhizobium; species Bradyrhizobium sp. AUGA SZCCT0182. The sequence goes on along the minus strand of NZ_JAFCLY010000067.1, from coordinate 28,911 downwards.
GCGGCTGACGGCGGAGCGCCGTGAGGAACTGTTCGAAGAGATTTGCGCGACCTCGTCGTTCGCGGTCGCCTTTGCCTCGCCGGCGCGTATTGATCGCGACAATATCTTGCGCGCCTCGCTGTGGGCGCTGACGCGCGCCGTGCGCGCGCTGCCGGAAATCCCCAAACATGTGTTCGTCGACGGCCGCGACCGGATCGAGGCGCCGTGCGACTGCGACGCCGTGATCGGCGGCGATGGCATCGTGATGTCGATCGCGGCCGCTTCGATCATCGCCAAGGTAACGCGCGACCGCCTGATGTGTGCGCTGGCGCTGGATTGCCCGGGCTACGGGTTCGAGACCCACAAGGGCTACGCCGTGCCGGAACATCGCGAGGCGCTCGACCGGTTAGGTCCCAGCGTCCACCACCGCCGTTTCTTCGCGCCCGTCATCGCCGCGCGTGAAAAACATCAGCCCGGCACCGTTGAGCCCGATCTGTTCACGGTCGAAACGCAAATCAGCGCTGAGGTTGTGACGACCGCCTAAGGCACCTTGCCTTGACGCGTTTTCTTGACGCGAGCCGGTATCCCTTGAAAACGCTATGGTTGCCTCGGCGGCTGGTGCGCTCTATCAAACGTGCTCGGACAGGGCCGGCTCTCGGGATCGGCGCCCGCATCTCGGACGTTTCATGCGTTTCACCTCCCTGGTTGTCGAACTGATCCGCGCCCGGCCGCGGCTGGTGGTCTGGCTCGTGGTGCTGCTGCAGGCGGCAATGTGGCTGATCCTGCCGATGCTGCTCTATCGCAGCCCACCCGGCGATATCGCCACGGTTCTGGCATTCGGCAGGGAATATCAGGTCGGAACCTATTTCGGCCCGCCGCTGGCGTTCTGGCTTGCCGACATCGCCTTCCGCGCGGCCGGCAATCATGTGTTCGGGGTCTATCTGCTCGCGCAGATCTGCGCGGTCGTCACTTTCTGGGGCTTCTATCAGCTCGCGCGCGCCATCGTCGGCGGTCAGCAGGCGGTGCTCGCGGTGCTCTTGAGCATGACGGTGGTGGCCTTCAGCTCGCCCGGCGTCGAATTCGGCCCGCTGGTGCTGGCGCGGCCGCTGTGGGCGCTGTTGCTGCTGCATTCCTGGCGATTGATCGGCCAGAACCGGCGCACCGCCTGGTTCGCCTGGTCGATCGAAGCGGGCCTGTTGCTCCTGACGACGTCGGCCGCGCTCGGGCTGTTGCTGCTGATCGCCGGATTTGCCGTCGCCACCGCGCGCGGGCGGCGCACCTTGATGTCGCTCGATCCACTGTATGCGCTGCTGGTGATCGTGGTACTGGTGCTGCCCTACCTGATCTGGGTCGTTCGCGCCGACGTGCTGGCGATGCCCCCCTTGCCGGGTATCGATGATCTCTTGGGCAGGGCGATGCACTGGGGCACCCTGCTCGGCGGCCTGGCGCTGGCGACGGCCGGCATCGTGCTGCTCGTGATCCTCAACTCCGGCGCGTTTGTCCGCAAGGCCGAGGAAGCGCCGATCATCTACCGGCCGCAGATCGATCCCCTGGCGCGCCAGTTCGTCTATACGTTCGCCATCGGCCCGGCGCTGTTTGGCAGCCTGATTGCCGGCGTGTTCAATCTCGAGCGCGTTACCGGCGGCGCCGGCGTTGCCTTGCTGATGTCGGGGCTGGCCGTGATCGTGGCGACCGGCGATCTCGTGTATCTGCGGCGCCAGCGGCTGCTCCGCACGGTCTGGGCCGCGGCGGTCGCAGCCCCGGCTTTCGTGGCCATCGCGGCCACGCTGTTCCTGCCCTGGACCAGCGGCGCCGAAGTGCCGACCTCGCTGCCGGCGCGGACGATCGCGCATTTCTTCGGCGACAGCTTTGAGCGGCGCACCAACCAGCGGCTGCGCGCGGTGGCCGGCGATCCGCAGCTCGCGAGCTTCGTCGCGATGGATACCGGGCGTCCGCATCTGTTGCTCGACGCCACGCCGGAACGCACGCCGTGGCTTTCGCTCGCGAAGTTCAACGAAACCGGCGGCGTCGTGGTCTGGCGTGCCTCCGACACCTCGGGCACGCCACCTCCCGAGATCGCACTGCGCTTTCCCGGCCTCGTGCCGGAAGTGCCGCGCGCGTTCGAATGGATGGTGAATGGAAGGCAGCCGCTGCTGCGCGTCGGCTGGGCTATCGTGCGGCCGAAAGCGCCGTAGACGATAGTGTCATTCCGGGGCGATGCGAAGCATCGAACCCGGAATCTCGAGATTCCCCGATGCGCAATTGCGCATCTGTGGTCTGGTTCTTCGGACCATCCCGGAATGACAATTCAATTGTCAGGATGAGGAAACCTTCTCCAATTCCTTCGCGATCGCGCGCAGATCCTGCCACGACATCCGCTTGTACGACGGTGAGCGCAGCAGATAGGCCGGGTGGAACGTCGCGATGGCGCGGATGGAGCGCGTGCCGGTGTCGTAATCGAACCATTTGCCGCGGGTCTTCATGATGCCCTCGCGGGTCGACAGCAACGTCTGCGTCGAGGGATTGCCGAGCGTCACCAGCACGTCCGGATTGACCAGTTCGATCTGCCGCTGAATGAACGGCAGGCAGATTTGCGTTTCCTGCGGCGTCGGCGTGCGGTTGCCGGGCGGCCGCCATGGGATCACGTTGGCAATATAAGCTTTGCTGCGGTCGAGCCCGATCGCCGCGATCATGCGGTCGAGCAATTTGCCGGAACGGCCGACGAACGGCAGCCCCTCGATATCCTCGTCGCGTCCAGGGGCTTCGCCGACGAACATGATTCGCGCTTTCGGATTGCCGTCGCAGAACACCAGCCGTGTTGCGGTGTGCTTGAGCGCGCAGCCGTCGAAATTCTCCAGAAGCGCGCGCAGCGCCTCCAGTGACGGCGCGGTTCGTGCCATTTCCCGCGCCGAGGCGATCGCGGCTTCCGGCGCCGGCGCTATTTCGCTGCGCGAAACTGCAGGCGCCGCTGCGGGCGTTTCCCGCACCAGTCTTTGCGGCGCGGCTTCGCGCGGCGCGGCGATGGTAGCGCTGTCGGGCTCGGCGAGCCGGTCGATCGGCTCATCGGCCAACGCGCAATCGACCCCGGCCTCGAGATAAAAGGCCAGCAATTGCTGAACGGTAGGGGAGGGTTCGGGCGCGATGGACATCGTTCCAATCTAGGATGTATTCGGGGGCAGCGAAATGCCTGAGATTTCATTTCGATGGTTGTTCTCGGCGCAAAAATCGGAAACAAACGAACCTTAGAGCCGTTCTCAATTGGGCTGAGACCAGAACATGAGCACCGAAGAACTTCCGCCGCGTGAGTCCATGGAATTTGACGTCGTGATCGTCGGCGCCGGGCCGTCCGGCCTGGCGGCTGCGATCCGTCTCAAGCAACTCAACGCCGATCTCAACATCGTCGTGGTGGAGAAGGGCTCCGAAGTCGGCGCGCATATTCTGTCGGGCGCCGTGATCGATCCGGTTTCGCTCGACAAACTGATTCCGGATTGGCGCGAGGACGCCGACTGCCCGCTGAAGACGCAGGTCAAGGACGACCGCTTCTACTGGATGACGGGCGGAAGCGCGATCCGGCTGCCGGGTTTCGCAATGCCGCCGCTGATGAGCAACCATCATTGCTATATCGGCTCGCTCGGTGATGTCTGCCGCTGGCTGGCGCCGAAAGCCGAAGCACTCGGCGTCGAGATCTATCCGGGCTTTGCCGCTACCGAAGTGCTCTACGACGAACAAGGCGCGGTGCGCGGCATTGCGACCGGCGACATGGGCATCGCCAGGGACGGCAGCCACAAGGATTCGTTCACCCGCGGTATGGAACTGCTCGGCAAGTACACGCTGTTCGCCGAAGGCGCGCGCGGCAGCCTCTCCAAGCAATTGATCGCGAAGTTCTCGCTCGACGCCAACAGCGAGCCGCCGAAATTCGGCATCGGGCTGAAGGAAGTCTGGGAGATCGACCCGGCCAAGCATCAGAAGGGCCTGATCCAGCATTCGTTCGGCTGGCCGCTGGACAACAAGACCGGCGGCGGCTCGTTCCTCTATCATTACGACGACAACAAGGTGGCGGTCGGCTTCGTTGTGCATCTCAATTACGACGACCCCTATCTGTCGCCGTTCGACGAGTTCCAGCGCTTCAAGACCCATCCTTCGATCCGCGCCGTGTTCGAAGGCGGCAAGCGGCTGGCCTATGGCGCGCGCGCGATCACCGAAGGCGGCTACCAGTCGGTGCCGCGCTTAAGCTTTCCGGGCGGCGCGCTGATCGGTTGCGCGGCAGGCTTTGTCAACGTGCCGCGCATCAAGGGCGTGCACAACGCGATGGGCAGCGGCATGCTCGCCGCCGAACACCTCGTGGCCGCGCTCGGTGCCGGCCGCGCCAATGATGAACTGGCCGAATACGAGAATGCGTGGCGCGGTTCGCAGGTCGGCAAGGACCTTTACCCGATCCGCAACGTCAAACCCCTGTGGTCGAAGTTCGGCACCCTGATCGGCGTACCGCTCGGCGGCCTCGACATGTGGACCAACACGCTGTTCGGCTTCTCATTGTTCGGAACCCTGTCGCACGCCAAGCCGGATCGCAAGACGCTGGATCCGGCCAGGACGCACACGCCGATAGCGCCGGTGAAGCCGGACGGCAAACTGACCTTCGACAAGCTGTCGTCGGTATTCCTGTCCAACACCAACCATGAGGAAGACCAGCCGATCCACCTCAAGGTCGCGGACATGAACCTGCAGAAGACCTCCGAGCACGACGTCTTTGCCGGTCCGTCCAACCGCTATTGCCCGGCCGGCGTCTACGAATGGGTCGAGGAGGCCTCCGGCCCGCGCTTCCAGATCAACGCCCAGAATTGCGTCCACTGCAAAACCTGCGACGTCAAAGACCCGAACGGCAATATCACCTGGGTTCCGCCGGAAGGTGGCGGCGGGCCCAATTACCAGGGGATGTGACCACGATTACGTGAGTTTAATGGCGGAGGGCCGCAGGTGTCGGGGTAACCCCGGTACCGGCCACGATACCGCCACAGTACAAGCGTCTTCCGGGGCTGCGGGCAAAATGGGTGGAATTGGCGGCGGACGGGGAGATCCTGGGGACCCTGCTGCCGATCGATTCGCCACCCCGTATCCTTGCGGTTGAACGCCAAAAGCGGCATTGTCGCTGGGCCTTGATGCCGCCGCGTATGTCCGCATTCGAGAGCGATTGAAAGATCCCTGCCATAAATCCTGGAGCTAGGCGAACCGTGATGCTTTCCACTCGTTTCAATCGCTGGACCATCGCCGCTGTCACCGTCGCCGCGCTTGCCGCGCCCGGCTCGCTGCTGGCGCAGACGCCCGAGCATACCGGCGACAATTCGGCGCAGTTTCCGAGCAAGAGCGATCTGAAATCGCTGACCACGTCCGGCAGCTATCTGGCCGCGCGTCATGCCAGCGTCGAGCGCGACGCCAGCTCGGCCGCGGCGTTCTATCGTTCGGCGCTGCGTACCGATCCCAAGAACAACGAGCTGCTCGACCGCGCCTTCATCTCCTCGCTCGCGGATGGCGACATCGACGAGGCCGTCAAGCTAGCCGACCGCATTCTGACGCAGGACAAATCCAATCGCGTGGCCCGGCTGGTCGTCGGCGTCCGCGACCTGAAGCAGAAGAAATATGCGACCGCGCAGATCAACATCAATCAGTCGATCCGCGGACCGATTACCGATCTGGTCGCGACGCTGTTGTCGGGCTGGGCCAGCTTCGGCGCGGGCGATTCCAAGGCGGCGGTCGCCAATATCGACAAGCTGACCGGGCCGGAGTGGTATCCGATCTTCAAGGATCTGCACACCGGCATGATCCTTGAACTCGCCAACAAGGAAAAGGACGCCGGTGTCCGCTTCGAGCGCGCCTACAAGCTCGATGATTCCATGCTGCGCGTGTCAGACGCCTATGGGCGCTGGCTGTCGCGCAACAAGGATTCGGCGGCGGCAATCGGCATCTACGAGGCGTTCGACAAGAAGCTGCCCCGGCATCCGCTGGTACAGGAGGCGCTGCGCGAGACGCGGGCCGGCAAGAAGATGCCGCCGCTGATCGAATCGGCGCAGGCAGGTGCGGCCGAGGCGCTGTACGGCATCGGTGCAACGCTGACCCGCCGCGGCGGCGAGGATCTGGCGCTGGTCTATTTGCAGCTCTCGCTATATCTGCAGCCCAACCATCCGCTGGCGCTGCTCTCGCTGGCCGATCTCTATGAGTCGGTGAAGAAGCCGCCGATGGCGATCAAGGTCTATGAGCGGATGCCGGCGAGTTCGCCGCTGAAGCGCAATGCGCAAATTCAGCTCGCCACCAATCTCGACGCCGCCGATCGCAGCGAGCAGGCGATCAAGATCCTCAAGGACGTCACCGCCGAAGACCCCAAGGACATCGAAGCCATCATGGCGCTCGGCAATATCGAGCGCGGCCGCAAGAAGTTCGCCGATTGCGCGACGACCTATTCCAGGGCGATCGACGTGATGCCCGGCGTGACAGACAAGAACACCTGGGTCACCTATTACTATCGCGGCATTTGCCAGGAGCGCTCCAAGCAGTGGAGCAAGGCCGAGGCCGACATGCGCAAGGCGCTCGAGCTGCAGCCCGAACAGCCGCATGTGCTGAACTATCTCGGCTATTCCTGGATCGATCAGGGCATCAATCTCGACGAAGGCATGAAGATGATCAGGCGCGCCGTCGATCAGCGTCCCGACGACGGCTATATCGTGGACTCGCTGGGCTGGGCGTTCTACCGCATCGGCAATTTCGAGGACGCGGTGAAGAACCTCGAGCGCGCGATCGATCTGAAGCCCGAGGATCCGACCATCAATGACCACCTCGGTGACGCCTATTGGCGCGTCGGCCGCACGCTGGAAGCCAAGTTCCAGTGGGCCCACGCCCGCGACCTGAAGCCCGAGGCGGAAGAACTGCCGAAGATCGAGGCCAAGATCGCCAACGGTCTGCCCGAGGACACGTCGTCTGCGGCTTCCGCCGACAAGAAAAAAGAAGACGGCAGGGGCGGCTAGAAGCGGCTGATCGAAGGCTTGGGGGGCTCGTTCGGCAATGCCGGCTTTGATTGATGAGGGGCGTGCCAAGGTCAACCTGACCTTGAGGGTGGTTGGCCGCCGCACCGACGGTTTTCATGACCTGGAAAGCGTGGTGGCGTTTGCCGACTGCGCTGATCGGCTGACGCTGACGCCGGGTTCCGAGCTGACATTGCAAATGTCCGGACCGCTGGCGCAGGCCTGCGGCGAGACATCGGACAATCTGGTGCTGAAGGCGACGCGCCTGCTGGCCGAGCGCGTGCCGGGCCTGAAGGCCGGCAGTTTCACGCTCGACAAGGTGCTGCCGGTCGCGGCGGGCATCGGCGGTGGTTCGGCGGATGCGGCTGCCGCGCTTCGGCTGCTGGCAAAATTGAATGGGCTGTCGCTCGATGACGAGCGGCTACGCGAGGTAGCACTTGCGACCGGCGCCGACGTGCCGGTCTGCCTGGCCTCGCGTGCCTGCGACATGACCGGGGTCGGCGATACCCTGACGCCGCTCAGCCTGCCGATCATGCCGTGCGTGATGATCAACCCCTGCGTTCCCGTTCCGACCAAGGATGTATTCAAGGCACTCGGCCTACGTAGCGGCGAATTGCTGGTCGGCGTCACCGACGTTTTCCGGGGCATCGACTGGCCGGAAGCCGGCGCCTCGGTCGAAGACTGGGTCGAAGTCCTGGCGGCCAGTGCCAACGATCTGGAAGCCCCGGCGATGCGCATTCAGCCGGTCATCGGTGAAGTGATCGCCGCGCTCAACGCCACCAATGGCGCCTGGCTGGCGCGGATGTCGGGCTCGGGCGCGACCTGTTTTGCGATCTATGAAAACACCGCCGAAGCCGGCCGCGCCGCGGAGAAGATCCGGCGCGAGCACCCCGGCTGGTGGGTGCATGCGGGAACGTTGAGCTAAAGCGGCGAACGAACGGTTTCGTAGGGTGGGTAGAGCGAAGCGAAACCCACCATTTTCGATAAAGGCAATCGGTGGGTATCGCTGCGCTCAACCCACCCTACGGCGCCATCAATGCGACCTGGCCAGGCAGAACGCCACGACCTGCTCGAGGGCGGTCTTCATCGGCGAAGCCGGAAACAGCGCCAGCGCATCGACGGCCATCGCGCCGTAATGATGGGCGCGGCTGATCGTGTCCTCCAGCGCGCGATGCTTGGTCATCAACCCGATGGCGTGATCGAGATCATTGCCGCCGATCTCGCCCCGCTCCAGCGCCTTGACCCAGAACGCGCGTTCAGAGGCGTTGCCGCGGCGGAACGCCAGTACCACCGGCAGCGTGATCTTGCCCTCGCGGAAATCGTCGCCGACGTTCTTGCCGAGCTTTGCCGATTTGCCGCCGTAGTCCAGCACGTCGTCCACCAGCTGGAACGCGATGCCGAGATTCATGCCGACGGAGCGGCACGCGGTCTGCTCGGCCTTCGGCCGGTTGGCGATCACGGGGCCGACCTCGCAGGCAGCCGCGAACAATTCCGCGGTCTTGCCGCGGATCACAGCGAGATATTCGTCCTCGGTGGTCGCGGTGTTCTTCGCCGCGGCGAGCTGCATCACCTCGCCCTCGGCGATGGTGGCTGCCGCCGAAGACAGGATGTCGAGCGCCCGCAACGAGCCGACCTCGACCATCATGCGGAAGGCCTGGCCGAGCAGGAAGTCGCCGACCAGCACGCTCGCTTCGTTGCCCCACAGCATCCGAGCGGACAATTTGCCGCGCCGTAATTCGCTCTCGTCGACCACGTCGTCATGGAGCAGCGTCGCGGTATGCATGAACTCGACCGAGGCGGCGAGCTTGATATGGCCGTCGCCGGAATAGCCGGTGAGACCGGCCATCGCCAGCGTCAGCATCGGCCGCAGCCGCTTGCCGCCCGAGGAGATCAAATGGTTGGCGACCTCGGGAATCATGGTGACTTCGGAACCGGTCCGCGACAGGATCGTGGCGTTGACCCGCTCCATGTCGGCGGCGACGAGCCCGACCAACTCATCGATCGAAGCGTTTGGGCTTTCGAAGGGTACAATAACCGCCACGCGGGTCTCCAAATCTGGCCAATTCGCACTATCCTTATCTACAATAGAAAGTGCAGGCTGAAGCGGCAAGGGCACCAAGCGGTTGACAGGTACCGGCCGGCCTCGGACCGGGCCAGCCAGGGAGGGCGCAAATTGCGGGAATTGGTTCGGACCAACGATATTGTGCTGGTTTCCGCGGTCGGCGCGCTGCTCGACGGCGCCAATATCCATCATCTGGTGCTGGACCAAAACATGAGCATCATCGAGGGATCGCTCGGCGTCCTGCCACGCCGCATCCTGGTCCATGACGACGACAACCGCGAGGCGCGCCAGCTTCTGACCGATGCCGGGCTTGCCCACGAATTGCGGGCGGATGAGTAATCCCGATGTCACCGAGGACGCGTTCCTCGGCGGGGGCTTGCGCCTGCGGCAACTGAAATCGGGGCACCGCGCCGGTCACGATGCAATGCTGCTGGCGGCGGCGACGCCGGCACGTTCAGGCAATCGTGTGGCCGATCTTGGCGCCGGTGTTGGTGCGGCAGGGCTGGCGGTGGCCAGGCGCGTCGGGGACATCGATCTCGTGCTGGTCGAGATCGATGCCGATCTCGCAAGCCTGGCGCGCGCCAATGCCGATGCGAACGCGCTTGCCGCCGAGGTCATCGTGCTCGATGTCGAGGCGGCCGCCGACGCCTACGCCGCGGTCAATCTGCAGCCCGACAGCGTCGACGTCGTGTTGATGAATCCGCCGTTCAACGATTCTGTGCGGCATCGAGTCTCGCCGGACCGCGCGCGCGGGATCGCGCATGTCGCGACATCCACCACGCTTTCGAACTGGATTCACGCAACCCGCCGCATCCTCAAATCCAGGGGCATGCTGACGCTGATCTGGCGCGCCGACGGGATTGCCGAGGTGCTGGCGGCGCTCGATCACGGTTTTGGCGGTCTGGAAATTTTGCCCATTCACGGCGATGTGAAGGCGCCTGCGAATCGAATCCTGGTTCGCGCCACCAAGGGCGGTCGCGCGCCGACTCGAATTCATGCCGGACTGATGCTCAATGATGAGCGAGGGGTGCCCAATAAAGCGGTGCAGGAGATTTTGGCGGGGAGGGGGATGTTGCCGTTGGCCACCCCCTAGGGGTGGCCGAGGATCTCGAGACGAAGCGGAAAAGCCTATTGCGGAAGGGTTTCCGACTGCCGTTTCGGAGCGTTGGTGAAGTGAACCGCGGTCAGGATGGTGCCGATCAACAATATCAGCAGGTAGATTTTCATGTCACTCTCCGCTGCGCCATTGCAGCCGTAACGGCCACGTTGCAAAAGGCCTTCCAGCCCAAATTCGTTCCAGCCCTTCCAATGACAGTGGCGTGATAAAAAATGGTTAATTCGAGGTAACGGCATGAGTGAACAAATAAGTGATCGTGTGGGATTGCCGGGCCTTATCGAGCGGCTGAAGGGATTGGTCCCGGCCAAATTCCGGCGCGGGGCCGCGGTGGTGCCGGTGGTGCGGTTGTCCGGCGTGATCGGCGCGGTGACGCCGCTGCGGCCGGGCATGTCGCTCGCCGGTGTGGCCAAGACGCTCGAACGCGCTTTCGGTACCAAGAATGCCAAGGCGGTTGCGCTCGTGATCAATTCGCCCGGCGGCTCGCCGGTGCAATCGCGCCAGATCTATTTGCGGATCAGGCAACTCGCCGCCGAAAAGAATTTGCCGGTGCTGGTGTTCGTCGAGGACGTCGCCGCATCCGGCGGCTACATGATCGCCTGTGCCGGCGACGAGATTTTCTGCGATCCGTCCTCGATCCTCGGTTCGATCGGCGTGGTCGGCGGCACTTTCGGCTTCCAGGAGCTGATCAAGAAAATCGGCGTCGAGCGACGGCTCTATACGGCGGGCGTCCACAAGGCGACGCTCGATCCGTTCCTCCCCGAAAACCCCGATGATGTGGCGCGCATCAAGGCGCTCCAGCGCGAGATCCACGCCATCTTCATTGCATTGGTCAAGCAGAGCCGCGGCAGCCGCCTCAAGGGCGCCGACGACACGCTGTTCACCGGCGAATATTGGGCCGGCGAAACCTCGGTGTCGCTGGGTCTTGCGGACGCGGTCGGCGATCTGCGTTCGACGCTGCGCACCCGCTACGGCGACAAGGTGCTTACCCCCGTGATCGCGCCCGCCAGCGGGATGCTGTCCGGCTTGCTCGGGCGGCGGTCGCCGGGGGCGGGCTCCATGGGCGCGCTCGACGGTTTGGGGGGCCTGCCGGATGAGCTGATCTCCGCGCTCGAAACCAGGGCAATTTGGGCCAAATTCGGGTTCTAGGGCCCGGGAGAGGCGCGCCATTTAGTCCTAAAGGCGGGAATTGCGGCGCAGCCCGGCTTGCGCGAGAATGCAGCTATTGGGGGCGTGACCGACGTGAACGACAAGGATCGACCGATGCCACCGTTGATCGCATTCGCAGGGGCCCTGGGTGGGCTCGCCGTGGTCCGCTGGGCTTACAAGACCGCCGTCCGGATCAACCGGGAGCTGGAAGAAGCGCGGCTGGCTCGCGTCGCGGAATCGGCTCAAACCAGCGAGATTCCGACCCTGCGCCGGGACCCCGTCACCGGGGCCTATCGGCCGGGTTAGTTCGACCGTCATCCTGACAGTCGTCATGCCCGGGCTTGTCCCGGGCATCTACGTCTTCCCTTTGCTGCCCAGAAAAGACGTGGATGGCCGGGACAAGCCCGGCCATGACGGTTGATCATTGGCGTCCCTCGGCATCGCCTTGATTCCCCTCGCCACCGCCGATACGGTCCCGCGCGCCCAAAACCCCCTCGCGAGACCGATTCTGCCGATGGACGAATTGCCTGCCCACATGCGCCCGGAACGTTCGTTCCAGGGCTTCATTCTCGCTCTGCAACGGTTCTGGGCCGAACAGGGCTGCGTGATCCTGCAGCCCTACGACATGGAAATGGGCGCGGGCACCTTTCATCCCGCGACGACCTTGCGCGCGCTCGGGCCGAAGCCGTGGCGGGCCGCCTATGTGCAGCCCTCGCGCCGGCCCAAGGATGGCCGCTACGGCAAGAACCCGAACCGGATGCAGCATTATTACCAGTATCAGGTGATCATGAAGCCATCGCCGCCGAACCTTCAGGAATTGTACCTGAAGTCGCTCGCCGCGATCGGCCTCGATTCCAGCCTGCACGACATCCGCTTTGTCGAGGACGATTGGGAAAGCCCGACGCTCGGCGCCTGGGGTCTCGGGTGGGAATGCTGGTGCGACGGCATGGAAGTCAGCCAGTTCACCTATTTCCAGCAAGTCGCGGGCGTCGAATGCGCGCCGGTCGCCGGCGAGCTCACCTACGGAATGGAGCGGCTCGCCTGCTACCTGCAGGGCGTCGACCACGTCATGGATCTCAACTTCAACGGCCGCGAGGGCGCCGACAAGGTGACCTATGGCGACGTGTTCCTGCAGGCCGAGCAGGAATATTCCCTGCATAATTTCGAGCACTCCGATTCCGAAATGCTGTTCAAGCAGTTCGTGATGGCCGAAGAGGCCTGCAAGAAATATCTCGCGGCGGGCTGGAAATCCGGCAGCAACCAGAAGGAACACCTGATGGCGCTGCCGGCCTATGACCAGTGCATCAAGGCAAGCCACGTCTTCAATTTGCTCGATGCCCGCGGCGTGATCTCGGTGACCGAACGGCAAAGCTACATCGGGCGCGTGCGCGACCTTGCAAAAGCCTGCGGCGACGCCTGGGTCCACACCGAAGCGGGCAGGGCATCCTGATGCCTGATCTTTTGCTCGAATTGTTTTCTGAAGAAATCCCGGCGCGCATGCAGGCGAAGGCGGCCGACGATCTGCGCCGCATGGTCACCGACAAGCTGGTTGCCGAGGGGCTGGTCTATGAGGGCGCAAAGGCGTTCGTGACGCCGCGGCGGCTCGCGCTGACGGTGCACGGGATTCCGGCGCGGCAGCCCGACCTCAAGACCGAACGCAAGGGTCCGAAAATCGGCGCGGCCGATGCGGCGGTGCAGGGTTTCCTGAAAGCGACCGGCCTCACTTCGCTCGACGAGGCAAAGATCCAGCGCGACCCGAAGGGCGACTTCTACATCGCGCTGATTGAAAAGCCCGGCCGCGCCGCGATCGACGTGCTCGCGGAAATACTGCCTGTTATCGTCCGCACCTTCCCATGGCCGAAATCGATGCGCTGGGGCGAGCGCTCGGCCAAGTCAGGCGCGCTGACCTGGGTGCGGCCGCTGCACTCGATCATCGCGACCTTCGGTCCGGAGACCGAAGACCCCGAGGTGGTGAAATTCTCGATCGACGGCATCGAGACCGGCCAGATCACTCATGGTCACCGCTTCCTGGCGCCATCGGCGATCTCCGTGCGCCGCTTCGAGGATTACGAGGCAAAGCTGAAGGCCGCCAAGGTCGTGCTCGACTCGCAGGCGCGCAAGGACATCATCCTGGCCGACGCCAAGCAGTTGGCGTTCGCGCAGGGCTTTGAGCTGGTCGAGGACCAAGTGCTGCTCGACGAGGTGTCAGGGCTCGTCGAATGGCCGGTCGTGCTGATGGGATCGTTCGACCAGGAGTTTTTGTCGATCCCCGGCGAGGTAATCCGCGCCACCATCCGCAACAACCAGAAATGCTTTGTGGTCAGCGATCCCAAGGATTCTGATAAGAATCCTGACAAAACCGGAAAGCTGACCAACAAGTTCATCCTCACCGCCAACATCGAGGCGACGGACGGCGGCAAGGCCATCGTCGCCGGCAACGAACGCGTCATCCGCGCGCGGTTGAGCGATGCGAAATTCTTCTATGAGACCGACCTGAAGACCAGGCTCGAAGAGCGGCTGCCGAAATTCGATAATATCGTGTTTCACGAGAAGCTCGGCACGCAGGGCGAACGCATCAAGCGCATCGAGCGTCTGGCGGCGGAAATCGCTCCGCTGGTCGGCGCCGATGTCGAGAAGACGAAACGCGCCGCGCATCTGGCGAAGGCGGATTTGCTGACCGAAGTGGTCGGCGAATTCCCGGAGCTCCAAGGCTTGATGGGGAAATACTACGCGCTGGCGCAGGGCGAGGATGCTTCCGTCGCTGCCGCGAGTGAAGAGCATTACAAGCCGCAGGGGCCAGGCGATCGGGTGCCGACCGATCCGGTGAGTGTCGCGGTGGCTTTGGCTGACAAGATCGACACGCTGGTAGGTTTCTGGGCCATCGATGAGAAGCCAACTGGAAGCAAGGATCCGTATGCGCTGCGAAGGGCGGCGCTCGGAGTCATCAGGCTGATCGTCGAGAACACGATCAGGCTTCCAATCCTGAAAGTTGCAAAATCGGCTATTCTCGGTCTCCCCGAAAAGGGAGCCAAGTATCCGGCCGCCGATGCGCAAAAGCTTCCGGGCGATCTCGTCTCCTTCTTCGCCGACCGCCTGAAAGTCCAACTCCGCGACCAGGGTGCACGCCACGATCTCGTCGACGCCGTGTTCGCGCTCGGCGGTCAGGACGACCTCCTGATGGTCGTCCGCCGCGTCGAGGCGCTCGCAAAATTCCTCGACACCGACGACGGCAAGAACCTGCTCGCGGGCACCAAACGCGCCAACAATATCCTTGGCATCGAAGAGAAAAAGGACAAGCGTAGCTTCGATGGAGCGCCGGACACGACGCTCTACAAGCTCGACGAAGAAAAGGCGCTGGCGAAGGCGATCGATCAGGTGAAGAGCGAAGCGGGCGCCGCGGTGGCCAAGGAAGACTTCGCCGCCGCGATGAGCGCGATGGCGAAGCTGCGCCCGGCGGTCGATGCGTTCTTTGACAAGGTCAAGGTCAACGACGATGAACCAAACGTGCGCGAGAACAGACTGAAGCTCTTGAACGAAATCCGCGCGGCAACGCGCGCGGTGGCGGACTTTTCGAAGATCGAGGGCTGACACGTGGATCAGAAGACGCTGGCCGCTTACGATTCGGATGCGGCGGCGTTCGCCAAGGACTGGCACGAGCAGCCGGCGCCCGTTGACTTGCACGAAGTCGTCGAGCGCTTCTTCGTGCGCGGCGGCAATTCAGCCGATATCGGCTGCGGCTGCGGCCGCGAGGTGGCCTGGCTAAACGCCAACGGCTTTTCCGCCGCCGGTTTCGACGCCTCGGAAGGCCTGCTGACGCAGGCGCGGCAGCGTTATCCCGGTTTGAAGTTCGCGCATGCAGAATTGCCCGACTTGAAGGGCATCGGCACCTACGACAACGTGCTGTGCGAGACCGTGATCATGCATCTGGATCGCGCGCAGATCGCCCCTGCCGTCCGCCGGCTGCTAGGCGCCGTCAAGCCCAGCGGCATTCTCTATCTGAGCTGGCGGATCACCGACAATGCCGACCTGCGCGATTCGCAGGGGCGGCTTTACTGTGCGTTCGATACCGCGCTGGTGCTGGCGGAACTGAAAGCGACCGCGCTGCTCCTCGACGAAGAGGTCGTCAGCGCCTCCTCCGGCAAGAAGATTCACCGCCTCGTCGCCAAGAAGCAGGGTCTGGAGATCAGGGAATAGGGCGCCAACGAAAAGCCCCGCCCAGGGGGGAAACCGGGCGGGGCTTTCTTGTCCGGTCGTATCTCGCGCACATCCGCTTGCGCGGCGCCCGGACTATCGTTCAGGCCGGCGGGATTAGTCGACCACCTGAACGATGCGACGCGAACGCGGTTCGACCAGGACCGTCTGGCCGTTCACCACGGTGTAGCGATAGGGCGTCGCCGCATAGGTCTGCGGGACGTCGTAATAGGTGATGCCGGCCTCCGGCAGCACACCGCCCACGGTCACGCGATCCGGAATGGTAAAGGTCGGCACGCGCTCACGCACGACATATTCCCGGAACGCCGGGCGTTGGTCGACGGTGATGCCCTCATGCTCGCCGACGACCACGCTGTCGCCGCGAACGACACCCACGGTGCCGCTCTGCGCCTGTGCTGCGAGCGGGGCAGCCATCACGCCGGCGACAGCTGCGATGGCAAGTAGTCTGTTTTGCATAGTGTACTCCCTCGTGCGCTCTATTGGTTTGACGCGTTTTCTTGACGCGAACCGGCGTCCACTCCGCTTGAAAACGCTATGACGCCGGCTAGCCAGCGTACAATGCGAGCCAATTCATCGCGCGCGGCATAGTTCCGGAAAAATGGCTGCCTAAACGCGGCAATTTCGGGCAATTTTTGCGAACGCCGGAACCCGTTGAGGCGACAGGCGTCTCCTATTCCGGAACCGCGCCAGCGGTTAAGTTGCCGCCCTCGATTCGAGCTTCCCCTCATCATCAGGAGAAATTTCAAATGACCATCACCGCCGCGCATATTTCCCCGATCGTCGCCCTGATTGCGGGAGTCCTGATCCTGATCATGCCGCGGTTCCTGAATTTCATCGTCGCGATCTACCTGATCATCGTCGGTCTGGCCGGGCTCGGCGTGTTCAAGATGCTGCGCTTCTAGTCAGGCAAGCGGGGTTTCGCGGCTTGCGCGGAACCCCTCAAAGTGGTGTAAGGCGCGCATCTTCTCCTCTCTTTTCGGATTGTCATCTGCCATGGCCAAAGCGGTTGCGAAGTCCAAGAAAAACCTTGTGAAAACCGTAGCGAAATCAAAGTCATCGGCGCCGGGCAAAGCCGCGCCGGCGGCCTCGGCGCGCAAGACGCTAACGAAGGCTCCGGCACCGAAGGCAGTTGCGAAGCCGGCACCCAAGGCGGTTACGAAGCCGATTGCCAAGCCAGTTGCCAAGGCAGCTGCGAAGGCTCCGAACAAGCCTGCCAGCAAGACGGCGAAGAAGGTGAGCAAGCCGGCCGTCGAAGCGGTCAAATCCGGCAAGTGGGTTTACACGTTTGGCGACGGCAAGGCCGAGGGCAAAGCGGGCTTGCGCGATCTGCTCGGCGGCAAGGGCGCCAATCTCGCCGAAATGGCCAATCTCGGCCTGCCGGTGCCTCCGGGCTTCACGATTCCGACCTCGGTCTGCACTTACTTTTACGCCCACGACAAATCCTATCCGGCTGCGCTGAAGGCGCAGGTCGAGAAGGCGCTGGAGCATGTCGGCAAACTCGCCGGCAAGTCGTTCGGCGATTCCCGGAATCCGCTGCTGGTGTCCGTGCGCTCCGGCGGCCGCGCGTCGATGCCGGGCATGATGGATACCGTACTCAATCTCGGCCTCAACGATGAGACCGTCGAAGCGCTCGCCGAATTGTCCGGCGACCGCCGCTTCGCCTATGACAGCTATCGGCGCTTCATCACGATGTATTCGGATGTCGTGCTCGGCTTCGAGCATCATCATTTCGAGGACATCCTCGACACCTTCAAGGACGGCCAGGGCTATACGCTCGACACCGATCTGACCGGCGACGACTGGGTCGAACTGGTCGGCCGTTACAAGGATGCGGTGGCGCGCGAGACCGGCCACGATTTCCCGCAGGATCCGCACGCGCAATTGTGGGGCGCGATCGGTGCGGTGTTCTCATCCTGGATGAACGCGCGCGCGGTGACCTACCGCCGCCTGCACGACATTCCTGAATCCTGGGGCACCGCGGTCAATATCCAGGCCATGGTGTTCGGCAATATGGGCGAGACCTCGGCGACCGGCGTTGCGTTCACGCGCAACCCGTCGACCGGCGAGAGCAAGCTGTACGGCGAATTCCTGATCAACGCGCAGGGCGAAGACGTGGTGGCGGGCATCCGCACGCCGCAGGACATCACCGAATTTGCGCGCCAGGAATCCGGCTCCGACAAGGCGTCGATGGAAGTCGCGATGCCCGACGCGTTCAAGGAGCTGACGCGGATCTACACGCTGCTCGAAAAGCACTACCGCGACATGCAGGACATGGAGTTCACGGTCGAGCAGGGCAAGTTGTGGATGCTGCAGACCCGCGGCGGCAAGCGCACCGCCAAGGCGGCGCTGCGGATTGCGGTCGAGCTCGCCAATGAAGGACTGATCTCGAAAAAGGACGCGGTGATGCGGATCGATCCCGCCTCGCTCGACCAGTTGCTGCATCCGACCATCGATCCCGCCGCCAAGCGCGACGTCATCGCGACCGGCCTGCCGGCTTCGCCGGGCGCCGCCTCCGGCGAAATCGTGTTCTCGTCCGATGAAGCTGCGAAACTGCAGGCCGATGGCCGCAAGGTCATTCTGGTGCGGGTCGAGACCAGCCCGGAAGACATTCACGGCATGCACGCCGCTGAAGGCATTCTCACCACCCGTGGCGGCATGACCTCGCACGCCGCCGTGGTCGCGCGCGGCATGGGCAAGCCCTGCGTCTCCGGCTGCGGCACCATTCGCGTCGATTACGGCCGCGGCACCATGAGCATCGGCACCCGCACCTTCAAGACCGGCGACGTCATCACCATCGACGGATCGGTCGGCCAGGTGCTGGCCGGACGGATGCCGATGATCGAGCCGAAACTGTCGGGCGAATTCGGCACGCTGATGGGCTGGGCCGATGCCGTTCGCAAGCTCGGCGTTCGCGTTAACGCCGACACGCCGGAAGACGCGCGCACCGCGATCAAGTTCGGCGGCGAGGGCATCGGCCTTTGCCGAACCGAGCACATGTTCTTCGAGGAAACCCGCATCCGCACCGTGCGCGAGATGATCCTTTCCGAGGACGAACAGTCACGCCGCGCGGCGCTGTCGAAGCTGCTGCCGATGCAGCGCGCGGATTTCGTCGAGCTGTTCGAGATCATGAAGGGGCTGCCCGTCACGATCCGTCTGCTCGATCCCCCGCTGCACGAGTTCCTGCCGCACACCCAGGCCGAGATCGAGGAAGTCGCGCGTGCGATGAACACCGATCCGCGCAAGCTCGCCGATCGCGCGCGCGATCTTGCCGAGTTCAACCCGATGCTGGGCTTCCGCGGCTGCCGTCTTGCGATCGCCTATCCGGAGATCGCCGAGATGCAGGCGCGCGCGATCTTCGAAGCCGCGGTCGAGGCCGAAAAGCGCACCAGCAAGGCCGTCGGCCTCGAGGTGATGGTGCCGCTGATCGCGACCAAGGCCGAGTTCGACCTGGTCAAGGCGCGGATCGACGCCACCGCGCAGTCGGTGATGAAGGAGACCGGCAAGAAACTCGCCTATCAAGTCGGCACCATGATCGAGTTGCCGCGCGCGTGCCTGATGGCCGGCGACATTGCGAACACCGCCGAGTTCTTCTCCTTCGGCACCAACGATTTGACGCAGACCACCTACGGCATCAGCCGCGACGACGCCGCGAGCTTCCTTGGCACCTATGTGGCGAAGGGCATCCTCGAGATCGATCCGTTCATCTCGGTCGACCGCGATGGCGTCGGCGAACTCGTCAAGATCGGCGTTGCGCGCGGACGCAAGACGCGGCCCGATCTCAAGGTCGGGATTTGCGGCGAGCATGGCGGCGATCCCGCCTCGGTGGCGTTCTGCCACGAGATCGGCCTCGACTACGTCTCGTGCTCGCCCTATCGCGTGCCGATCGCGCGGCTCGCCGCGGCGCAAGCCGCCCTCGGCAAGACGGTCGCGAGCCAGGCTTAGTTCTTCTCTGCGCTAACAATCGGAAAATCGGCGTCATGCCCGGCCTCGTGCCGGGCATCCACGTTTATGGACCTTGCGTCATTGCGAGCGAAGCGAAGCAATCCATCGCGCGGCTGGAAAGATGGATTGGTTCGTCGCTTCGCTCCTCGCAATGACGTGAAAACTACGGTCCTCATCTTCCATCGCAATGCACGATACAGCACCGCATCGCCCCGTAGTGACACGGGAACCCGCAACATTTTCTTCATCATCTTCGTTGACGGGATGTTTACCACTTTCATCGCGCTCCCGTTTACCAAGCTTTCTCAAACGCGACAGCAAATGCGCGCGATATCTTGCGTGGTGCACGCAGGCCACGCCGATTAACTCCCCGGCAACCTAAATTCGATACCAACAATAAAGATCGAATTGCACGGATGTACTGAGTTCGGTCGTTTTTTGTAAGCGTTGCGTAGAGCGTATCGATGAATGTGTTGCGTAACCAGCCGAAGGGCGCGCGGTTCGCGTCCTTCGGTCTCGGTCTTTGCATCTTCGCATTGATGCCGACCGAGATCGGATATCAGGATATCGCGTCGCTGCTGGCCCGGCAGCCGGGCGTCGCCGAACGCTGGCAGAAGCGGGTGTTCTCCAGCGCCGGCAATATCCACGTCGCGACCTTCAGCTTCGGCCGTCCGATCGGAACCGCTTCGCCGCAGACCGCAACTTTTCGGCTCGCCAGCCTCGACAATCAGGGCATCGACATCACCGGCGCAGTGACGCGCAACCCGATCATCGCCCCGCCGCCACGTTATCATGCCGCCGATTTTCCCAGGGTCGATCGCACCATGAAGGGCGATCGCCTTGTCATCGCTCCGTCCACGCCTGCGGAGAGCTCGATCCCCGCCGGCAGCGCGCCCGCCATCGAAGATCCTTCGTCTTCAAACGCCTCCGTCAAAGGCCAGAAGACCGCTGCCACGCCGCCTTCAGCAGAGCCCGCGCCGCTCGACCCCGAACTTCAGGCCGCGCTGCGCGCGCCGCCGCTGCCGCAATTCGATGTGTCGATGTCGCTCGAAGCCAAGCCGCTCGACGATAAGCCGCTCGTTAAGCCAAACGACGTCCCGGCAGCACCGGAAGTGGCGCTTGCGCCCGCGCCGCCGCGCGACAATTTCTCCTTCAAGACCTCGAGCCTGTTTTTTGGCTCGTCGCTCGGCGCGCCCGAAACCATGGAGCGCTGGCGGCCGGGCGAAGAGCCCATCGTCATGCTGCCGAACGCGGTGGTGGCCGATCCCGACATGAAGATCATGGCCTCGCTGCCGGTCGATGCCGACGGCCCGGTCAAGGCCGGCGAGATGGGCGTCAGCGTCGCGCCGAAGGGCGAGGTCAATTCCGACAACCAGCGCGCCAGGACCCCGGCCGAGCGGCTCGGCCTGTTCGACGAGAAGTCGCGCGCCAAGTCGGAAAAATGTCTGACCGAAGTTGTCTATTTTGAAGCCCGCGGCGAAGCGGTGCGCGGCCAGATCGCGGTGGCGCAAGTGGTGTTGAACCGAGCCTTCTCCGGCAAATATCCGGATACGGTGTGCGGCGTGGTCTACCAGAACAAGCACCGCCATCTGGCCTGCCAGTTCACCTTCGCCTGCGACAACAACAAGGACGTCGTCAAAGAGCCCGACATGTGGGATCGCGCGCAACGGATCGCGAAGGCGATGCTCGATGGCCAGCTCTGGCTGCCCGAGGTCGACAAGTCGACGCACTACCATGCCTATTGGGTGCGTCCGTCCTGGGTCAGCGAGATGAAGAAGATGTACAAGACCGGCGTGCACACATTCTACCGGCCCCGCAACTGGGGCGACGGCAGCGACGCGCCAAGCTGGGGCACCGCCGCCGAAACGGCCGCAATCTCCGCCAAGCTCGCCGAAGCCGCGCAAAGCTCGGCCGAGCAGGCGAGCATCAGAAGGTAATAATTGTCGTCCCGGCGAAGGCCGGGACCCATAGCCACCGGCGGTTATTGTTTTACGCGCTGAGCATTATCTTCCTTTTCCAACAATGCGGGCCGCGGCGTATGGGTCCCGGCCTTCGCCGGGACGACGAGTTGAGTTCTCGGCTCGCGCCCGCCCGTCCAACCCACCCCCAAAATTGCACTCGACGATTTTGCAGGGCTGCCCTGCAGCGGAAAAATTTTCTCCGGCGCTCTTGGGATTTCCATGCGAATGCATTAACTCCTCCCGGCGCACCCGCCCGGTCGCTTCCGGCCCGGGCGCCAAGCATCGAGGAAACCCATGGCTGTAACCGCAGAGAATCTTCGCCCGGCCAAAGCCAGCTGGCGGACGCCATTGGTGATCATCATCTGCGGATGCGCGATCGCGCTGTTGAGTTTCGGGCCGCGGTCGAGCCTTGGTTTCTTCATCCAGCCCATGAGCAAGGAATTTACCTGGGGCCGCGACGTCTTCGGCCTCGCGCTGGCGCTGCAGAACCTGTTGTGGGGCTTGGGCCAGCCGATCGCAGGCGCGATCGCCGACCGCTTCGGCATCCTGCGCGTGATGGTCATCGGCGCGCTGCTCTACGCCGGCGGACTGCTCTTGATGCGCTACGCGTCGACGCCGGCCTCGCTCGATCTCGGCGCCGGCGTCCTGATCGGCTTTGGGCTCTCCGGCTGTTCGTTCAACCTGGTGCTGTCGGCGTTCAGCAAATTGCTGCCGCCGGAGAAGCGTGGCCTGGCGCTCGGCGCCGGCACGGCCGCCGGCTCGTTCGGGCAATTCCTGTTCGCGCCCTTTGGCGTTGCGTTGATCGATAATTTCGGCTGGCAGCCGGCGCTGACCGTGTTTGCCCTGCTGATGCTGTTGATCGTGCCGCTGTCGCTGGCGATCGCGACACCGCCCGCAACGTCGTCGAATGTTCCCGCCGCCGACCAGCAATCGTTCAAGACCGCGCTGGCGGAAGCGTTCGGCCACCGCTCCTACGTGTTGCTGGTGCTCGGCTTCTTCACCTGCGGTTTCCAGCTCGCCTTCATCACGGTGCATCTGCCGGCCTATCTGTCCGATCGCGGCGTGTCGGCGCAGACCGGCGGCTGGGTGGTCGCCGCCATCGGCCTGTTCAACATCATCGGCTCGCTCAGCGTCGGCTGGCTGCAGAACAAATATCCGAAGCGCTACATCCTCTCGATGCTCTATTTTGCCCGGGCACTGACCATCCTGGCGTTCATTTCATTCCCGATCACCACTTTCTCGGCGATCATGTTCGGCGCCGCCACCGGTCTGACCTGGCTCTCGACGGTACCGCCGACCTCGGCGCTGGTGGCGATCATGTTCGGCACCCGCTGGTTTGCGACGCTGTATGGTTTTGCCTTCGTCAGCCACCAGGTAGGCGGTTTCCTTGGAGTATGGCTTGGCGGCATCGTGTTCGAGCAGTACGGGTCGTATACGCCGCTTTGGTGGCTCTCGATCTTCTTCGGCGTGCTGTCGGCATTGATCAACCTGCCGATCGTGGAACAGCCGGTCGCGCGAGCGGTTGCGCAGCCCGCCTGATACTCATCGAAGTGGCATGATCTCCGGGCAAACGCGTTCCGCGTTTGTCCCGAGGGAAAACCGGTTTCCACTTTTCCGGATCATGCTCTAAACACTCTCCCAACTGACAAAATTCGGGAGAGTTTGCCGTGGGAACGTTCAAGGCCATCAGGATCGACAAGGCGGAAAAAGGCACCACATCAGCGCTGACGCAGTTCGACGAAGCCGAATTGATGGAAGGCGACGTCACCGTCCGCGTCGAATGGTCGACGCTGAACTACAAGGACGGTCTGGCCCTCACCGGCAAGGCCCCGGTGGTGCGGCGCTTCCCGATGATCGCCGGCATCGACTTCGCCGGGATCGTCGAGCAATCTTCGCATCCGCAGTGGAAGGCCGGCGACAGGGTGGTCTGCAACGGCTGGGGCATGGGCGAGACCCATCTCGGCAGCTACGCCGAGAAGGCCCGCGTCAGGGGCGACTGGCTGGTGCGGCTGCCCGATAATATCTCTACCCGCGACGCGATGGCGATCGGCACCGCCGGCTACACGGCGATGCTGTCGGTGCTGGCGCTGGAGAAGCACGGTCTGACGCCCAAGAGCGGCCCCGTCGTCGTCACCGGAGCTGCGGGCGGCGTCGGTTCAGTCGCGACCGCCGTGCTGTCGAAACTCGGCTATCACGTCATCGCCTCCACCGGGCGGGTGTCGGAGACCGATTATCTGAAAGGTCTCGGCGCCGCCGAGGTGATCGACCGGGCCGAACTGTCAGGCCCCGCAAAACCGCTGGCCAAGGAGCGCTGGGCCGGCGGCATCGACAGCGTCGGGTCGACCACGCTCGCCAACATCCTTTCGATGACGAAATATGGCGGCGCCGTCGCCGCCTGCGGTCTTGCGGCGGGCATGGACCTGCCGTCTTCGGTGGCGCCGTTCATTTTGCGCGGAGTGTGCCTTCTCGGCATCGATTCCGTGATGTGCCCGATCGAGCAGCGCAAGCTTGCCTGGAGCCGCCTCGCCAGCGATTTGGATCACGGCAAACTAGCTGATATTACTAATGAAATCGGCCTTGACCAAGTCATCGGCGCCGGCGCCAAAATCCTCGCCGGCGAGGTCCGCGGTCGAATCGTGGTAAAAATTCTCTAACGGCGTTCAGACTTTACCAACCATGCTGCTCCAATGTTGCCACGGTTCGTATGGTAAGCAGCGGGTAAAGAGGCCTGCATGATCCGGAAAACGGGGGTACCGGTTTTCCGTCGCGACAAACGCGTAGCGTTTGCGCGGGGGTCATGCGCAAACAAGGCGGGTGCCCGCGCTCAGTTAAGTTGGAGTTGCCGCATGCTTGCGCGTTTGGTGTTGGGGGCCGTCACGGCCGGGGCGATGGTGGTACCGGCGCTGGCCGGGATGATGAATGCCGACGAGGCCCGTAAGTTTGTGAGCGGCAAGGTGTTCGCCTTCACCTGTTTCGACGGCACCCGCGGCGCAGGCCGCGTGCTCGACGATCTCGGGGCGGCCGGATCCATTCAATTCAGCGGCGCGGGGCCGACCCGCCATGTGCGCCTGCCCGGCAACACGCTGCAGATCCGCGGCCAGGCGGTTTGCGCTTCCATCAAGGGTCTTCCGTTCGAGCCGTGCTTCAATCTCGACAAGCGCGATGACCGCTCCTTCCGGGGATCGGTGTCGGGCATGGGCTTCGCCTATTGCGATTTCCGCCACCAGGGCGCGCAGCAGATGTTGATGGCCCGCTCGGTCGCGCGGCCGCGTTCGCTGCATGCGCCGGCGCAGACACGCTCGGCGGACGCGTCGCGCACGGAGGTCTCGGCTCGCGTCGAGACGCCGGCGGTTGAGGCCGCGAAGCTCGAGCCGGTAAAGGCCGAGCCGGCGAAGGCCGAAAGCGCGCCGGAGCTGCGCCGTTCCACCGAGTGATTTCCGGCGAAATGAAGCCCAAAGTTGGGAAAGTGTGCCCGTAGTCATACGGGCTGGCGTTTTCACGTCTTGGTAGCGAGTCTAGCCCACCGTGACGGCCAATGACGGCCTGGGGGCGGCTCATACATGAGATCAACTATGCCGCTGTATTTTTTCCGGATTAGCAACGGTCACTACGCTGGCGCATCCGAGCAGGGCTCCGAATTCGAAAGCCGCGAAGCCGCCTGGGCCGAGATGACCAAGGTGTCCGGCAACCTGCTCGGCAGCATTTCGCGCAGCATGAAGCAGAATGCCGAATGGCAGATGGAAATGCTGGACGAATCCAAGAAGCCGGTGTTCAGGATCCGCCTCGTGGCGGAATCCGTCACCTGATTTTCGATCGGCAAGTTCCTCCGTTCGGTGCGCGCCGTGACCGATCAACTTTCTGTCGGCACAGCAGGCGCCACCGCCGCCCGCCTGCGGAACAGGATCCGCTGATACAGCCAGCCGATCGCCACCAGCACCAGGCCGAGGCACATAAAGGACAGCGCGCGGTAGACCCCGGTCAGCGTCGACATGTCGATCAGGAAGGCTTTGAGGATCGTCAGCGCGATCACGACCGCTGACGCCAGCCGCGCGCGTTGCGAGTTGAAGAGGATGCCGATCCCGAGCATGACGACGCCGAACGCCAGATAGGCGATCGAGTAGGTGTATTGCTCGGCGCCAGTGGTCGGGCCGATGGCCATGACCGGACCGTGATAGATCCTGCGGATTTCAAACGTCACATAGGCCAGCGCCAGAATGAGCGCGCCTGCCGCGATCGTGTTGGCGTATTCGACCGGCCGCCGCCCCGCCACCGCATAGGACAACAGCAGCGCCAGCACCGCGGGCAGGGCATAGCCGAGCAGCAGCAGGTTGATGACGACGCCGCCGACATCGATCGACCATAGCATCGGGTTCTCCAGCACCAGCAACCCGAACACGGAAGCTAGGCCCGCAAAGACGGTGAGCAGGATTGCGCCGGCATTGTGAACGACACTTCCGGTGCGGAGGCGCAGGCGCTCCAGCCCGATCGCCATCGCCAGCGCGACGCAGACCTGCAGCGCGACTTCGGTTAGTCCGGCGCTCGGGCGATAGACGTCGCCATTATTGACGGCATGGCGGATTTCCATGAACGCCAGCAGCACCGTGAACAGGATGGCGGCGGATTCGACGATGCGCAGCGGCGCGTCGTCGCCGCCGCGGCGCAGGAAGATGCTGCCGGCCCAGAACGATAGCGCCGGAATGCCGTAGCCCCACAGCAGCCAGTTGAAGATCGGCGTGGTGCCGACGGCGTGGCCTACGATGCGCGGCTCATAGCCGATCCGCAGCACCACGATGGCGGCGAGGATCGCGGCCAGCGAACGCAGGAACGGGATCGGCCGCTGCATCGAGATCCAGGCGGTGCCTGCCGACATCAGCGCCAGCGCGATCGTGAGCCAGCCTTTTTCCAGCGCGAACGTCAGTGCCAGCGCCAGTGCTGCGAGCGCGCCGGTCGCAAACAGCGCGATCGAGGCCTGCAGGCCCGGGCGGTCCTCGCGCTTGGTCAGGATCTCGGTCGCCGCAGCATAGGCGGCGGCAAGGATCACCGCGAGGATCGCGAACGGGATCGAGCGGTCGAGATTCGCGATCCGGGCATAGAGCGCGACCAATAGCGCGAGCGGCGTGAACACGGCCGTAGCCGACCAGATCACAGGGATGACGGCGCTGGCCGAACGGCCCTGCGCCAGGAATCCCGCGACGCCGAAACCTGCCGCGAAGATCGCTGCGGAGATCAGATGCAACGACACCGATCCGTCCGTGGCGCTTGGCCCGATCCCCGCGATCGGCCCGCCGGGCAGCACCAGCATATCGGGATTGGCGCGGATCGCCCATTCGGCGAACACGATGAAGACGAGACCGGCGGCGGCGCCGACCGCGCCGACCGCGGCTTCGGTGCGCCATGCCACAAACAAGCTGCCGGCCACCAGCAGGCCGAACGCGACCATCGCGACGTCGGCATGAGAACTGTTCAGCACGATCAGGGTCGCGCCGAGCAGATAGGCCGCGAGCGAGCCGGACGAAATCGGTTCGATCTCGCCTTCTTGCGCTGAAGGCCCGAACATGAAGCCGCACACGACAAGCAATGCGGCGAGGATGAAGCCGGCGATCACATGGAACACATGCGGCGCGACCATCGACGGGCCGCACTGCAGGCAGGGGAGCGTCCATAGCAGTGCGAACACGATGGTGGTGACCGCAAGCCAGCGCCACATCCGCACGCGCGCCAGACCGAACGCGGCCGCGGTGACGATCGCAAGATAGACGTACAGCGCCCAGAAGTCCGGCCTGCCTGACGAGACCAGCATGGGGGTGACGAAGGCTCCGACGATGCCTAGTCCGGCCAGCGCCGGCCCGTGCAGCAGTGCCGCGGCCAGCGTGCCCATCGCCACCAGCCCAAGCAGGATGAACGCGGTGGCGGGCACCAGGAAGCCGTACAGCGCATAGGCTGCGTAGACGGTCGCAAAGGCCACCGCCGTGCCGGCGGCGGTCAGGATCGCGGGGATGTTGGCGATCGGCGTCGCTTCGATCGTGGAGATGCTTTCCTTGCGGCGGGTCCATTCGCCGGCAGCGAGCAGCGCCAGCGCGAACAGGCCGCCAAGCAGCACCCGCACTCCGGGGCCGAGCAGGCCGGCCTCGATCGAATAGCGCACCATGAAGAAGCCGCCGAGCGCCAGCGTCAGGCCGCCGATCCACACCACCCAGCGGGTGCCGAGTGTTTCCTCGAAGCCGCGATCGGGCTGCGGCAAGGGCGGCGGCGGCGCGGCGGGCGGGCCGTCAGCCGTGTCAGCCGTCGTCCCGGCGGCTGCTTCAGCCGGCGTCCATGAGTCGGGAGGGACCCATTGATCCACAGGCACAATCGGCGGCGGCTCGGCTGCGACGCCCGGAGAGGCAGGCGCAGTATCTTGCTCGAACATGTGGGGAAGCGGTGGCGGGACGGGCCTGGCGAGCGCCGCCGCGGCTTCCATCCTGTCCAGCCGCCTTCGCAAGTCCCCGATCTCGTTCATCGCTTTGACGGCAACGATAACGGCGACAATGGCGAACAGGAACGGAAGAATTGCAAACTCGTCGAGCATCAGGCCTCCAGGCGGGCACGCAGAAACGTTAACCGCCTCTATGCGGCCCGTCGCAATGCTGTGAGTGCAACTCTGCCCGGAAAAAGTTCAAATCGCCCCCGGGCGGCATTTTAGCACGCTATTCGAGCAGGACTATTCGAGGTCCACGCGGAAGGGGCGGCCCTCGACGGTCATGCTGCCCGGGCCCATCTCATCGAGTGCCCGCAGCATCCGCCCCTCGCGCCCCAGCGCCTTGTCGGCGAGGCTGACGATCAGCCGGTTGGGCTGGGCGATCGGCGAGGCGGCGCGGATCTGCCGGGCGATCGAAATCTCGTCGCGGTGCGGATTGAGCATGCAGGCGGCGGCAAAGGCGCTGGCGGTCGAACGGCTGATGCCGGCATAGCAATGCACCACCATCGGCGCGCTGCGGTCCCAGCCCCGCACAAAGTTCAGCACCTTCTCGATATGCGCGTCCGACGGCGCCAGAAAGCCGTCCATCACCTCGGTGATGTCGTCCATCGACACGCGCAAATGGTTGGCCTCGAGCACCGAGGCCGGCCGCTGCACCTGATCGACATTGGCCATCACGGTGAGGATATGGCTGGCGCCGGTGGCCTTGACGGTTTCGGGAAGGGCGGCGAGCGAGCAGACGTGAAGCATGGCGATCCTTTTGGGGAACTGTCCGTCGTGGGCAGTCCCTGGGGCAGCCGCCATTATAGGCCGGTGCGGGGGCCGGTCAAAGCGGGTTTGGCCCGGGTGGGCTACGGACCACAACATCTAGCCCGACGGGCAAATCACTTCTGGTATTCGGAAGTCATGTCAAGCCCCAAAATAAAAAATATTTCTGTTTACCAGAACACAAATCAGGGGCATATATCTGCCCATCCCGTCCTACTCAGAAGGGCGTCGGCCGTCGTCACGGACGTTGGACGGGT
>NZ_JAFCLY010000066.1:0-41324 GCF_018130185.1 Bradyrhizobium sp. AUGA SZCCT0182 | reverse complement strand
CCGTAAAGCCACTGCGCAGGGAATGTCGGATGTTCTCCGCTGCCCTGTATGCTCATGTGCAGCATTCTTATGCACAAACGCACATGAGACCGCGGGTGCAGCGCGCATCCGGCATTCCCTGCGCCCTCTGAATTGAGAGGGCGAGAAGATTTCCTGCAAACCTCGGGCGCAATTCGCCGCGAGAATGCGAAACTATATCTGCGTCGTCCCGGCCTTGCGCCGGGACCCATAACCCCAGGGAGTAGTTTTGCGGAAGGTCTCTACTACCGAGTTTCATAGAGAGATCACGCGGTATGGGTCCCCCGATGCGCAATTGCGCATCTGCGTTCGCCGGGACGACGATTCACAGGGTGCCATATGCCCCCCAAAAACAGGCCAATTCCCGCCAAAACCCCATACTTAACAAACCCGTAATGGCCCGGGCCCAAACCGCCTTGATCCGACCAAAAAGCCGTTGTTGGTTGACCGCGCCGGAGCCCGGGACGCCGATTCACCTGAATTTGGCTGATGATAGCGAGAAGGATCGCAAATGCGCAGGAATCTCACCTTTCTCCTCGGCACGGTCACCGGCGCCTGTTTGACCTTTCTGGTCGCCGGACCGCAGGGGACGCATCTGGTTGCGGCCGCCAAGGCTGCGGCCCGCACCGACGGCACCTATTCGCAGCTCAATCTGTTCGGGGACGTGTTCGAGCGCATTCGCGCCAGCTATGTCGAGAAGCCCGACGATTCCAAGCTGATGGAGGGCGCCATCAACGGCATGATCTCCTCGCTCGATCCGCATTCGCGCTACATGAATGCGAAGGGCTGGAACGACATGCAGGAGACCACGCATGGCGAATTTGGCGGGCTCGGCATCGAGGTCACGATGGATGACGGCCTCGTCAAGGTGGTGGCGCCGATCGACGACACGCCCGCCGCCAAGGCCGGCATCATGTCGGGCGACCTGATCACGCAGATCGACGATGATTCCATTCAGGGCATGACGCTCGACCAGGCCGTCAGCAAGATGAAGGGGCCGGCCAACAGCAAGATCCGCCTGAAGATCGTTCGCAAGGGCGCGGACACGCCGGTCGAGGTCGCGATCGTCCGCGAAATCATCCGGGTGCGGCCGGTGCGCTTCCGCACCGAGGGCGGCGATATCGGCTATGTCAGGATTACCAGCTTCAACGAGCAGACCACCGACGGCCTGCGCAAGGCGATCGCGGATATCTCAAAGACGATCCCGTCCGACAAGCTCGTCGGCTACGTCATCGACCTGCGCAACAATCCGGGCGGCTTGCTCGATCAGGCGGTGTCGGTGTCGAGCGCCTTCATGGGGCGGGGCGAGGTGGTCTCGACCCGTGGCCGGACGCCGGAGGAAACCCAGCGTTTCGTCGCGCGCGGCGGCGATCTGACCAAAGGCAAGCCGCTCGTCGTGCTGATCAACGGCGGATCGGCATCGGCGTCCGAGATCGTGGCCGGCGCCTTGCGCGACCACAAGCGCGCCACCATCATCGGCACGCGTTCGTTCGGCAAGGGCTCGGTGCAGACGATTATCCCGCTCGGCAAGTCCAACGGCGCGCTGGCATTGACGACCGCGCGCTATTTCACGCCGTCCGGAAAATCGATCCAGGCCCAGGGTGTCACGCCTGACATCGAGGTGCTGCAGGACGTGCCGGACGAGTTGAAGAGCCGTGCCGAGCTGAAGGGCGAAGCGTCGATGCGCGGCCACCTGGCGGCCGACGGCGCCGAGCAGACCGGTTCGCAATCCTACGTGCCGCCGTCCGAAAAGGACGACAAGGCGCTCGGTGCCGCCTTCAATCTGCTGCGCGGCGTCACGGTCAACGCCAATGCGCCGGCGGTTGCGGCGTCGAAGCGGGCGGTGCCGAACTAGCGCGCTCGCTCTAGGCGGCGGGCTTGCGCCTGCGGGAACGCACCGGGCTTGCGGCGGCAGGCATCGGCCGGTGCGCGAGCAGCAGGGGCTTGATGTCGGCGCCCGGTCGTGGCGGGCTGAACAGATAGCCCTGCATCTCCGAACAGCCGAGCGCGCGCAGCAATTCGCGCTGCTGCTCGGTCTCGACGCCTTCCGCGGTCGTCGTCATGTGGCGCGCGGCGGCGATGTTCACCACCGCCTCGACGATGCTGGCCGACCCTTCCGGCTCGCCGATATCGGTGACGAAGCAGCGGTCGATCTTGATCTTGTCGAACGGGAAGCGCTTCAGATAGCTCAGCGAGGAATAGCCGGTCCCGAAATCGTCGAGCGCTATCCTGACCCCGATGGCGCGAAGCTGGTGCAGGATGGCAAGCGCCGCATCGTCGTCGCGGATCAGCACCGCTTCGGTGATCTCGAGTTCCAGCCGGCCCGCGGCCAGGCCCGACGCCCCAAGCGCTGCCATCACCTTCAGCGCCAGCGTGCCGCTCTTGAACTGTACCGGCGAAACGTTGACCGCAAGACGGACATCGTCGGGCCAGGTCGCTGCCTCGGCGCACGCCGTGGTCAGCACCCACTCGCCGAGCTGATTGATCAGGCCGGTCTCTTCGGCGATCGGCACGAAGTCGGCCGGCGAGATGATGCCGCGCTCCGGATGGCGCCAGCGCACCAGCGCTTCGCAGCCGGTGATCCTGCCGTCCCGCAGGTCCAGACACGGCTGGTAATAAACCTCGAAGCCGCCATCGACGATGGCCTGTCGCAGGTCCATTTCCAGCACGCGGCGGGCGCGCACCTGGGCGTCCATTTCCGGCTGGAAGAAACGATGGGTGCGGCGGCCGGCGGCCTTGGCGGCGTACATCGCCAGATCCGCGTTCTTCAGGATCTGGTCGAGGTCGGAACCGTCCTGCGGCGCCAGCGCGATGCCGATCGAGGCGTCGGTGGTCACCTGATGGCCGAGGCATTCGTAAGGAGCGCGGATCGCATCATAGATGCGGCGGGTGAGTTCGGTGACATCGTCGGCGCCCG
Organism: Bradyrhizobium sp. AUGA SZCCT0182; assembly: GCF_018130185.1. Lineage (NCBI taxonomy): Bacteria > Pseudomonadati > Pseudomonadota > Alphaproteobacteria > Hyphomicrobiales > Nitrobacteraceae > Bradyrhizobium > Bradyrhizobium sp. AUGA SZCCT0182. The sequence goes on along the minus strand of NZ_JAFCLY010000066.1, from coordinate 38,389 downwards.
TCACCCCGGTCTGCACGATGGCGAATTCGTCGCCGCCGAGCCTCGCCACGAAATCGGTCTCGCGCACGCAAGCACGCAGGCTGACCGCGACGGATTTGAGCAACTCGTCGCCGATCATGTGTCCGAGCGAGTCGTTGATGCTCTTGAACTCGTCGATGTCGATATAGAGCACGGCAAGCTGCCGGTCGGCTGCGACGTGAGGCAGTTCCTGCTTGAGTTGTTCGTGGAACAGCGTGCGGTTCGGCAGGTCGGTCAGCGCGTCGTAATGGGCGAGGTGGGTGATGCGTTCCTCGGCCTGGCGCTGTTCAGTAACGTCTTCATGGGTGGCCACCCATCCGCCGTCCGCCAGCGGTTCGTTGACGACCTGGACCGAACGTCCGTCGGGCGTCGTGATGATCATCGCGTTGCGTTGCCCGACGTCGCGCAGAACCCGCACGACATACCGGTCGACGTCGCCGGTGAACGATCCGGTCTGTTTTCGATGCGCGATCACGTCGCGGAAACTGCAGCCCGGCTTCACGATCTCGGCCGACAGGCCGTACATGTCGAGATAGCGCTGGTTGCAGATCACGAGGCGCTGCGAGGAATCGAACAGCAGCAGGCCCTGCGTCATGTTGTTGACGGCGGTGTCGAGCCGCTGTTTTTCCAGCGTCAGCCGCTGCCGCGACGCGCGGTGCTGCTGCGAGAGCTTGCGCACCACCAGAAACAACAGCACGGCAATCGCCAGCACGGACAGGCCCGCCACCGCGATCAGGAGGCTGATCTGCTCACGCCAGTCGGCGAGCGCGGCCGATGTCGTCGTCGCCGCGACGATCACGATTGGAAACTTGCTCAGCGCGCGGGAGGAGATCACGCGGTCCTTGCCGTCGAGCGGACTGGTCAGGCGGGACGTCGTATGGTCCTGGTCGAAGACCTGTTGCTGGCGGGCCGGGCCGGTCTTGAAGTTCCTGCCGATCAAATCCTGCGCGTGCGGATAACGGGCGAGCAGCGTGCCGTCGCGGTGGTGCATGGCGATCGCGGCATCCGATCCGAGCGCCACCGAAGCGAAGAATTTCTCGAAATTGGCGGGTTCGATGCCGCGGCCGATGGCGCCGAGGAATTCGCCGTTCGGCCCCGTGACCTTGCGCGCGATCACTGTGGTCCAGACGCCGGTGACACGGCTGTAGACCGGCTCGATCACCACGGTCGGCGATTCCGGCCCGGACTTGAAGGTCTTGAAATAGGCCCGGTCCGCGACGTTGACGGGCGGGGCGGGCCAGGCCGCCGAAGAATTGATCAGTCTGCCCTCGACGTCGAAGACGTTGACGCCGCCGACATAGGACACCGCCTCGATCTTGGACTTCAGCATCAGATGGATTTCCTCGCTCGACATCCCGCGCCGGAAATGTTCCGTCGTCGTGATCAAGCTGGATCGGATGAAGCTGATCAGGTCCTTCTGGACCACCTCCAAATCCTCAAGCTGCTGGTCGAAATGGCGGGCCAGCAGCAGCACGGTGTTTTCCAGCTCGCGTTCGCTGTTGCGCAGCGCGCGTTCGCGGAAATTGCCGGCCATGATGGTCGCGCCGATCGCGATCGCGGCGATCAGCAGCACGCCGCCCAGGATCAGCCATCGAATCGGACCGCCGCGAAAGATGGGCCTGATCTTGAGTGAGGCGGTGTTGATGGAACCCATTGAACGAGATCGCTGCCAGGAAATAATCCCGGAAGCAGCATTGCGTGCTTCCGGCCCGTGACTTTGCTACCGCGCCGAGATGGAATTGACGTTAGCAAGCCTGGTTAACGAAACGTTAGCCAGGTAGCGAATGCTGCCGATGACAACCTCGGCAGGGCCTAGTTCCGGAGGGGTGCGTGGGGTGGGCGGAACATGATCGCAACGATGGCGGCGGCGATGACGTTGGCGGCGACGCCGGCCAGGATCGGCAGCGTATAATCGCCCGTGACATCGAATGCGTAGCCGGCGGTGCTGGGACCGATCAGGGTGCCGAACGCGACGCTGGTGTAGAGGATGCCGATGATGCCGCTGACATGGCGCCCGCCGAAATGATCCATCACAACGGCCGGAAGTACCGCAACCCACGCGCCGTAGATCATGCCGTAGATGAAGGCGAATCCGGCAAGCTGCCAGAAACTCGTCGAGATCAACCAGATTGCGAGAGCTAGCGCCATGCCGATGAACAGCAGCAGCAGGGCGGTTTGGCGGCCGATCCGGTCGGCGAGCCCGCCGAGGAAGAAGCGGCCGGCGGTAGAACCGATGCCGATGATTCCGAGCAGCAGCACCGCGGAGGAGGCCGCAACGCCGTGATCCCCGGCATAGGGAACGAGGTGCACGAACGGCACGAACAGGCCGAACGAGCAGATCAGGCAGGCGGCATAAAGCGCAACGAAGTGTGGTGTGCGGATCGCCTCGCTGACCGTGGCGCCCTGCGCCTGCGCCGGGATGGCGCCCGGCAGGACCGCATCGCCGTCGGGGTTGAGACCGCGCGCGCGCGGATCGTTCTCCAGCAGCAGCGCCATCCCGCCGCCAACGATAGCGGCGATGGCGCCGAGCGCCAGGTAAGCGCCGCGCCACCCCAGCGTCTCGATCAGGAGCGTCGCCAGCGGCGGCATCACCAGTGTGCCAACGCCGATGCCGCTCACGGCAAGACCGGAGGCAAAGCCGCGCCGTCGCACGAACCACCGCTGCACCGCGCCGACCGCGGGCACATAGGCGCAGCCGATGCCAAGTCCGACACCGAGGCCGTAAGCGGCATAGACCTCGAGCAAATTGCGTGCGGCACCCGCCGCGGCAAGCCCGATGCCGATCAGCAGCATGCCTGCCAGCGCGAGGCGACGGGAGCCGTAGCGGTCGGCGAGGGGGCCACTGACGATGCCCAAGGCAAAATAGAGAAAGCCCGCGAGCGAAAACACCAGCGAGACCGAGCCGCGCGAGGCGCCAAAATCGCGCTGCAGCGATTCCAGGAACGCGCTGAACGTATAGGCGCAGCCGAAGCCGACAAAGGTCACCGCGAATGCGGCGGCCACGACGAACCAGCCGTAGAAAATCCCCGTACGGGGCCAGGTTGCGTCTTGGCTCATGGCGGGTTCCTCTCGAAACGGTTGCGGGTAGAACACCGGTATATTGATTATACCGGTGTCTCTTGCTGTCAACCGGTAAATCTGCCTTACTGGTGTCGATGTCGCGGGAATCAAAAAAGTTCGGCGTTCCGGACGAGCTGGCCAATCTCTATGATTTCGCCAATACGCTCGACGTCAGGCACTTCACGCATCACGGCGCGCCGCATCCGCAAGGCGATGAACTGACCAGCGCGCGGGAGCTCGCGAGGTGGATGTCGCAGCGCGGGCTGGCGCCGACCAGCGCGAAGATCACGCCGGCGATGTTTGCAACCGCGATCGAACTGCGGACGTTGGTGCGCGACTATCTGCAGTGCGATCCGCTGGAGCGGCGCGGAAACAAGGATGCAGTTCGCGCGCTGAGCAAAGCGCTGAAATATTTTCCGCTGGTCGTGACCGCAGGGGATGACGGCATGGTGCTGCGGGCGGCGCGCGAAGATGCGCTCGCAGGACTGTCGCCGATTGTCGCAGAACTCTATGACGGCTCGAGAAATGGAACGCTTGATCGGCTGAAAATGTGCGCGTCTGACGAATGCCGCCGGGTGTTTTTCGACCGCTCGAAACCATCGACACGGCGCTGGTGCATGTCGTCGCTGTGCGGGAACCGGATGAAAACACGCAGCTATCGCGAGCGGCAACGCAACGCCGGATAAATCATTGTGACTCGGTCACGACCGGCGGACTGAACGGTGTTTTCTCGCCGATTGCGATCAGTCCCCGGCGCGGTAATGTCCGGACTTGCCGCCCTTTTTCTCGACCAGATGAATGCCTTCGATCCGCACACCGCGCTCGACTGCCTTGATCATGTCGTAGATCGTCAGGCACGCGACCGACACCGCCGTCAGCGCTTCCATCTCGACGCCGGTCGGCCCGGTGACCTTCACGGTGGCGCGGACGACGCAGCCGGGCAATTTCCTGTCGGGCGTGATGTCGAGTGTGACCTTCGAGAGCGCCAGCGGATGGCACAGCGGGATCAAATCCGAGGTGCGCTTGGCCGCCATGATGCCGGCAATACGGGCGGTGCCGAGCACGTCGCCCTTTTTGGCGTTACCGGAGACGATCAGTTCGAGCGTCGCCTTGCTCATGACCACGCGGCCTTCGGCAACGGCGATGCGTTCGGTGGCGGGTTTGGCCGACACGTCGACCATCCGCGCTTCGCCCGATGCATCGATGTGGGTGAGGGCGCCGCCTTTGGAAGCCTTCCGCGCCATCGCCTAGCGCGTCCCGGTGGCGCGCGGCACGTCGGTACGGGCCAGCAACGCCCGCGTTGCCGCAGTGACGTCGGCCTGGCGCATCAGGCTTTCGCCGACCAGGAAGGTCGCCATGCCGACGCGCGCGAGGCGCGCCAGGTCTGCCGGCGTAAAGATGCCGCTTTCACCGACCATCAGGCGATCCCCAGGGATCAGCGGCGCGAGCGCCTCGCTGGTCACCAGCGTGGTTTCGAAGGTGCGCAAATTTCGGTTATTGACGCCGATCATCGGCGAGCGAAGCTTTAGCGCGCGATCAAGCTCAGCGCGGTCGTGGATTTCGATCAGCACGTCCATGCCATGCGCGATGGCGGCATCTTCCAGATCTCTGGCCGTGTCGTCATCAAGTGCGGCCATGATGATCAGGATGCAGTCAGCGCCATGGGCGCGGGCCTCGACCACCTGATAGGTGTCGAACAGAAAATCCTTGCGCAGCACCGGCAAATTGGTCGCCGCACGCGCCGCAACCATGAAATCGAGATGGCCCTGGAACGAGGGCGTATCGGTCAGGATCGACAGACACGCCGCCCCGCCGGCTTGATAGGCTTGTGCCAATGCCGGCGGATCGAAATCGGCTCGGATCAGCCCTTTGGAGGGCGAAGCCTTCTTCACCTCCGCGATCAGCGCATAGTCACCGCGATCAAGCTTTTCACGGATCGCGTGCAAAAAGCCGCGCGGCGGCGGCGCGGTTTTGGCCAGTGCTTCAAGGCTTGCCAGCGGATGCGTCCGCTTGGCGGCGGCGATCTCCTCGCGCTTGTAAGTCTCGATCTTGCTCAGGATGTCGGACATGTCAGGCGCTCCCGCGGTCAGCCGTTGGACACCGCGATCAAATGCTTGAGTTTTGCAGCGGCAGCACCGCCGTCGAGCGATTTGGTGCCCAGCGCGACGCCTTCCTTCAAATCCCCGGCGCGGCCGGCGACGATCAGCGCCGCCGCGGCGTTCAGGAGAGCGACGTCGCGATACGCGCCCGGCTTGCCGTTGAGCACGCTTTGCAGCGCCACCGCGTTGGCGTCGGCATCGCCGCCCTTCAACGCTTCGCCACCGACGCGGGCGAGGCCGGCCTCTTCCGGCGTCACCTCGAAGGTACGGACATTGCCGTTTTCGAGGCTTGCGACAAAACTCGGGCCGGTGAGGGTGATTTCGTCGAGACCGTCGGAGCCGTGCACCACCCAGACTGACTCGGAGCCGAGGTTCTTCAGCACTTGCGCCAGCGGCAGCACCCAGTGCCTTGAGAATACGCCGACCATTTGCCGCTTGACGCCGGCCGGGTTGGACAGCGGTCCGAGCAGGTTGAAGATCGTGCGCGTGGCGAGTTCGACCCGGGTCGGGCCGACGTTCTTCATGGCCGGATGGTGCGCGGGCGCGAACATGAATCCGATGCCGGCTTCGCGCACGCAACGGCCGACCTGGTCGGGCGAAAGATCGATCCTGACCCCGAGCGAGGCCAATACGTCGGCCGCCCCCGAGCGCGAAGACAGCGCGCGGTTGCCGTGTTTGGCGACGGGCACGCCGGCGCCCGCGACAATGAAGGAGGCACAGGTGGACACGTTCACCGAACCGGACCCGTCGCCGCCGGTGCCGACCACGTCGACGGCCTCCGCCGGCGCCTTGACCCGCAGCATCTTGCCGCGCATCGCCGACACCGCCCCGGTGATCTCGTCGACCGTCTCGCCGCGCACCCGCAGCGCCATCAGCAATCCGCCCATCTGCGAAGGCGTCGCTTCGCCGGACATCATGCTGTCGAAGGCGGAGGCGGCCTCCTCACGCGACAGCGTCGCACCGGTGGCGACTTTTCCGATGATAGATTTGAGGTCGTCCATCGCGTTGCTCTCAGGATTGGGACGTCTTTAATTTCTTGAGCATGACCTTCGAGCAAACGCTACGCGTTTGTCGAGGGAAAACCGGTGCCCACGTCCCGGATCATGCTCAGTTGCTGTTCGCGCCCGTCACCTGTGCGAAGGCCGCCTGGTTGATTGTCGTGCCGATCTCTGACTCGATCTTCGTGACGTACTGCGCGACCTGTTCGTCGGTGAGGCCCCGCAGCAATGTCTCCTTCAGTTTCTTGACCTCGTCGGCAGCGACGTTGACCGAGGGCATGCTGACATCAGTGACGCGGTACACGATCCACTCGCTGCCCCCGGCGCCGGCGGTTTGTCCGACGCCATCCTTGGCGGTGCGAAACGCTGCGGTGATGAGGCTCGAGGGCACGCCGGATGGAGCGGCGTCGCGCCGGAAACCGGTTGCGGTTTCGACCTTCGAGCCGATCGACGCGGCTTCTTCGGCCAAGGTGCCGCCACGCTCGAGCTTGCCGACCATCTCGGTCGCCTTCGCGCGCAGCTTGCTCGAGATCTGGTCTTCGCGCCACTTGGTTTCGACCTGGGCGCGGACCTCGTCGAGATTGCGTTCACGCGACGGCGTAACGCCGATAACGTCGTACCAGACATAGCCGCCGGCAAACTGGATCGGATCGTTGTCGACGCCGACATTGCTTGCGAAGGCTTGCGAGACCACTTCGAGACCGCGCGGAATATTGCCGACCGGCCGGCCGTCAGGGCCGCGGCCCGAGCGGTCGACGGCCTCGATGGTGACTGCGGTCAGTCCGAGCTTCTGGGCGGCTTCGACCACGCTGGCGCCGCCGCCACGCTCGTCTTCCATCTTGTTGTGGAGTTCGGCGACCTTGCCGCGCGCCCGCTCGGTCCCGATTTCCTTTTTTATCTGCGCCGCGACGCTTTCATAGGAAGGCGTCGTAGCCGGTTCGATCTTGCCGACCTTGACCAGCGCCACGACGAACTGGCCTTTGATCGGCTGGCTTACCTCGCCGGAGGGCAGCGCGAACGCCGCGTCGGCGATGGCCGGATCGATGATGGCGGATTTTGCCGTCATGCCGAGGTCAACAAGATTGGCGTTGTGTTCCTTGGCGACGTCGTCGAATGACATTCCGGATGTGATGCGGCTGCGCGCGGTGAGCGCTTCCTCGGCGTTTTGAAACACCATCTGCTGCACTTCGCGCTTCTCGGGCGTACCGATCCGGTTACGGCTCTGCTCGAATACCTTCTTCGCATCCTCGTCGGAGACCTCGGACCATTTGCCCAGTTCCTCGGGGCTGACCACGATGAACGACAGTTTGCGAAATTCGGGTGCGCGGAACTGGGTCTTGTGGTCTTCGAAATAGGCGGCGAGCGTCTCGGGCGAGGGCGTGTCGATGGTGCCGGCCTGCGCGGCGTCGAGTTTGATGTAATCGACCGAGCGCTGCTCGTTCTGGTACCGGGTCAAGGCATCGATCATGAGCTTCGGCGGCTCGAGCCCGGCCGTGACGGTGTCCGCGATCTGGCGCCGCAAGCCCAGGCGCCGCCGCTCGGCGAGGTAGCGCTGCTCGGTGTAACCGGCCTGGCGGATCGCGGCCTGGAAGCGCGCCGGATCGAAATTGCCGCCCAATCCCTTGAACGCGGGGTCGCTGTAGATGACCCGCATGGCCTCGGCATCCGACTGTGCAAGGCCCATGCGCCGCGCCTCCTCGTCGAGGGCGGCTTCCGCGATGGTCTGCTGCAGCACCTGACGATCGAGCCCAAACATGCGGGCCTGCTCCTGGGTCAGCGGACGGCCGAACTGACGGCCCAATTGCTGGAGCTTGTCGGTGTAGATCTGGCGGAATTGCTCGGTCGAAATCTCGGTCTTGCCGATCTTGGCCAGCGTCGACTGCCCAAAGCCCTTGAAGATGTCGGCGATGCCCCAGACAGCAAAGCTGAGAATCAGCACGCCCATCACGACGCTCATGATGGCCTTGCCGAGCCAGTTTGATGAGGCTTTGCGTATTCCTCGAAGCATGGGTCCAACTTGTTTTGTAGGAGGGGAACCGGGTCATACCCAAGGCGGTTTCCGATTGGAATACCGCAACAGGGCGTCTACCCGAGTTGATATCGCATCATAAAGTGGCAGTCGCCCCCCCGCAACCTCGGTTCGGGCCCTCGCAACCTCGGTTGCGTGCCCGTAACCTCGCCAATTGAAGCGGTTAACGGGCTCAGAGATCACGTGAGCCGGCATCTGGAACTGGTGGCGCGCCTCTGCTAGCGGATGGGGACCCCATATTCGAGAGAAAATCGACATGCCCGACGCCATTCGGCCCCTGATCGCCGGCAACTGGAAAATGAACGGCCTCAAGTCCTCGCTGGCCGAATTTGAAGCGATGCGCGAAGGTGCCGCAGCGGTGGCCGCCAAGGCCGACCTGCTGGTCTGCCCGCCGGCCTCCCTGATCGCCACGTTTGCCGACAAGGCGAAGGGCTCAAAACTCGCCGTCGGCGCCCAGGATTGCCACCCGAAGGCCTCGGGCGCCCATACCGGCGATCTTTCGGCTGAAATGCTGGCCGATGCCGGCGCCAGCGCCATCATTGTCGGCCATTCCGAGCGCCGCGCCGACCATGGCGAAACCGACGCCCTGGTCCGGCAGAAGGCGGAAGCCGCCTGGCGGGCGGGGCTGACTGCCATCGTTTGTATCGGCGAAACGCAGGGCCAGCGCGACGCCGGGCAGACGCTGGACGTCTGCGGTGGCCAGCTCAAAGGCTCGCTGCCGGACGGATCGACGTCAGCCAATCTGGTGGTGGCCTATGAGCCGGTCTGGGCGATCGGCACCGGGCTGACCCCGACGGCAAAAGATGTCGAGCAAGTTCATGCGTTTATCCGGGGTGTTCTCACTGACCGATTTAAGGCCGAGGGCGGCAAGATCCGGATTCTCTATGGCGGTTCGGTCAAGCCATCCAATGCGGCCGAGCTGATGGCGGTCGCCAACGTCAACGGCGCACTGGTCGGCGGCGCCAGTTTGAAGGCGTCGGATTTTTTGGCGATCGCCGCGGGGTGTTGAGCTCAGGTGGGCGCGGCGTCCTGTAGGCGCTTCCAGTAGAACATCGTGCCCGTCATCCCGCCGAGGGGCTTGTACGCGTAGTCCGGAATGATCCCGGCCAACTTGAAGCCGACGCGCTCGTATAATCCGGACGCGCCTTCGTCGTCGGCGGTGTCGAGCACCAGCAGCCAGCGCCCGCGTTCGACGGCGGCGCGCTCGGCCGCGTATAGCAGCGCCTTCGCCACGCCGCGGCCGCGATGGCTGACCCGCGTCATCATCTTGACGATTTCCGCCCGGTGCGGCTGGTTGAGTGCAAGGTCCAGCACCAGCGTTACCGTTCCGACCAGTTGATCGCCGTCGAGGGCGCCGAGAATGATCCGTTCTCCGCGCGCCGCCGCGGCCAGCGACTTCTCCCAGAAGGCATTTGCGATCTCCTGCGGCAGCGGGTGCATGAAGCTGACCGAACCGCCATGGGCCACCGCCTCGATCAGCATCTCGCTGAGGCTCGCGCGGATATCGGGCGACGGGCTCAAGGGTTTTATTTTGATATCAGGCATGTCGTTCAGCCTCGTTTCCTGGCCGCACGGGCCTGCTTGATCTCTGCAATCCGTTCGACATCCTCGATCTGGAGATGGCGGCCGCGTTCGAGAATTTCCAACGTGTACTCTTCATAAGTGAGCCCGAGCCGTTCGGCCTTCTGAATGCGAAAGGCGACGATGCCGGGCGAGGGGTTGTGCCACGCCCTGCGGTGCGCGGCCTTCCAGTAGAAATAATTTCCGATTCCCCCATCACCCCATTCCGGCCTGTGCCTATCGTCGAGTGGTGGGCCGCCATTGTGGCCGGCCGCAATAGTGTTGTCGGCGGACGCTTGTTCGATCGCGGTGCTCTTGAGGGTGACCTCCGGCATCGTTGCTAGCTCCGGGCCAGCGCCACGACATAGGTGCAGGGTGCGGCACTCTCGTTGGCAAAGGTCGTTTCAGCGGGCGGACCGAATCCGAGGCAATCGCCGGTGCCGAGCAAATGCCGTTCACCGGCCTCGATGATCACGAGCGCGCCCGCCTGTACCCAGACCACCTGTCGGATATGGGCGTAGGATGAGGCCGGCAGCGTCACGCGCTGTCGTGCCGGTAATTCGACCCTGATGACTTCGAGCGGATGATCGGGGCGATTGAATACCTGTGTGCGCAGGTAGCCGGTTTCGGGATCGCGCCAGACCGGCTGTTCGCCGGCACGCGAAAGGCGCTCGCCCTGGCCCTCGGCGCGCAGCATCAGGCCGGCAAGCGTGAGGTCGAAAGCGCTTGCGAGCCGGACCAGCACCACCGCGGTCGGGCTGACCTCGGCGCGTTCGATCTTGCTGATGGTCGCCTTCGAGACCCCCGAGCGTTCGGCGAGATCGGCCAGCGACCAGCCGCGGCTGTCGCGCTCAAGACGCAGGCGCTGCGCCAGCCGGCCGCTCAAATCGTCTATAATAGTATCCATATGTCCATTATAAGAGAAGTCGACCGCCGTTCGCAAGCTCGAAATGTCGCGACTTCGTGCTGCTTCGCAGCTTGTTGGAAAGCCTGCGGCAATTATCTCCGGAGCAGCTGTTGGGGGTGACAATGCCCCGTCCGATCGTGTAACACCGCGCAACTTCAGGAAAACCCGCAAGCTCAATAGTGCAGCCGAAGCCCGGCGCTCATCGCTTGTGACGGAAGGTTAGAAATGCAGGCCGTCGTTATTGTCGTTCACCTCATGATCGTCGCCGTGCTGATCGGCGCGGTATTGCTGCAGAAATCCGAAGGCGGCGGCCTTGGCATGGGCGGCGGCGCCGGCTTCATGTCGAGCCGCGGAACCTCCAATCTGTTGACGCGGATGACCGCGATTCTGGCAGCTGGCTTCTTTGTCACCAGCCTGTATTTGGCCTGGTCCGCAGGCCTCGATCGCAAGCCCGCCTCGATTCTCACGGGCCCGGCGACGCCGTCCCAGCCCGGAGGGACGCCGATCGCGCCGCCGACCAGCGGCGGCGTTCTGGATACGCTGAAGAAGGTCGACGAACAGCAGAGCCCGCCGGCGCCGTCAGGCCCGCAAGCTCCGCGTTCGCAATAAAGCAGGGTGGCTATGCAGGACGGCGACTACCGTCCTGCATCAGAACTTCCCATCAATGCTCTGAAATCGCTTTAATTTTCACGTCACCCACAGCCCGGCAAAATGTTCGCTCTGGCGAGCGATTCGTTTTGGCGAATCGGAGCAGTGGCCTTAAAGGTTGAGTCCCATGGCGCGGTACATATTCATCACCGGCGGCGTGGTCTCTTCGCTCGGCAAGGGTCTGGCTTCAGCGGCACTCGGTGCGCTGTTGCAGGCCCGCGGGTACAAGGTCCGTCTCCGCAAACTCGACCCCTATCTCAACCTCGATCCCGGAACGATGTCGCCGTATCAGCACGGCGAAGTGTTCGTGACTGACGACGGCGCCGAGACCGATCTCGATCTCGGCCATTACGAGCGCTTCACGGGGCGTCCGGCCACCAAGGCCGACAACATCACCACCGGGCGCATCTATCAGGACATCATCACCAAGGAACGCCGCGGCGATTATCTCGGTGCGACCATCCAGGTGGTGCCGCACGTCACCAACGCGATCAAGGAATTCGTCCTCTCGGGCAATGACGAATATGATTTCGTGCTGGTCGAGATCGGCGGCACCGTCGGCGACATCGAGGGGCTGCCGTTCTTTGAAGCCATCCGTCAGCTCAAGAACGAATTGCCGCGCGAGCACGCGGTTTACATTCACCTGACGCTGCTGCCGTTCATCCCTAGCGCCGGCGAGTTGAAGACCAAACCGACCCAGCACTCGGTCAAGGAGCTGCGTTCGATCGGCATCCAGCCGGATATCCTGCTGTGCCGTACCGACCGCGAAATCCCCAAGGAAGAGCGCCGCAAGCTCGGCCTGTTCTGCAACGTGCGCGAAAGTGCCGTGATCGAGGCGAGGGACGTCGACAACATCTACGCGGTGCCGCAAGCCTACCACGAGGCCGGCCTCGACGACGAAGTGCTGGCCGCGTTCGGCATCGTGCCGAAGATCCCGCCCGCCATGCAAAGCTGGAACGACATCAACGAGCGGGTGCGCAACCCCGAAGGCGCGGTCACGATCGCCATCGTCGGCAAATACACCGGCATGAAGGATGCGTATAAATCCCTGATCGAGGCGCTTTCGCATGGCGGCATCGCCAACAAGGTGAAAGTCAATCTCGACTGGATCGAGAGCGAGGTGTTCGAGCACGAGGATCCGGCGCCGTTCCTTGAGCACGTCAACGGCATCCTGGTGCCCGGCGGCTTTGGTCAGCGCGGCGCGGAAGGAAAGATCCGCGCGGCGCAGTTCGCCCGCGTCCGCGACGTGCCGTATTTCGGCATCTGCTTCGGCATGCAGATGGCCGTCATCGAAGCCGCGCGCAATCTCGTCGGCATCGAGGACGCCAACTCCACCGAGTTCGGTCCGACCAAGGAACCGCTGGTCGGCCTGATGACGGAATGGCTGCGCGGCAACGAACTTGAGAAGCGGTCGAAGGCGGGCGATCTCGGCGGCACCATGCGGCTCGGCGCCTATCCGGCGGCGCTGACCCGCGGCAGCCGGGTGTCGGAAGTCTATGGAGGCGCCACCGAGATTTCGGAACGCCACCGCCACCGCTACGAGGTCAACACCGCCTACAAGGACCGCCTCGAACAGCACGGCCTGCGCTTCTCGGGCCTGTCGCCCGACGGCGTGCTGCCGGAGATCGTCGAATATGAGGACCATCCCTGGTTCATCGGCGTGCAATTCCACCCCGAACTGAAATCGCGCCCGTTCGAGCCGCATCCCTTGTTCGCATCGTTCATTCAGGCGGCGGTGGTGCAGTCGCGGCTGGTGTAGTGGCGGGCGGCCTTTGACGAACGCGCCGATTGTTGCGACAAACCGCTTCCGTTACGTGCAAGAACAACAATCAGGGGAGTGCCACCAATGATCATGGAAATGCGAGTCTATCGCTGTCTGCCGGGCCGCCTGCCGGCGCTGATGAAGCGCTTCGATACGCTGACGCTGAAACTGTGGGAAAAGCACGGCATCAAGCAGGCCGGTTTCTTCACCACGCTGATCGGGACCTCCAACCAGGAACTGACCTATTTCGTCGCGTGGGACTCGCTCGCCGACCGCGAAAAGAAATGGACGGCATTTCAGTCCGATCCCGATTGGATCGCCGGCCGCGCCAAAAGCGAAGAAGACGGCCAGATCATCGACAACATCGTCAGTCAGTTGCTGGTGCCGACGGCGTTCTCGTCGGTAAAGTAACCGGGCGTGCAACCCTGATATTCCGGGGTTAAACAGGGTTGATCCTGATGGCGCGGACCGGCATGGTCCGCGTCAGGCAAGAAGGAAATGCCCTTGAACGCGAACATTTCTGCTGCGCCCATTGTGACGGTAGGCCCGGTCAAATTCGGCAATGCTTTGCCGATTTCGATCATCGCCGGCCCGTGCCAGCTCGAAAGCCGCAGCCACGCGCTGGAAGTGGCGGGCGCGCTGAAGGAAATCGCGGGCCGTCTCGGCGTCGGGCTCGTCTACAAGACCTCGTTCGACAAGGCCAACCGCACCAGCGTCTCCGCTGCGAGAGGCATTGGCCTTGCGCAAGCTTTGCCGATCTTCGCCGAGATACGCGCTTCGGTTGGACTGCCCGTGCTCACCGACGTGCACGAATCCGCGCAATGCGCGGAGGTGGCGCAGGCGGTGGACGTGCTGCAGATCCCGGCATATTTGTGCAGGCAGACCGATCTGCTGCTGGCGGCGGCTGCGACCGGCAAGGTCGTCAACGTCAAGAAGGGGCAATTCCTGGCGCCGTGGGACATGGCCAACGTCGTCAGCAAGATCACCGCCGGTGGCAATCCTAATGTGCTGGTCACCGAGCGCGGCGCGTCCTTTGGCTACAACACGCTGGTGTCTGACATGCGCGCGCTGCCGATCATGGCGCGCACCACAGGTGCGCCTGTGATTTTCGATGCCACCCATTCGGTGCAGCAGCCGGGCGGGCAGGGCGCCTCATCCGGCGGCGAGCGCGAATTCGTGCCAGTGCTGGCGCGGGCGGCGGTCGCGGCCGGCGTTGCCGGCGTATTTATCGAAACCCACCCCGATCCTGACAACGCACCGTGCGACGGACCCAACATGGTGCCGCTGCGCGAATTCGAAGCGCTGGTGAAGACCCTGATGGGGTTCGATGCGCTCGCCAAAAACCTAACTGCCAACAGCACGGCGCGCTGATGGCGCGGGCCATGCCGTGACCGCAGCAACCAACCGCCTGCCGCCGGCCCTCAACATCATCGCACTCGCGACCTTTGCGGCCAGCCTGTCGGCCCGCGCGCTCGATCCGGTCTTGCCGCACGTCGCCGAGGATTTCGGCGTCAGCATCGCGGCCGCCGCCGGCTTTGCCGCCGTGTTCGCGTTCACCTTCGCAATCATCCAGCCCGTGCTCGGCGCCACCGCCGACATGTTCGGCAAGGCACGGCTGATGATCGTCTGCCTGGTGCTGCTCGGCGTTGCCAACATCCTGGGCGCGATGGCGACGTCGTTCCCGGAATTGTTTGCAACGCGCATTCTCGCCGGCATCGGCTCGGGCGGGGTGTTTCCGATTGCGCTCGGCCTGACCAGCGATCTCGTCGGGCCCGAGAAGCGCCAGCTCGCGATCGGCCGCACGCTGATGGGCTCGATGTCCGGAAACCTGCTCGGGGCCTCGTTCTCCGGATTGATCGGCGATTTTATGGGCTGGCGCGGCGTGCTGGCAATCCTCGGCGCGCTGGTCGTGCTGGCGGCGATTGCGGTCGCCGCCGGATTTCGCGGCGCCGATCTGAAGCATCCGCCGCGGACAAGCCTCTCGGCACTCGCACATGGCTACCGCACCATCTTCACCAACCCGAACGCGCGCATCTGCTATTCGGCTGTGTTCATCGAAGGCTGCTGCGTGCTCGGCCTGTTTCCCTTCATCGCCGCTTTCCTGTTCGAACTCGGCGAGACCTCGCTCTCGATCGCCGGCATCGTGATCGCCGGCTTTGCGGTCGGGGGGCTGTTCTACACCATGACGATTTCGCGCTTCCTGCCCCGGATCGGCGTCAAGGGCATGATGCTCGCCGGTGCGACGCTGGTCGCGGTGCAACTCGTTGCGGTCGCGATGGGACCGCAATGGAAGCTCCAGGCCTTGAGCTTGCTGTTCATGGGCTGGGGCTTTTACATGATCCACGGCTGCCTGCAGGTGTTTGCCAGCGAGCTGTCGGTGGAAGCGCGAGCGACGGCGCTGTCGCTGCATTCGTTCTTCTTTTTCATGGGCCAGACGCTCGGCCCCATCGCCTACGGTTTCGGCATCCAGCACGCCGGCAAGGTCCCGACCTTGCTCACCGCCGCGGCCATCATGGTCGCGCTCGGAATTGTCTGCGCGCGATTGCTGAAGCAGACCCGGCCGGCGGACGCGCGGCCGGGCTAGCTTCGTATCGAGCCCTCGCTATTCCATCTTGATTCCCGCATCGGTGATCACCTTGCGCCAGCGCGCGATCTCTTCAGTGACGAAGCCACGGAATTCCTCCGGGCTGCTGCCCATCGGCACGATGCCCTGTTCGACCAGTTTTGCCTGCAATGCGGGGTCGGCGAGCGCCTTCTTGGCCTCGGCGGAGACGCGGTCGACGATCTCCTTCGGCGTGCCCGCCGGTGCGATGATTCCGGCCCAGGTGCCGGACACGAAATCCGGCACGCCCTGTTCCGCCATCGTCGGCACGTCGGGCGCCGCCGGAATGCGCTCTTTCGCGGTGACGACGATCGCCTTGGCGTTGCCGGAGCGCACCTGCGGCATCAGCGGACCAACGATGTCGAACATCACGTTGATTTGCCCGCCGACGGTATCCTGCAGTGCGCCGGCCGTGCCCTTGTAGGGAATGTGCTGCATTTTGATGCCGGTGCGACTCATGAACATCTCCATGGTGAGATGTGCCGCAGCGCCGATGCCGCTCGACGCAAAATTGAGCTCGCCCGGCTTGGCCTTCGCGAGCGCGATCAGCTCCTTCAAATTGTTCGCCGGCACCGAGGGATGCGCAATCATGATCAGCGGTGCGACGCTCATCAGCGAGACGTAGCTGAAGTCCTTCAGCGTGTCGTAGGGCAGCTTTGGATTGAGCGTGGCGTTTGCCGCATGCGCCGCGATCACGGTGCCGAACGTGTAGCCGTCGGGCGCGGCCTTGGCGACGACGTCGGTGCCGATGATGGCGTTGGCGCCTGGCTTGTTCTCGAAGACGATGGGCTGGCCGAGCGCCTCGGAGATCTTTTGCCCGACGAGGCGGGCCATCAGATCGGTGTAGCCGCCCGGCGTGTAGGGAACGACCATGCGGATCGACCGGTTCGGCCAGCCTTGTGCCCACGCGCCGCCTGAGCAGCTCAGCAGAAGCGCGAACGCTGCAAGAGCGCGGAATAGATATTTCATGATGTCGTTTCCTCAACAGCGCCAGCGTCTGAGATGCGCGGCGCTTCCTGCGGGCAGGCTACATCATATGGACGTGAGTGAGGTAGGTGCCGAAGCAACGTCTCTTGTTGCACGAGGTGCATGGCTTGCTGTCTGACTTGAGCGTGCAATGCACGCCGGAGTGCACGTGCGACGGCTCAGGATAAATTGGTTCACGCCCTGGCTGTGACGCCTCGCGTTATTTTCCCATCGCCTCCGCCAGCAAGGCCTGCGCCTGCCTGGTCGCTTCGGCAAATGACGGCTGCTGCGGCGCGCGCTCGGTAAAGCATTTCTTGTAGGCGTCTTCGCCCTTTTGCCTGAGATCGCCGAGCTTGTCGTAGGCTTTCCTGTCGATCCGCTTGGACTGCAGATCGTCGGCGGCCTTGTCGGCCTTCTTGTCGTAATCCGCCTTGATCGCAAGGCAGGCCGGGACCTCCACCTTGGGCTTGATCGATCCATAGGCGACGTAGACCTTGCCGTTGGCCAGCGCTGAAACGAACACCTCGTCTG
Source organism: Bradyrhizobium sp. AUGA SZCCT0182 (assembly GCF_018130185.1). NCBI lineage: Bacteria > Pseudomonadati > Pseudomonadota > Alphaproteobacteria > Hyphomicrobiales > Nitrobacteraceae > Bradyrhizobium > Bradyrhizobium sp. AUGA SZCCT0182. The sequence continues at coordinate 21,209 of NZ_JAFCLY010000066.1, read as the reverse complement.
CGGCCTCGGGGACGGCGTCCTGGGTTCGCCCGCCCAGCATCGCAAAGGCTGACGTGGCGGAGGCGGGTTTGGCGATCGGCAATTCGTTGAAGTTCACGACCGCCGCATCCGTCGAGATCGCCTGGGTGTAGAAGCTTTCGTCCTTGAGCGCGGCGCCGATCTGTTGCGGCACGTTCTTGAGTTTCTTGCCCCACCAATCCTTGTGCGCGCGCAGCCAGCGCTCGAACATCGACTGCGTCGTGACGATGATATGGGATTTCGGCTCGACATATTTGCCGTCGCGGCCATTCTGGCCGGCCTTCTCGCCGTTGTCGCCCAACTCGGCGTCGAAGCGCACGCCGTCGAGCAGGCCAAAGCCCATGTCGCCTTTGGACAAGGCATCGAGATTAAGCTTGGCCGTTCCGAATCCCTTGCGACCGGGTTCGGCGACAATCGGCGCGAGCTTCGCCAGCAGATCAGCGCGCAGCGATTCCGCAGCCTTGAAGGCCTCGTCGTCCTTCTTGTCCGCGTACAGTTTCGTGATTTTCGCGATCGCGGCGTCGCGGGCCGCGATGTAGCGGTCCTCGGGCGAGGGCTGTGCCGCTGAGGCATTCGAAAGCATCAGAAGGACGCACGGCGCGGCGGCAAGTCGGATGAAGGCGGCGAGGGGCTTTTGCATGTGCGGTGGTCGGGATCACCCGCCGTTCGGTTCAACCCCGGCCGCGATAGGGCGCGACGCCCTGGTCGGGGACCCATACGCCCTTGGGCAGCTTGCCGGTCTGCCAGAACACGTCGATCGGGATGCCGCCGCGCGGATACCAATAGCCGCCGATGCGCAACCATTTCGGCTTGATCTCGGCTGCGATGCGTTTGCCGATCGAGACCGTGCAATCCTCATGGAACGCGCCGTGATTCCGAAAACTAGCGACATAGAGTTTTAGCGATTTGGATTCCAAGAGCCATTGGCCCGGCACGTAATCGATCATCAGATGGGCGAAATCCGGCTGTCCCGTCACCGGGCAGAGCGAGGTGAATTCGGGCGCCGTGAACCGCACCAGATAGTTGGTGTCCTTTTGCGGATTGGGCACGCGGTCCAGCGTCGCTTTTTCCGGGCTGTCGGGCCATTCCACGGCGCGGCCGAGCTGCAGTGATTTTTTGGCCATCATGATCGTCCTGTTGCGACCGCTGACATGGACGTATCAGGCGTGGCCGTCAACCGTCAGCGCGAGGCGGGATCTGAGAGAAAGCGCACCAGCGCCTTTCGCTCGGCGGTATCCTCGATCCCGCGCATCGACATCCACAGCCCCGGAAACATCTCGGCGGGATCGGCCAGGAAGCTTTCCAGACGCGGCATGTCCCAGCGCAAGCCATCATCGCGCGCCTTGCGCAGCACCGGCGAATAGTCGAACGCCGGATCGCCGGCGACCACACGTCCGGCCACGCCGGCAAGATTGGGGCCGGGCAGGCCGCGCTCAGTGGGATCAAGGCTGTGGCAGGCCCGGCATGGCGCGAACAGCCGCGCGCCGTTTTCGTCCGCCGAGGCGGGGGCAGCAGCCAGCATCGGCAGCAGCAACAGGAATGCGTACCATTTCACGCAGGCGCGACCGTCTGGATCACGACCAGGCGGTTATTGCCGGACTCGCCGCCCCAGGTTTCGCCGGGCTTGCCGTCGAGCTGTCGCACATTCGCGCCGGTCTTGTCGCTCGGGAACGCGTTGAACTTCTCGGTCACGGGATCGAAGCGCACGATCGCATTGGCGCCGAAATCGGTGAGCCAGACCTTGTCCTTGTCGTCGACATAGACCGCATAGGTGCGCGGATTGTCGCCGGGCAGCTTCCAGGCCTTCCAGGAGCCATCAGAAGGATCGTGCATCGACACGTTGCCGCTGTTCCATTCGCTGACCCAGATCCGGCCCTTCGAATCCGACCACACCCGGCGCGCGCCCTGATTGGGCGTCGGCGGGTCCACCACGGTGGCATTGCCGGTCGCCGGATCGATCTTCGCGATGTGATTGCCGGCGAGCGAGGCGTACCAGATGTCGCCCTTCGGTGTGATGGTCATGCCGTAAGTGCCGCGGCCGCGCGGCGACTTGAAGACCGTCATGTCGCCCGATTTCGGGTCGAGCCGGCCATAGATGCCGGACTGGCCGGTGAACCAGTAGATGCCCTTCTTGTCGAACACGGCGGTGTTGAGGTTGGCATAGGCTTCGTTCTCGGGCAGGCGAAACAGCGTCACCTTGTGATCGCTAGGATCGACGCGGGCGATCGCGTTCTGCCCGCCTTCGGTGACCCAGGGCGCGCCATCGGGGCCGATGATGACGCCATGGGGAGCGGCGCCCTTGCCGAGGTCGACCAGCTTGTACGACCCGTCGCGCGGATCGAGCCGCCCCAGCGTGCCGTTGCGCTGGCCGCAGAACCACATCGTGCCATCGGGCGCCGGCGTGACGTCGCGCGAGCCCATGCCGGCGGCGACCGGATAATATTTGACCCGGAACGGGCTCTCCTGGGCATCCGCAAAGCGCGCAAGCGCAGGCGTGGCTAAAATTCCGGCAGCGGAAGTCTTGAGAAACTGGCGGCGATTCATTGCGTTACCCCGGTTCTTGAACGAGAAGGTTTGGACGCGAAGATCAACCTCGAAACAGCATAGTCTTACCACATTGCCCCGTCAGGCGAACACGCAGACTAAGCGTTCACATTTGCTTGCGCGCCGTGTAAGACGCGCCCAAATCCAGCCCCGGAACCATCCAGGAAAGTGCAAGACATGACCGCCATCATCGACATCATCGGCCGCGAAATCCTCGATAGCCGTGGCAATCCCACCGTTGAGGTCGATGTGGTGCTGGAAGACGGCTCGATCGGCCGTGCCGCGGTGCCCTCAGGCGCCTCCACCGGCGCTCATGAGGCGGTGGAACTGCGGGACGGCGACAAGAAGCGCTATCTCGGCAAGGGTGTGCAGAAGGCGGTCGAGGCCATCAACGGCGAAATCTTCGAGGCGCTCGCCGACCGTCCGGTCGAGGAACAGGTCCAGATCGACCAGATCATGATCGATCTCGATGGTACGCCCAACAAGAGCCGGCTGGGTGCCAACGCCATCCTCGGCGTTTCCCTGGCCTGCGCCAAGGCGGCCGCGGAATCCTTCGACATGCCGCTCTATCGCTATGTCGGCGGCACCTCGGCGCGCACTCTGCCGGTGCCGATGATGAACATCATCAATGGCGGCGTGCACGCCGACAACCCGATCGACTTCCAGGAATTCATGATCCTGCCGGTGGGTGCGGCAACCTTCGCCGAGGCGCTGCGCTGCGGCGCTGAAATCTTCCACACGCTGAAGGGCGAACTGAAGAAGGCCGGCCACAACACCAATGTCGGTGACGAGGGCGGTTTCGCGCCCAACCTGCCGTCGGCGGATGCCGCGCTCGAATTCGTCGTCAGCGCGATCGGCAAGGCCGGCTACAGCGCGGGCAGTGACGTCATGCTCGGCCTCGATTGCGCCGCGACCGAGTTCTTCAAGGACGGCAATTACGTCTATGGCGGCGAGAACAAGACCCGTTCGCGCTCCGAGCAGGCGAAATACCTCGCCGATCTCGTCGCGCGCTATCCGATCGTCACGATCGAGGACGGCATGTCGGAAGACGACATGGACGGCTGGAAGGAATTGACCGACCTCGTCGGCAAGAAGTGCCAGCTGGTCGGCGACGATCTGTTCGTCACCAACGTCACAAGGCTCGCCGACGGCATCAAGAACGGCCGCGCCAATTCGATCCTGATCAAGGTCAACCAGATCGGCACGCTGACCGAGACGCTTTCCGCCGTCGAACTGGCTCACAAATACGGCTACACCTCTGTCATGTCGCACCGTTCCGGCGAGACCGAGGATTCCACCATCGCCGACCTCGCGGTCGCCACCAATTGCGGCCAGATCAAAACCGGATCCTTGGCGCGCTCCGACCGCACCGCCAAGTACAACCAGTTGCTGCGCATCGAGCAGCAGTTGGGCGCACAGGCGAAATACGCGGGGCGGGCAGCGCTGAAGGCGCTGGCGTAAAGCTAGCGCGCTGCGGCAAGCCGGCTGGCCGGCTTGCTGCTCGGCGGTTTCGCGGCGACCTGGCGCTTCGCTGTGCCGGACTTGGCTTGAACGATTTTCTGCCGCTTCTTCACATTGGCGGCCGCTACCTTCGTTCCGCCGCGGCGGGACGCATATTCCGGGCCGTCGATCGGGCCGACATGCGGTGGGTCGAAGGCGAGATACGGTCGGCCGATCCCGAACTGTTTGCCGTTCGCATCGACCCATTTCCACAGCGTTTCGGTTGACGCCCATCGCTGCGCGCGATTGACGCCATTGACGCTTACGATATCGGCGGCAAGCCCGCGGCCATAGCCGCCGCGGAGACTGCCGCCGTGAAACGACCGGTTGGCTGCCGCCTTCAGGCCGCTTGCGATCGATTGACGGTAGTCGTCGCGGAAGGCGCTGGTGATACCGGGTTTCAGTCCGGCGGCCTCGGCGGCGTAAAGCGTATGAAACAGCTTCGTCTTGAAGCTGCGATCCATGCCGCCGATCACGTAGTCCATCATCGGCATGCCGACTCGTTCCGCCGCCTTGGGATCCTTCCAGGTGAAATCGTTGTCGACGAGCTTGGTAAAGCTTCTGGTGACAGTCACCAGTTTGCCCTTCCTCTTGATCGTCACTTTCCTGAGCTCACGCTCCTTGGTGGTGTCCTCCTTGGGCGTCCGCTGGTAAAGCGCCCACAGAAATTGGTCGATGCAGGCCTCTGCCACCTGGCATTCGCCGACAAGCTCGACGCGGCCGGGCGTTGTTGCGGCGGCGGCCGTGCCTGCGGTTGGCGCCGGGATGGTCGGGATTTCCAGCGACAGAATTTCCGCCGGATCGCTCAGCGCGGCCACGACGATGGTTTGCTGCTTGTCCGGGGCGGCTGTGGCTGCGACGGCCACTTCCGGGTTGGCCGTGCTTGCGGTTGGCCCCTGGACGGTCGGGACTACCGGCGGCAGAATTTCCGCCGGATCGCTCAACGCGGCTACGACGATGGTTTGCTGCTTGTCCGGGGCGGCTGTGGCGGCGACGGCCACTTCCGGATTAGCTGTGCTTGCGGTTGACCCCTGGACGGTTGGGGCTATCGGCGACAGAATTTCCGCGGGATCGCCCAGCGCCGCTACGACGATGGTTTGCTTCTTCTCCGGGGCAACTGGGGCGTCGATCGCCACCTCCGCCAGAAGTTCGGCGGCCTTTGCCACGTCAGCACTCTTGATGATCGGATTGCCTGTCGTAACGGCTGGATGGCCCATCGCGGATGCCCGCGGTGCGGCCACCAGGGCGGCGTTGGCGGCAAGAGATGGCGCGAGGCGGTCCACAACGCGCACCGCGTTGACCTTCTCGGTGCCGGTCAAACCGACGACGGCAAACCACACCACAAGTCCGCCCGTGAAAACGAGCGTGGGCCACATTTCGGTGGCAAGCCGACGCGGGTTCATGATTCCAGCCTCCAAGGCTCGAGTCAGTTCACAGCTAAGCACGCGACACCGCTAATGTTTCGGCTCACAATGTGGGCGTGCAAGGGCGGAAACGGCTGTTGAAGCACGGTTTCCGGGAACTGTTGCCGGAGTGCAACGCGCCGGCCGACCCTGGTTCGGGTCTACCTTCGCCGCGCAATTTGATTGAAATTGCTGATACCGGTGGACATCACCGCTGGCCGCGACCATATCGCTGACACAAAGCGCGGATCGGCAACAGGTTGCTGAACCGCCGGCAGGGAGGAAGTAAGCATGAGTGACGGCAAGACCGGGCTGCAACTGCGTTCGCTATTGAAGAAGAGCGGCGAACTCGAGCTATCGCTGGCCAGCGTCCCGACTCCAGAACCGGCCGACGATGAAGTCGTGGTTCGCGTCGAGGCCTCGCCGATCAATCCGTCCGACCTCGGGCTTCTGATCGGCCCCGCCGACATGTCGACGGCCAAGGTCTCGGGCACCAAGGACCAGCCCGTCGTCACGGCGAAGATGCCGGAAGCGGTGATGCGGATGATGGGCGCGCGGCTCGATCAGTCGCTGCCAGTCGGCAATGAGGGCGCCGGCACCGTGATCCGGAGCGGATCATCCGATGCCGCCAAGGCGCTGATGGGCAAGACGGTCTCGATCATCGGCGGCGCGATGTATTCGCAATTCCGCACCATGAAGGTGAGGGACGTGATGGAGCTGCCCGCCGGCACCACCGCTGCCGACGGCGCGTCCTGGTTCGTCAATCCGCTGACCGCGCTCGGCATGACCGAGACCATGCGGCGCGAAAATCACAAGGCGCTGGTGCATACGGCAGCCGCGTCGAATCTCGGCCAGATGCTCAACAAGATCTGCATCAAGGACGGCATCGGCCTCGTCAACATCGTGCGCAGCAAGGAGCAGGCCGATATCCTGCACAAGATCGGCGCCAAATATGTCGTCGATTCCACCGCCGACGGCTTCATGGACGATCTCACCAACGCGTTGGTGGAAACCGGCGCCACGATCGCGTTCGATGCCATCGGCGGCGGCAAGCTTGCGGGCCAGATCCTCACTTGCATGGAGGCGGCGGCCAACAAGACCGCCAAGGAATACAGCCGCTACGGCTCGAATGTGTTTAAGCAGGTCTATATCTACGGCAGCCTCAACACCGCTCCGACTGAGTTGAGCCGCGCGTTCGGCTTGACCTGGGCGGTCGGCGGCTGGCTGCTCACGCCGTTCCTGCAAAAGATCGGCCCGGCCGACATCGGCAAATTGCGCCAGCGCGTAGCCTCCGAACTCAAGACCACGTTTGCGAGCCACTACACCAAGGTGGTGTCGTTGCAGGAGACGCTCGATCTTGCCAACATCGACGTCTACAACAAGCGCGCCACCGGCGAGAAATTCCTGATCAATCCGAGCAAGGGCTGATCCGAACAAGGGCTGATAAGGCTCCCGCCAGCAAAGAGACAAACAGGCCGTCCGTATGGGCGGCCTGTTTTACTTAGCCTCAATTACGCGAACGATGCGTTTCCGAAATTGCGCATTTCATGCACTTGCATCCTTGTGTCGATGTGGCGTAAGTGAGCGCCGGCGCTTCAGCTTCAAAAGGGAATTCCAATGGCTCACAGCATCGTCACCATCGTCGGCTCGCTCCGCAAGGAGAGCTTTTCTCTCAAGATCGCCAATGCCCTGGCCAAGCTCGCGCCGGCTTCGCTGAAGCTCGACGTCACCACGCTGGAGGGGATTTCCTTCTTCAATCAGGATCTGGAAGCCGCCCCGCCGGCCGATTGGCTCGCGTTCCGCGAAAAACTGCAGAAGTCGAACGGCGTGCTGTTCGTAACGCCGGAATATAACCGTTCTATCCCCGGCGTCCTGAAGAACGCCATCGACGTCGGCTCGCGCCCCTATGGCAAGAGCTCGTTCATCGGCAAGCCCGTCGGCATTGTCAGCAACTCCCCGGGAGCGCTCGGCGGCGTCAGCGCGGCCAAGCATCTGCAGAACATCCTGCCGGGCATCACCGGTCCGATTCTGGGCCAGCCCGAGATCTACCTGAATGGCGTCGGCGACGCCTTCGACGACAAGGGCGCCCTCACCAAGGAAACGCTGCAGAAGACGCTGCAGCAGTATATCGATGCATTCGCAGCCTTTATCGAGAAGCAGAACCGCTAAGCGGTACCCTCAGCGTCATTGCGAGCAAAGCGAAGCAATCCATCTGTCCGTTATGCCGCGCCATGGATTGCTTCGCGGAGCCTGTCATCGGGCGCGCATTCGCGCGACCCGGTGGCTCGCAATGACGGGGGTGCCATTTGTGCCCCGCGTCGACCATCTTAGCATTCCATTAACCTGACCGTCGCATCTTGGCGTCATGGTCTCCCGCACCCGACTGAAATCGATACTGACCGGGCTCGCCCTCTACACGATGGCGGCGCTGATGGTCGGCTATTTCGGCGTCAACGCCTATACCGGCAAATACGGGCTGAACGCGCGGCAAGAGCTCGATCAGGAGATCATCGCGCTGACGTCCGAACTGGCGCGGCTGAAGCGGGAACGGGCCCAGGGCGAGCAGCGCGTTTCGCTGCTCCGCTCAGACCGGGTCGACCCCGACATGCTGGACGAGCGCGCACGCTTCCAGCTCGACTACGCCAACCCTCGCGACCTGATCAAGGTCCTCAAGCCGAACTAGCTTTCAGCCGCTCGCGCGTCCCGACTGTTACACCGGGATGACGGCCGTCCGGATTCCGCAAATTTCAAAATCTCGCGATATCGATTACAAAAATGTCGCGCCGCGTTGCACTGCGGCATAGCAATATTTTCTCCAGCGCACGCAATCCTTTCACGGCGGTTTGAGTTGGGTTAGAGAGGCTGATCTTCTCTCTCATCCGGAATTGCCATGGCCGTACCCAAAAAAACCGTCACCAAGGAAGCAGGGCAGGAAAATGGGAAAGAGAAGGGTCAACAGAAGGGCTTCGGCGCCCCACCGGAATTCACCAAGGCGCAGGAACTGGCAGCCCTGCGGGATATGCTGCTGATCCGCCGCTTCGAGGAAAAGGCCGGCCAGCTCTACGGCATGGGCGCGATCGGCGGTTTCTGCCATCTCTATATCGGCCAGGAAGCCATCGTGGTCGGCATGCAGATGGCCCTGAAAAAAGGCGATCAGGTCATAACCGGATACCGCGACCACGGGCATATGCTGGCCTGCGGGATGGAAGCCAAGGGCGTGATGGCCGAATTGACCGGACGCCAGGGTGGCTATTCCAAGGGCAAGGGCGGCTCCATGCACATGTTCAGCAAGGAGCAGAATTTCTACGGCGGCCACGGCATCGTCGGCGCCCAGGTTTCGCTCGGGACGGGTTTGGCCTTCGCCAACCGCTACCGCGGCAATGATTTCGTCAGCCTCGCTTATTTCGGCGACGGCGCCTCCAACCAGGGGCAGGTCTATGAGAGCTTCAACATGGCGGAGCTGTGGAAGCTGCCGGTGATCTACATCATCGAAAACAACCGCTACGCCATGGGCACGTCGGTGACGCGCTCGTCCGCCCAGACCGATTTCTCCAAGCGCGGCATTTCCTTCAACATCCCCGGCGAGCAGGTCGACGGCATGGACGTGCGTGCGGTGAAGGCCGCCGGCGACAAGGCGGTGGCCCATTGCCGCGCCGGCAAGGGGCCGTTCATCCTGGAAATGCAGACCTATCGCTACCGCGGCCATTCGATGTCGGATCCGGCGAAGTACCGGACCCGCGAGGAGGTCGAAAAGGTCCGCCACGACCAGGATCCGATCGAGCAGGTGCGCAATCGCTTGCTGGCGGCCAAGGTCACCGAGCAGGAATTGAAGCACATCGACGCCGAAGTGCGCGAGATCGTCAATGAGTCGGCGGATTTCGCCCAGCACGATCCCGAGCCCGATGCGTCCGAGCTCTGGACCGACGTCTATCGTTGATACGCGTCCGCCAAAGTAGCGCAGAACAAAACTAAAGAGTGATCCCGGGAGCTGATATGCCCATTCAAGTATTGATGCCTGCGCTTTCGCCAACCATGGAGAAGGGCAACCTTGCCAAATGGCTGAAGAAGGAAGGCGAGACGATCAAGTCGGGCGATGTCATCGCCGAGATCGAAACCGACAAGGCGACGATGGAAGTCGAGGCGACCGATGAGGGTACGCTCGGCAGGATATTGATCCCGGAAGGCACCAACGACGTCGCGGTCAACACGCCGATCGCGACCATTTTGGCGGATGGCGAAAGCGCCGCCGATCTCGGCAAGGCCGCAGCACCAGCTCCGGCGCCCAATGTCGCCAAGGAAGTCGAAGAGTCCCGTTCGCCGGTCGGCGAAGGCAAGCCGATGATCTCGGCGCCGAAGGCGACCGCTGCACCCGCTGCCGAGCCCGATCCGGAAGTGCCTGAGGGCACCGAGATGATTTCCCAGACCATCCGCGAAGCGCTGCGCGACGCCATGGCCGAAGAGATGCGGCGCGACCCCGACGTGTTCATCATGGGCGAGGAGGTTGCCGAATATCAGGGCGCCTACAAGGTGACCCAGGGCCTGCTGCAGGAATTCGGCGCCAAGCGCGTGATCGATACGCCGATCACCGAGCATGGATTTGCCGGCGTCGGCGTCGGGGCTGCGATGTCCGGCCTGAAGCCGATCGTCGAATTCATGACGTTCAATTTCGCGATGCAGGCGATCGACCAGATCATCAATTCGGCGGCCAAGACGCTGTACATGTCCGGCGGCCAGATGGGCTGCTCGATCGTGTTCCGCGGCCCCAACGGCGCCGCGTCCCGCGTCGCCGCCCAGCACAGCCAGGATTACTCGGCCTGGTACTCGCAGATTCCGGGATTGAAAGTGGTCGCGCCGTTCTCGGCCGCTGACTACAAGGGCTTGCTGAAAGCCGCGATCCGCGATCCCAACCCGGTGATCTTCCTCGAAAACGAGATGCTGTACGGCCACACCGGCGAAGTCCCGAAACTTGACGACTACGTGATCCCGATCGGCAAGGCGCGCATCGTCCGCTCCGGCGGCCACGTCACGCTGATCTCCTGGTCGAACGGCATGAGCTACGCGCTGAAGGCCGCCGACGAGTTGGCAAAAGAAGGCATCGAGGCCGAGGTGATCGACCTGCGCACGCTGCGCCCGATGGACACCGACACGATCATCGCCTCGGTCAAGAAGACCGGCCGCGCGGTCACGGTGGAGGAGGGCTGGCAGCAGAGCGGCGTCGGCGCCGAGATCGCCGCCCGCATCATGGAGCACGCCTTCGACTATCTGGATGCGCCGGTGGCGCGGGTGTCGGGCAAGGACGTGCCGATGCCCTATGCGGCGAATTTGGAAAAGCTCGCACTGCCCAATGTCGCCGAGGTGGTCGCCGCCGCCAAAGCCGTTTCATACCGGTAGACTCCGATGGCCGGTCCCAAGGAGCAACCTTTACCGCCCGATGTCATCGGTCGCGATGACGCGATCGAAGTGCTGCGCGCCTTCGTGGTCGATGGCGGGCTCTCGATCGCGTTCCAGCGGGCGTTCGAGGAGCCGGATATGTGGGGCCTGCTGCTGGTCGATATCGCGCGCCATGCGGCGAGGGCCTATGCGCGCGAAAGCGGCCACACCGAGGACGAGGCGCTGGCGCGTATCGTCGAAATGTTCGAAGCCGAGATAAATCGGCCGACTGACGTGGGTAACACCACGCTGCGGTCGCAACAGGGTCACTGACAATGCCGATCAACATTTTGATGCCCGCGCTGTCGCCGACGATGGAAAAGGGCAACCTTGCCAAGTGGCTCAAGAAAGAGGGCGACAAGGTCAAGTCCGGCGACGTGATCGCTGAGATTGAGACCGACAAGGCGACCATGGAAGTCGAAGCCGTCGACGAGGGCACGATCGCGAAAATCCTGGTGCCTGAAGGCACGCAGGACGTTCCCGTCAATGACATCATCGCGGTCCTGGCCGGCGATGGCGAGGATGTGAAGGCCGCCGGAGCCGGCGCTGCATCAGCGCCGAAAGCAACACCCGCCGCGACACCGCCTGCTGCTGCCGCGCCGGCCGCAGCCGCAGCACCGGCTCCTAAGTCCGCCGCACCAGCGCCAGCCGCTGCGCCACAAGCGGCCGCGCCGGCCCCTCAAGCCAATGGCCACGCCCGCGTGTTTTCGTCACCGCTTGCCCGGCGCCTCGCCAAGGAAGCCGGCATCGAACTCGGGCGCATCAACGGTTCGGGTCCGCACGGCCGCATCGTGGCGCGCGACGTCGCGGACGCCAAGTCCGGCAAGGGCCTCAAGGCGCCGGCCGCGGCTCCCGCCGTCGGACCCTCGGTCGCGCCGTCGATGTCGGACAAGCAGATCCTTGCGCTGTTCGAGGAGGGCTCCTACGAAGTCGTGCCGCATGACGGCATGCGCCGCACCATCGCCCAGCGCCTGACGGCGTCGGTGCAGACGGTGCCGCATTTCTACCTGACGATGGACTGCGACATCGGAAAACTGCTCGCCGCGCGCGAGGAGATCAATGCCGCCGCGCCAAAGGACAAGGAGAAGAAGCCGCTTTACAAGCTCTCGGTCAACGACTTCGTCATCAAGGCGATGGCGATCGCGCTGCAGCGGATTCCGAATTGCAACGTCAGCTGGACCGAAAGCGGCATGCTCAAGCACAAGCATTCCGACATCGGCGTTGCCGTGGCGATGCCGGGCGGCCTGATCACGCCGATCATCCGCAAGGCCGAAACCAAATCGCTCTCGACCATCTCGGCCGAGATGAAGGATTTCGCCGCGCGCGCCCGCTCGCGCAAGCTGAAGCCCGACGAATACCAGGGCGGCACCACGGCCGTCTCCAACCTCGGCATGTTCGGCATCAAGGATTTCACCGCCGTGATCAACCCGCCGCACGCGACCATCCTCGCGGTCGGCACCAGCGAGGAGCGCGCGGTGGTGCGGGCCGGCAAGATCGAAGCCGCCCACATCATGAGCGTGACGCTGTCCTGCGATCACCGCGCCGTCGACGGCGCGCTCGGCGCCGAACTGATCGGCGCCTTCAAGATGCTGATTGAAAACCCCGTCATGATGATGGTGTGAACCCGTCATTGCGAGCGCAGCGAAGCAATCCATTTCACCACCGGAAACATGGATTGCTTCGTCGCAAGTGCTCCTCGCAATGACGGAAGCCAATAGTCCGGTTGAATGATGAGAATGAGCGCATGGCCGACACTTCCTTCGACGTCATCATCATCGGCTCCGGCCCCGGCGGTTACGTCACGGCGATCCGCGCGGCGCAGCTCGGCTTCAAGACCGCGATCGTGGAGAAATCCTATCTCGGCGGCATCTGCCTGAACTGGGGCTGCATCCCGACCAAGGCGCTCCTACGCTCGGCGGAAATCTACCACTACATGCAGCACGCCAAGGATTACGGGCTGTCGGCGGAGAAGGTCTCCTACGACCCGAAGGCCGTGGTGCAGCGCTCGCGCGGCGTCTCGAAGCGCCTCAATGACGGCGTCGGCTTCCTGATGAAGAAGAACAAGGTGCAGATCATCTGGGGCGAAGCCTCGATCGATGCGCCGGGCAAGGTCACGGTGAAGAAATCCGCGGTCGAGGCGCCGAAGGGTACCTTGGGTGAGGGCGCTTATCAGGCCAAGCACATCATCCTTGCGACCGGCGCGCGGCCGCGCGTGCTGCCGGGGCTGGAGCCCGACAAGAAACTGGTGTGGACCTATTTCGAGGCGATGGTGCCGGACAAGATGCCGAAGTCGCTTCTTGTCGTCGGCTCCGGCGCGATCGGAATGGAATTCGCTTCGTTCTTCCGCACCATGGGTTCCGAAGTAACGGTTGTCGAAGTGCTGCCGCAGATCCTGCCGGTGGAAGACGCCGAAATATCGAAGTTCGCCCACAAGGCGTTCGAGAAGCAGGGCATCAAGCTCCTCACCAATACCAAAGTCACAAAACTCGAGAAGAAGAGCAACAGCGTCATCGCCACCATCGACGACGGCAAGGGCAAGACGCAGACGGTCGAGGTCGACCGGGTGATCTCAGCCGTCGGCGTCGTCGGCAATATCGAAAACCTCGGTCTGGAAAAACTCGGCGTCAAAACCGATCGCGGCTGCGTGGTGATCGATGGCTATGGCAAGACCAACGTGCCCGGCATCTACGCCATCGGCGATGTCGCAGGCCCCCCGATGCTGGCGCACAAGGCCGAGCATGAGGGCGTGGTCTGCATCGAGGCGATCAAGGGCTTGCATCCGCACGCGATGGACAAGAACCTCATTCCCGGCTGCACCTATTGCCACCCGCAGGTCGCCTCCGTCGGCCTCACCGAAGCGAAGGCGAAAGAGAGCGGCCGCGAGATCCGCGTCGGGCGTTTTCCGTTCGTCGGCAACGGCAAGGCGATCGCGCTCGGCGAGGACCAGGGCCTGGTCAAGGTGATCTTCGACAAGAAGAGCGGACAATTGCTCGGCGCCCACATGATCGGCGCCGAGGTCACCGAACTGATCCAGGGCTACGTCGTGGCGATGAATCTGGAGACGACGGAAGAAGAGCTGATGCACACGATCTTCCCGCATCCGACGCTGTCTGAAATGATGAAGGAAGCGGTGCTGGACGCCTATGGCCGCGTGCTGAATATGTAAGGCACGATCTTTCCGGTCGCGTCCAACAAACGAGAGATCAATCCGTGAAAGATAACGACAACCTGACCATCGAACGTCCGACGTTCGTGACCCATCTCGAATGCGCGATGGAAGGCGATCATTATCCCGCCGACCAGATCCACAATCTCTCGAAAGCCAACAAGCCGCTGCTGGTGCGCTACGATCTTGCCGGCGTCAAGAAGGCGCTGACCAAGGACGCGCTGGCGCAGCGGCCGGCCGACATGTGGCGGTACCGCGAGATGCTCCCGGTGCGCAAGGTCAGCGACATCGTCAGCCTCGGCGAGGTCACGACGCCGCTGATCCGGCTGCCGAAGCTCGGCAAAAAGCTCGGCGGCGGCGAGATCATCGTCAAGGACGAGGGCCGTCTTCCCACTGGTTCGTTCAAGGCCCGTGGCCTTGTGATGGCGGTGTCGATGGGCAAGGCGCTCGGCATCAAGCACATGGCGATGCCGACCAACGGCAATGCGGGTGCTGCGCTCGCCGCCTACGCCACCTCCTGCGGCATCAAGACCACGATCTTCTGCCCGGCCGATACGCCGGAGGTGAATGTCAGCGAGATCGAGCTGCAGGGCGCCACGGTCTATCGGGTGAACGGCCTGATTGACGACTGCGGCAAGATCGTCGGCGAAGGCAAGGCCAAGGCGGGCTGGTTCGACACTTCGACCCTGAAGGAGCCGTACCGGATCGAAGGCAAGAAGACGATGGGGCTGGAGCTCGCCGAACAGCTCGGCTGGGAAGTGCCCGACGTGATCTTCTATCCGACCGGCGGCGGCACCGGCCTGATCGGGATGTGGAAGGCGTTTGCCGAACTCGAGGCCATCGGCTTCATCGGCTCAAAACGTCCGCGGATGGTGGCGGTGCAGGCGTCGGGCTGCGCGCCGATGGTCCGCGCCTTCGAGAACGGCACCGAGCACGCGCCGCGCTGGGAGGACGCCCACACGATTGCATCGGGTATTCGCGTGCCGCAGGCGGTCGGAGATTTTCTGATCCTGCGCGCGGTCCGCGAGAGCAAGGGTTTCGCCATTGCGGTCGATGACGAGAAGATTTCTGCTGCGCTGGACGAAGTCGCGCGCGAGGAAGGCTTTTTGTTGTGTCCAGAGGGCGCTGCGACCTATGCTGCGTACAAGCAAAGCCTTGCCGATGGCCGCGTCACGAAAAATGATCGTGTGATGCTGTTCAATTGCGCGACAGGGCTTAAGTATCCGTTGCCGCCGGTCACGCGCACGCTCGATCGTCATCAGCCGATCGACTACGCGCAATTCTGATTGTCGCGCGGCGCCATTTTGATGGAGCCTTGTCATGCGAAGATTATTTCTGGCGGCGCTTGCGGTGTTGGCGTTCGGCGGCACCGCGGTCGCGCAAAATTTCCCCTCGCGTCCCATCACCATCATCGTGCCGTTCTCCGCCGGCGGCCCGTCGGACGTGATGGCGAGAATCCTGGCCGAGCGCATGAAGGCGACGCTGGGCGAGGTCGTCCAGATCGAGAACGTCACCGGCGCCGGCGGCTCGATCGGCGTCGGCCGCGCGGTACGGTCAGCCCCTGACGGCTACACCATCAGCTTCGGCCATCTCGGCACCCACGTGGCCAACGGCGCAATCTACAAGCTAGGCTACGACCTCGTCACCGATCTTGAACCGGTCGTGCTGCTGCCGAGCAACACCATGATCGTCGTCAGCAAGAATGCGGTGCCCGCGAAATCGCTGAGCGAATTGCTGGCGTGGCTCAAGGCGAGGCCTGAGCCGGCGGCGACCGGCACCGCCGGCGCCGGATCGGGCAGTCACATCGCCGGGCTCTATTTCGAGAACGTCACCGGCATCAAGCTGCAATATGTGCCGTATCGCGGCACCGGGCCTGCCATGAACGATCTCGTCGCTGGACAGATCGATATGATCGTCGATCAGCTCTCCAATTCGATCAACCAGGTGCGCGCCGGAAACATTCGCGGCTACGCCGTCACCGATACCAAGCGCTCGGAATCCGCCTCCGACATCCCGACCGCCGAAGAGGCGGGCCTGGGCGGATTTCACATGACGCTGTGGTCGGGCTTGTGGGTACCGAAGGGTACGCCGAAGGAAATCGTGACCAGGCTGAATGCCGCCGCCGTCGAGGCATTGAACGATCCGGCGGTGCGCAAGCAGCTCGAAAACCTCGGCCTGCAAATGACGCCGAAGGACAAGCTGACGCCCGAAGCGCTCGGCGCCTGGCAGCAGGCGGAAATCGCAAAATGGTGGCCGATGATCAAGGCCGCGAATGTGAAGGTGGATTGAGGCTCACTGTCGTCCCGGCCTTGAGCCGGGACCCATACGCCGCGGCAGCAATTGTTTTGCGTGCTGGTCGTATCTTCCTTTTCTATCTTCCTTTTCTAACAACATCGGCCACGGCGTATGGGTCCCGGATCGCGCTTCGCTTGTCCGGGACGACGGTGAGATTTATTGCGCCGCGCTTGCCGCTGCCGCCGGAAGCGGTGCCGCATTGGTCTCCTGCGTCACGACGCGCTCGCCGGTCTTCGCCGCCATCGCCGTGCCGCTGTCGAAGCGGACGCGGTAGACCGCCAGATTCTCGATCACGCGCTGGACATAGTTTCGCGTCTCGGAGAACGGAATGCGCTCGACCCAGTCGACCGGATCGACCTTGGGGTCGCGCGGATCGCCATACGCCTTGAGCCAGTCCCGCACCCGGCCGCGGCCGGCGTTGTAGCCGGCGAAGGTCATGATGTGGGAACCCTTGTACTCGCTGAGCAGCGCGCTGAGTTCGCCGGCGCCCATTTGCGTGTTGTAGACGGGATCGGAAACCATCCGGTCCCAATCATATTTGACGCCAAAGCGCTTGGCGGTATCGCGTCCGGCCTCCGGGGTGATCTGCATCAACCCGACCGCATTGGCGTGAGACTTGTCGCGCTGGTCGAACGCGCTCTCGGTGCGCGCCACCGAATAGATCATGCTGTGCTCGATCTCGGGCGCGATCTGCTTGTGCGGCGGAATTCCGATGGTCGGGAACGCGTAATGGTCGAGCGCCAGCCCGCGGCCGAGCGAGGGTTTTCCGATCTGCAGCATCGCGCGGGCATCGTTGCGGCGGCCGGTGAGTTCGCCGAGCGCTTCGAGCAGGGTGACGTCGGAGCTCTGTTCGCCGAGATCGGTAACGAAATAGAGCACGACGTCGCGCTCGCCGATTTCGTACAGCATGTCGGCGGCGCGAACGCGTTCGTCGATGCTCGAAGTGTCGGCCGCCGCGAGAGCCGGTGAGGGCGGGCGCAATTCGATCTTGTCGCGGCCAAGTTTTGCGTGCGCGAGCTGGCCGTAATAGGCCGTCGGGTAGCGCGCGGCTGCTTCATAGCTTGCGCGCATCATGTCGTTGTTGCCAAGGGTTTCGGCGGCGCGCCCGCGCCAGTAATTCGCCCGCGACATCACGGTGGGATTGGCCTGGCCCTCGTCGATGCGGGCGAAATGCTCGCGCGCGCTGATGGGTTCATCGAGATAGCGCAGGGCGATCCAGCCGCACATGAAGTGGTAATCGGACCGGTAGTACTCGTTGGCAGGCGCGGCCGCGGGCTGGATGACCTGGTAGGCGGTCAGGAATTTGCCTTCGTCGAGCAGCTTGCGGGCGAGCGAACGCCGCTCGCGCCACCATTGATCGGTGTCCTGCAGCGCCATCGTCTCGGGCCGCGCTGCCAGCATCAGGCGGGCCGCGTCATCAATGCGCTTCTCGGCGAGCATCCACTGGATCCGGCACAGCGTGTAGCCAAGATCGGCGCGCGCCTCGGCCGGGACGTCGTCGAGCGCATCCTTGGCCTTGTTCGATTTGCCCCTGACCGCGCCACAGGCCTTTACGATCGCCAGGTCGTCGTCGCCAAGGAGTTTTGCGGCGCGCTTCGCGCCTGCGAGATCCTTGGCGCCGATGCGTTTGTTCATGCGCGCGCGGTGGTCGTCGCGGGTGAGGAGGTCGCCGAACAGCTCCAGCACGTCGGGTTCGACGCGTTCCGACAATTCGTCCGATCGCCACGCGTCGCGCGCCAGCCGGCCCGCGCCGTCGCGATCGCCTTCACTGAGCTTGACGCGCGCGAGCGCCAGTTTGCCCCTGGCGCTGATAGGCGCCTCTCCGGTGAAGCCGCGCAGCTTGGCCCCATCGGCGCGCTCCTGCCACAGCCGCGCTTCCGCCCGCCGGCGCAGCTGCGCCGCGCTCGGCCATTCCGGATTGGCGGCGATGAAGGCGACATAGCGGCTGAAATTCGCCGTGGTCTCGGAGTGGCGCAGGATGAACCATTCGACGAGCTTTTGGGCGGCCGGATCGGCGATCCTGTTGCGCGTCGCGGTCGCCTCGTCGGTCTTCGCCTTGCGCGCGAGATTGATCGCTTCCTTCACCAGTGCAAGATCGCCGGTCAGCGCTGGAGCGGCCTCTTTGACAGTTTCTTTGACAGTTTCCTTGGCAGTTTCCTTGGGAGCAGGGGCGTCCTTTACTCGCTTTGACTTCTTCTGCGCATCGGTATGTTTCGCGTTCTTCACAAGTTTCGCGTGGCGGCGCTTTTCGACCGCGGCGTTGCGTTGCGAACCAGCATCCTTTTTCGCATCGAGCGTTTTCTTCGCATCGTGCGTTTTCTTGGCGGGTTGCTGTTTGGGATTGGTCCGCGCCGTCGCCTCGGGTGCGAACAGCGCGAGCGCGGTTGCGGCGAGAAGACAGGACAGTGAACGCAAGCAACGGTTCATTCCATGGTGCTCCCCTGCGAGTCACAAACCAAGAAATCGCACGTCACGTGCGGCCCGAGCCGTCCGAGAGGTAGCATGAGATCGATTAATCAATTGTCGCATCGGCGCAACAGCGCGCGGGAAACCGCGCGGTAAATGGAACCCGAAGGTCGATGGAATCCAGCAGGGCGGCTGACCTATTTAGGTGTCTGCAGTTCGTGCGAGCAGGCCCATTCGTCTGCTTGGGACGGGGCCTTCAGGTCGACGGGCCGCTTCAAGGCCACAAGCCGGAACAGGCCAACGACCACGATTGCCGCGAGGACAATGGCGGCGGCGGAGAGCGCCAGTAGCGAGGTCCACATGGCAGCATCAATCTTGCTGCCCAGCGAATCAACAGGAGGGGGACGGGCAGTGTTCCCGGAACCAAAACAGGCCGTCGTGATGTGGAACCAACATTTCCGATGCAACTTGATTCAATCCATCGGGCGATTACCGCTGATTTGCGTCCGATGCGGAATGACGGCCCCAGCCATTAGCCGCCTCCCACTGGGGCCGTTTCCTTGGGTACCGGTTTTCGCTCCCCCAAAAACAGAAGATGCGGCCGCCCCGGAACGAATGACACGTGTGTCGGTTACCGGACTCTCGGGGTAAGCTCAGATGAGCAAGCAAAGCGAAGATCTCAGAGAACAGGCCCGACGAGCAGGCCGCCTCGCGCTCACGATCAGCGACCTTGAGGCCTCCGTGAAACTGAAAGACTTGTCCAAACAGTACGACGCCGACGCCGAAAGGCTGGAGAAAATCGACAGCCCGGCGTCCGGCACGACGCGTGGTGACCTTCAAGAATGAGGGTATCTCCGGTTCAGGTTCGTCCCATGTACCCTTGGCGGTTTGGCGAATTCGACAATGTGATGGATGACGCGCTCAATATCGCGATGGACTATCTCATTCGCACCGACCAGGCCGTCGAATTCCGGGAGACGCAGACCGTGGCCGCAAACGCCATCGCGGACGCCTGGCGCGCAGGTGTACGCAGTCGCATGCGGCTTACCAACGTGGCGATAAGGGCGGTCGAACAAAACCGCGATACATCGGGAAACCCTTAAGCCAGCACCATCACGGCCGGTCGGGTGGCCAGCGAGGGCCGGTTGAACAATAACGGCTTTCCGGGATTGGATAATCCAAGAGGCCGCCATGATGAATTTTATTGCTCTTGTTGTGGAAGACGACCCGTTGCAGCGGGCGTTCTTGGCTGACCTGCTGAAAGAGCAAGGCCTCGAAGTGGTCGAGTGCGCGAGCGCGGAGGCTGCCGAACTCGTGCTGGTTGCGACCGGCACTGAACTGCGAGCCCTGGTAACGGACATAAATCTCGCGGGC
Organism: Bradyrhizobium sp. AUGA SZCCT0182; assembly: GCF_018130185.1. Taxonomy (NCBI): domain Bacteria; kingdom Pseudomonadati; phylum Pseudomonadota; class Alphaproteobacteria; order Hyphomicrobiales; family Nitrobacteraceae; genus Bradyrhizobium; species Bradyrhizobium sp. AUGA SZCCT0182. The sequence continues at coordinate 1,073 of NZ_JAFCLY010000066.1, read as the reverse complement.
GATATGTCCGGCGTCGAACTGGCGCAGTACGCCAAACGTAAGTTCCCTCTTTTGAACGTGGTGATGGTGTCCGGACGCGGCCCACCTTACATTCCGCAGGATACGCGCTTCCTGATGAAACCCTATCTGCCAGACGAGTTACTCGACGCCGTCCTGAACTAGATCCGTTCGCGTCGCCTTGAGGAACGGGCTCTCAGATATTTGAGGCCCTCAACGGCCAGCGTGCGTTCATCGAAGCGCTTGCTTTCGAGAAATCGGGCGACTTCGTCCCTGGCCTGCCGTTCCTGCTCCGAAGTGAGATTGACCATCATCCCGTAGGTCTTCATCACACGGTCAATCGCCGTTTGCATGGCACTCTCCTGACGCCCCTCAGAAGGGAACCTCCGATTGGAACGAAAGTTCCCCAGCGGAATTACCGGGTGCAACAGGAGTCAGAAGATGGATCGGGTGACGCGGTGTTTGCGCTGCGGAAAAAGAATGGTCCGCACCTCCGGCTTGAGCGGCAGGGCCGAACTGAAATGCGTGTTCTGCGATAAACTCGATCCGCTGAGGATGGAGGCGGCCAAATGGGCCGACGGCCCCCTCGCCACGGGAATTGCGGGCGATCGCCTTTCGGGCGAGACCGAGCTTCACAAATTGTGATCAGATGTCGCATGCCGGATGATCCGGCCTACGCTGAACATTGAAAGTTCATGACCACGCGCAGCGCACGGCACCTGTGCCGGTATATGAGCGCGTGACGTCGGAGAACTCGCACTCGAATGTCGCTCATCGCGCTGTGCCATATCGCTACGGCAGGTAAGGTGCGACAAATCAACCCGACGGGCAAATCAATTCTGAGTTTCAGAAATCGTGTCAAGAAGAAAATTTCTGTAAATCAAAAATATTTCTGTTGTCGACCGGCCCAAATCAGTGCGCATCTATCGCCATCCCGTCCTACTCAGAAGGGCGTCGGCCGTCGTCACGGACGTTGGACGGGTTGCGGTGGACGCTGGTTTACGCCTCGACGACGGCGTGGATAAGCGTACGGCAAAACCGTGTGGTCCTGGCGCCCGTTGCTGGCGTCAAGCTGT
>NZ_JAFCLY010000065.1:0-44025 GCF_018130185.1 Bradyrhizobium sp. AUGA SZCCT0182 | reverse complement strand
GAGCGCGTTATAAGCCGTAAAGCCATTGCGCAGGGAATGTCGGATGCTCTCCGCTGCCCTGTATGCTCGTGTGCAGCATTCTTATGCACAATCGCACATGAGACCGCGGGTGCAGCGCGCATCCGGCATTCCCTGCGCCCTCTGAATTTTGGGGGTGAAGAATTTGATAGCAAACCTCGGACGCACCGCGCCGCGAGAACGCGAAACTATATCCGCGTCGTCCCGGCCTAGTGCGCAATTGCGCACGGGGGGCCGGGACCCATACGCCGCGGCCCATCGGTAAGAGCGCCGGCATTAATGACCTTCCGCAACAACGAGCGTCACGGAGTATGGGTCCCGGCCTTCGCCGGGACGACGAGTGGAGAGAGCTGAGAAGCGCAACGACGTGCTGGGCTGTTTGAAATTTGAATCGGAAGCGCAATGAAGGCGAAGCGCCTTGGGGCAAGCAGCGCTTATCCGTGATGGCGCGCACAGCCGCGATCGTCGGCCGACATGAGGCTGCCGGTCCGACAACGGGTGGTCCGTTGCCGGACCAACCATGGAGACAGCCAATGACTTCGCACATTGTCACCGCAGCGACAGACCCGTGGCTCTAGACGTGAGGCGCGCTCGATCCGCGCAATCGTTCGACATACCAGAATGCCCAGATGGCAACGAACGAGAGGACGAATATCCCCCCGCATGCAAGGAACGTTGATCCAAAACTTGTTTCCATGACATCCTCCAACAGGGTTGATCGCTTGCAGCCCACCAGTCGATGTTGCGCATCAAGCTGGTTTCAAATCGCGCGGTAGCGGCGGACGTTCACTTGCCCGTCAGAGCGTCAATGCCGCTGACGTTTCACTGGGTCGGTCATTCCCGACAGCGCTTTGCGAGCGAGATCTCGTTCGCGGATCAATCGATCCATGAACTGACCTCGAACTGAGGCGGGAGTGTTACCGAACTCTCAGTCACCGAAGGGTGCCACGGGCAGGGCGGTGATAAGGCAGGATGCGCGCTATTACGCGAAAGTGCCAATCAATAGTGCTCATGTAAGCCAAATGTTTTTGACCGCGCACCATGGATGTCGGAACTTTTGCGCGCAAAGGCTAACAGAAGGCGGAAACTATTCCGCCAGCTTTTGTGGTGGGCGATGGCCCCGCAGCCTGTCCTGGGCCCGCGCGGCGCTCACGTGACGACAGTCACGGAAGAGTTGGCCTTGCCGGCATAGGTTGCAATCACAACGAGCGATGATCGCTTGCGCCAACGGATGGAGACTTGCCATGACCAAGGTCAATCATGAACTGAGCATCGACGAATTGGGGGTGATCAGTGGAGGCGGCTTGAAATCGGCGTTTGATAAGCTGCCGACGACCACGGTCACAGGCGGCTCCGGCTCCGGTGCGCCGGATTGGTGGAAGCCGTTCCCCGGCTATCTGACTATGGATTCGATCAGGGCGCTCGGCCCCATTGGATTTTGACGGTTTGAACGGCTCGCAGGCGGAATGGAGCCCAATCCATTCCGCCGCTTTTTCCTAAGCCCGCACCGCAATCAGCTGCGAGCCGACCGCGCCCAGCAGGAGCTGGTGCGCGCGATCGACGATTTCGTCGAGCGAGCGGGTGCGCGCAAACATGGCCTGCGCCTGCGCCAGCAATTCGTCGCGCGTGGGAATCCTCGGATGGAACGACGCCAGTACTTCGGCCGTTTGCGACCGGGCCTGGCTCAGCGTCTCCTGCAACGCCAGCAATTCGGACGAATGCAGCGCCGACGAAACGGCGAGCGCAATCCGCTCGGGATTGAACCATGCGACGAGTTCGTCGGCGGCGCGATTGATGACGCGCGAACCCAGCCGCTGCTCGTTGCGCAGCACCTCGGCGGGCGGCGTCTTCAGGTCCCGGACGACGCGAACGAATGACAGCGCCTTCAGGATATAAAAGGTGACGTCGATTTCCCACCAGCGAAAACCCTGGCGGGCGCTGCTCTGGTAGGCGTGATGGTTGTTGTGCCAGCCTTCGCCCATGGTGAAGAACGCCAGCAGCCAGTTGTTGCGGGAATCATCGCCGGTGACGTAGCGCTTGCGGCCGTGAACATGCGCCAGCGAATTGATGCAGAAGGTCGCGTGATAGAGCAGCACCGTGCTCCAGACGAAACCGACCACGAGGCCAGACCATCCGCCGATCAGGAAACAGGTGATCGCGAGGATCACGCTCGGCAGCTGTTCGAACCGGTGCAGGAACCTCAATTCCGGAAAGGCCGCAAAATCCGCGATCTTGACCAGATCGGTCAGGTCGTGTTGCCGGTAAAAAATCCATCCGACATGGCTGTAGAAGAAGCCCTTGTGGCGCGGCGAATGCACGTCATGTTGCGTATCGGAATGCAGGTGATGGTGGCGATGCTTGGCGGCCCACCACAGCACGCTCTTCTGGGTGGTGCTTTGGGCCAGGAACGCCAGCACGAATTGAAACAGCCGGCTGGTCGCATAGGACCGGTGCGAGAAGTAGCGGTGATATCCCGCCGTGATCGCGAACATGCGCAGCCAGTACAGCGTCACGCAGATCGCGACGGCCTGCCAGGTGATGCCGGTCCAGAACGCGGCAAAGCAGCTGAGGTGCAGCACGATGAACGGCAGCGCGGACGGGTACATGATGTCGTCATGCGCATCGGCGGTTTGGGCGTCGGCATTGTCTGACTTGTCGGACATGAAGTGCGTACTTGGCTCCCTGGCGCATGCCGGCCGCTGCCGGGCATGACTCACGGTTGATGGACGAGGTGATGATCGCATCCACCGGTTAAAGACCCGCTGAGGGGCCGGACGATGTTAGTCGAGAGTGGGCTGAGGCTCGTCAGTCACGCGCACTATGGGCGGGGCCAAGTCGGTCGGCCGAAGTTCGATCACCATAAATAGTTCCGGCCAGCCGGCGGCGCAAGGCAATGTCCGGTACCGATCCTGAGGCCGTGGGTCGCACTCCGGCCGAAAGGGGCGAGGGCAGGCGAAAGGGCAGGCGAAATGACGGCCGGCCCCGCGCCCTGATCGGAATTGGAATTGTTCCAAATTATTGGGAACCCGTTCCATGCCGCTCGCCCGATAGGACCTGAAAATCGGGCGATATCAGTATCCAATGAGCGCCGAAACCGTGTATCGGAGCTCGGCTTTTGACGTATGGGTCCAGCGGTGGCCGTGGTATTTGTCACCGCGGGACGATGGGGTTAACCGACCAGATTCACTGAGGCCTTCTTGCTCGATAAGCTTGAACTATTGCTGGCGCTCGCAAAGGAGCGGCATTTCGGACGCGCCGCCGAGGCGTGCGGTGTCACCCAGCCGACCATGTCGACGAGCCTCAAGCAGCTCGAGGAAATCCTCGGCGTCATGCTGGTGCAGCGTGGCTCGCGCTTTCAGGGTTTCACGCCCGAGGGCGAACGCACGCTCGACTGGGCGCGGCGGATCGTCGGCGACACCCGCGCCATGCGGCAGGAGATCAACAGCCTCAAGGACAAGCTCTCCGGCGAGATCAGGCTGGCGGCAATCCCCACCGTGCTCGGCATGGTGGCGCAGCTCACCACGCCGTTCCGCGCGCGCCATCCCGATGTGCGTTTCCAGATCCGGTCATGCACCTCGGCCGAGGTGCTGGGGCTGTTGGAAAATCTCGAGGTCGACGCCGGGCTGACCTATATCGAGAACGAGCCGATCGGCAAGGTTCGCACCATTCCGCTCTACAACGAGAGCTACCGCCTGCTGACCGCGCCCGATGCGATGTTCGGCGATCGCAAGCAGGTCACCTGGAAGGAAGTCGGCCAGGTGCCGCTGTGCCTGTTGACGCCGGACATGCAGAACCGCCGGATCATCGACCGCGCGCTGACGTCGGTCGGCGCCGAGGCGATGCCGACGCTGACGTCGAACTCGCTGCTGGTGCTCTATACCCACGTCAAAACCGGACGCTGGGCCAGCGTGATGCCGGCGAAGCTGGCGGAGACGTTGGGGCTGGCGGATACCGTCCGCAGCATTCCGATCGTCGATCCCGTGGTCGATTACAGCATCGGCATGGTGATCCCGCAGCGCGATCCGATGACGCCGCTGATCGCAGCCCTGGTGCAGATCGCCCGCGAAGTCGCGCCGACCCTGGAATCGGCTTGAGGGCCGGCTACGCCGCGACCGACAGCTTTGCGCTCGGCTTTTGCGGCTCGCGCGGCAGCTTGATCCGCACCACCGTTCCGGTGCCGAGCTTGGAACGCAGCCGCATCGTTCCGCCGTGCAGACTGGTCAGCGATCTCGCGATGGCGAGCCCGAGGCCCGAACCCTGATAGGTCTTGGTGAGCTGGCTCTCGACCTGCTCGAACGGTTTGCCCAGCCGCCGCAGCGAATCCGGCGCGATGCCGATGCCGGTGTCGGCGATCACCAGCACGATGGAATCGCTGAGCACCTGGCCGCGCACGGTGACCCGGCCGTCGTCGGGGGTGAATTTGACGGCGTTCGACAGCAGGTTGACGAAGATCTGCTTGACCGCGCGGCGGTCGGCCATGACCGAGATGGTGCTTTCGATATCGGCGTCCAGCGTCAGATGCTTGTCTTCCGCGCGCCCGGACACCACGCGCAGCGACTCCGCCAGAATGTTCGACAGGTCGAGCGGCTCCATGTCGAGCTTCATGCGGCCGGCCTCGATCTTCGACATGTCGAGGATGTCGTTGATGACTTCGAGCAGATATTTTCCCGATGTCAGGATGTCGTGGCAGTACTCCTGGTATTTGTCGGAGCCGAGCACGCCGAACATGCCGCTACCCATGATCTCGGAGAAGCCGATGATGGCGTTGAGCGGGGTGCGCAGTTCGTGGCTCATATTGGCGAGGAACTTTGATTTTGCCTGGTTGGCTTCCTGGGCGCGGGTCCTCTCCTGCGAATATTTCTCGGCGAGGTCGGCCAGTTCGGATTGCGAGCGCTTCAGATCGAGCACGTTGGCGCGCATCCGCGCGTCGTTTTCGACCAGCTTCTGCTCGTGTTCCTTGATGCGGGTAATGTCGGTGCCGACAGAGACGTAGCCGCCGTCCTTGGTGCGGCGTTCGCTGATGTGCAGCCAGCTGCCGTCGTCGAGCTGGGCTTCGAAGGTGCGCGCTCCCGGCGCTTGCGCGCCGGTCTCCTGCAGCCTGGTGCGGACCTCCGGCATGCTGCCGACTTCGATCACGGTTTCATAGGAGGTGCCTGATGTCACCGCCGAGTCAGGCAGTTTGTGCAGGCGCTGGAAATGCGAATTGCAGAGCACCAGGCGGTCTTCCGCGTCCCACAGCACGAAGGCTTCCGGAATGGTCTCGATCGCGTCGCGCAGCCGCAAATCCGCCTCGACCGTTTTCTCGGCGAGGCTCTTCTGTTCGGTGATGTCGACCGCGATGCCGATCAGATGCAGGCCAGAGTCGGCGGCGGCCTGGCTGAGTTCGCAGCGGACCCGCAGCCAGATCCAGTGACCGCCGGTGTGCTGCATGCGGAAGGTCTGGTCGATATGGTCGAGCTTGCCGGAGATCAATTGGTCGGCGATCGCGAACAGATCGATGTCGTCGGATTTCACCAGCGCGTTGACTTCGCCGAACGTCAGCAGATCGTTGCGGGAGTCGAGCCCGAGCATCGTGAACATCGACTGCGACCAGAAAATGCGCCCGCGCGACAGGTCCCAGTCCCACAGGCCGCAACGGCCGCGGTTGAGCGCGGTGTCGATCCGGCCGCGCACCGCGTCATTGATCAGGTCGCCCTCGCGGGCGCGGGTCGATTGCCAGTGGAACGCAAAGCCGAGGATCAGCACGACGAAGCCGGTGGTGGCGGACAGCGTCATCGACAGCGCCGCGTCCGATCCCCACAGCGGATCGCTCTTCTCCTGGATCACGATGACCTGGCCGGGCAGCGCCTTGACCAGCCGCGAAATCGCCAGCGCGCCGTTGCCGCTCGGCAGCGTCATGTCGTTGACGACGCCCTGCTGAGCCGGCGCGGCGAGCAGTTGCGCGGTGGAGATCACGTCGAGCACGCGGTCGCTTCCGCTCAGGCCTTCGACCGGAATCCGCGCCAGCACGCGATGCTCAACCCCGGTGATGATGAAATGGCGGCCGGCCGCGTTGCCCCAGGAGGGAATGAGTTCGGGCAGCAGGCTCTGCAGCCGGTCGATGGTAAGGGCGCGATCCTGCCGGACGGAGGCGAGGCGATCGATGCGTTCGGCCATGAGGTCGGTGACGGCGGCGAGGTCGCGCTTCATGGCGGCGCGCTTCTGCCGGGTCTGGTCGATCACCTGCACGACCGCGCCGAGGCAGATCGTGATCAGGAAGGCAATGATCAGGGTCGGCACGGCGCGTCGCAGCGCCGGCTCGGCGATGAGCAGCCTGTGGTAAGCCGGTTTAGCGATCGATTGCGCCAATCCCTTGATCGAGTCGGATTGGACACACGCGTTCGCCGCATGCGCGCGCGCCATGCTAATAAACCCCCGCCGAAATTAATTTTTTCACATCGTTCGGAAGAACCCCACGTCGTTTCCGAATCACAGCGATTTGAATCCGTTTTTCCCGGGCTGTCGAGAGTCAACGATTCGTTAATATGAAATAAATCTTGTCCAACGGCGAATCGGGGACTCCAAAAAGAGTCCGAAACAGGAACGCGTCCGTACTACTACGTCCAACTCACAGATAAGGCGGTTCGGCGTGGCTGATCACGCGCTTGATGGTCGGGAAGGCGCGCCGCAGCGCGCGCTCGATCTCGTCGACGTTCTCATGCACCTTGATGACGCTCATCGACGGCGCGGCGCGGCAATGGAAGTTGACGATTTCGCCGGCGTCGGTGTCGCGCACCCGCACATTATGGATGTCGTGGATGGCGCCGTTGGCCGCGAAACCGGCCAGCGCCGCCTTGATGACTTCCACCCGTTCGGGTGAGGCGTCGGTGCCGTGGGGCAGTTCCGGCTCCAGCGGCTCGATATGGGTATCGACCTCGACGTCCTCGCCAAAGTCCTCGCGGATGCTGCGCTCCAGTTCATGGGCGATGTCGTGCGCCGCTGATAGCACCATGTCGCCGTCGACTTCGAGGTCGATGCTGACCGTCAGCCGGCCGCCGAGATCGTGCACCGTGACATGGTGGACCGCGAGGCCGGAATTGCGCGCGATCACCATGATGCGCTCGCGCACGCTCTCATTGTCGCGCGCCACCGGCACCGCGGTGAACGTCAAATCGGCATCGCCGAGCGCCTGGCTCACCGCCGCCTGCGCGGTCCGCTTGATCGCCTCGACCCGGTCGATCGGGGTGGTGCGCGGCACGTTGACGATGGCGTCGATGAAATGGGTCGGCCCGACCATGCGCACGCGCAGGCGCTCAACGCCGACCACGCCGGGTACGGCGCGGATGGCCACGGTGGCTTTTTCCGCCGCGCCTTCCGGGGCGCGGTCGAGCAGGGTTTCGATGGTGGATCGTCCCAGCCGCAAGCCCAGCAGCGATATCATCACGGCGACCGCGATTGCCGCCGCCGTGTCGCCCCACGCATAGCCGAAGCCGGTCAGCACCAGGCCGATGATGACGGCGATCGAACCCAGCACATCGGAGGCAAAATGCAGCGCGTCGGCGGCCAGCGCCTGGCTCTTGGTTTCGCGCGCGGTGCGATGCAGCGCCCGCGCCCGCCAGAAATTCACGCCGATGTCGATCACCAGCACCACGAAGGGCACGGCCGAGAGCGTCGGCGGCGCGGCGCCTTCGCGCAGGCGGCTCCAGGATTCCACCAAGATGCCGCCGGCCAGCACGTAGAGCAGCGCAATGACGAACAGCGCCGACAGGCTTTCGAACTTGCCGTGGCCGTAGTGATGTTCCGCATCGGCCGGCTGGTCGGAAACGCGCACCACCAGCCAGGTGATGATGGTCGCGACCACGTCGACCGAGGAGTGCAGGGCCTCCGAGATCAGCGCCAGGCTGCCGATCGCAATCCCGACCGCGAATTTCGCCGCGGCCATGCCGGCGCTGGCAAAAATCGAGATCGCGGCGACGTTGGTCTTGAGGCTGGAAACGCGGGCGTGAGTTAATGTCATGAGCGGCGGTTTAGCAGGGCGTCCGTCAACATCAAGCGCCCATCCACAGCGCCAGTCGCAACTGGTTTGCAGGAGCAGGTTTGTTGCGAATTGTTCCGAGTTGAATGTGCTGACATGCGAAGGCTTATCCGTCTTGTCGTCCCGGCGAACTCAGATGCGCAATTGCGCATCGGGGGACCCATACCGCGTGATCTCTCGGTGAAGCCTCGGTAGCAGAGACTTTTCGCAAAACTTCTCCCTGTGGTTATGGGTCCCGGCCTTCGCCGGGACGACGTGGATATGTGTTCGCGATCTCGCGACGCATTGCGCCCGAGGTTGGCCAGAAATCCTTGCCCTCTCAAGTCGAGAGGGCGCAGGGAATGCCGGATGCACGCTGCACCCGCGGTCTCGTGTGCGGTTTGCACAAAGGAAAGTGCACACGAGCATACAGGGCAGCGGAGGCGATCCGACATTCCCTGCGCAATGGCTTTACGGCTTATGCCGTGCTCTCCCCGGTGAACGAGTTCCTTTTTGTCACCGTCGTCTGCGAATTGACGGCTCATCGAGACCCGGTCGGGTTCGACTTGCCTCCGCAAACTTGACACCAGCAACGGGTGCCAGGACCACACGGTTTTGCCGTACGCAGCATTCCCGTCTTCGCCTTTGGCTTCGCCGGGCAGGGCCCGTCTTCGCTTTCAGGTCCATTCGGGCGTTGGCATCGCTCGTCCTGCGCGCCGTGTGCCGCTCATGAGGTTCATCTCACCCTGCAGCCACCTATCGCGCGCGACGCTGCTGCGTCCACCGCACGCCGTCCCACGTTCGTGACGATCGCGAGCGCCCCTCTCATTGGGACGGGATGGATGAGGTGTGCAGGTGATTTGGGGGTGGCGTCAAGCGGAATTTCTGGAAAACGGAATTTTGTCGACGCTGGTGGGCTGCTGAGCCTCGCTTGAGAGTATTGGAGTGCGTTTAATCACGCGGAAAGGCGTGGTGAGAAGGGAATATTTTCCCGATGTGCACTCGCCGATGGTTACCATCGGTCGGGTAGGAGAATCATCGTAAGCTTGGTCGCGAACCGGCGGGTACAGCGAAAGGCAACCCAGAATACAAAAACGAAATCTTCGAACTCTTGTTGAGCAGAGAGCACGTTTGCAGAGCGATGAGTGAGAGGGATATCGACTTCATGCGTAAAACAATTCCCTTCTTCCGAGGCGGGAATGTCATGACGCTTCCTGATCCAACCAGCAAACTATTTGGGTCCGACGGTTAGGGCCTTTTTCACTGCCTTCTCAAACTCTTTCCCGCTCTCATCAAAGCCCTCGCATTCGAGCGGTTTCTTTGAATCGCTCGAATGCTTTTTATTCTTCTTAAGCTGCGGCCTAGCTTTATCTAGCATTCAAACCAAGACGGCGGATTACGCTACGCTAATCCGCCCTGCCGATCCCATCCCCGCCATCCGCAAAATGTGCGACGTCACCGAGCGTCCGCACCGTCCGGCTCTTCCAAAACTGGTCCTGCTGCAGATGGGTGATGCTGCCGGGCTTGCTTGCGAAGTTTACGTAGCCGGCGGCGTCGATCGGCATTTTGATCCATGCCGCGACGACGAAGGTCAGGGCGAAACCGTGGGTCACGATGATCTGGGTGCTGCATGGGCGGCCCACGATCATCTCGGTTGCCCGGTAAATGCGATTTGCAAACTCTCGACGCGTCTCGGCATTCTCGATGCCGCCTCGATGGTCGAGGCGGTTGTCGTCCGGGGCGACGGTCTGGTGAGCATCGAGCCAGGCTTGCGGCTTGCCTTCGGCCACTCCATAGCTGATCTCGCGCAGGTCCGACGTCCGAACAACCGGGCCAGCGATCCGCTCGGCGACGATGTCGACCGTCTGGGAGCAACGAAGAAGATCAGAGCTGTAAATTTCAGTTTGCTGAGCACCGACGAGCGATGACAGACGCTCCGCGAGCAGTTTCGCCGCCGCGCGCCCATTTGCGGTTAATGCCGTATCGTACCAGCCCCCCACGAGGTGTTCGACGTGGTGAACAGATTCCGGGTGGGAGACGACGAACAGATTCTTCATAACGCAGGATGCCTGGGCGGGATCTGCATGGCTTCGCCGGAAGCCGGCCTGACTCCAGGAATGTTATACTACCAGTGCGTAGGGCAAAGGCGTAGTCCGCCGCTGCATTTCAAACAAGATGCCGGATGACACTACGCCAATCCGCCGACGTGCGCTAACCCGCCAGTTTGAGCGCGCTGGAGATTTCAGCAAGCGTCGCCTTCTCGGTATCGCTGACCACAACACCGCCAATACCGAGAAATCCACCCTCGGTGGATGCCTCGGCGACATTTTCGCTGATCTCGCGCAACCAGTTCTTGAATGCAGCAGCGTCGCCGGGCGCTTTGGCGCTTAGGACGCCGTCGACTTTTTGCAGGATTTCGATGCAGGCGGTCTTGACCTCGGAGGGCTTTTTGCCGCTGAGGCTTTCCTTCAAACCGTCGCGCGCCACGGCTCGCCCCTCGCTTGTTGCGAAATCATCGACCACGGCCTTGATGAGCGGATTGGAGCCCGTGTCCATCTTCGTCTTCGCCAGCATTTTTCCGCTTGCGAAACTCTCCTGGAGCAGGCCCCAAAGCCCGCTTGGCTCGGCGGCCGTTACGGCAAGGCCGGGCGCCATTACGCTTTCCAGAAGCGTTTTCCATTCGTCGGCGGTAAAGGTCGATTTGTCGGCCATGAATTTTCTCCTCACCGTCGCCTGGCTACTGCGACGCCGAGCAAGAAGGCGACCAGGAGAGATCCGAGCGGAGCTTCGCGTGCAATGTTGCTAAGGATGCTTAGCGGCATACCGGGTTTTCGGCCGGTCTCGATGGCGTCACTGACCCGGCTGGCCGCGCCTTTGACGGCGTCAGAGACTTCCTCGATCGTGGATTTGGATTCGGGGATCGGATCCAGGCCTTCGTAGATAAACGGTTGGGTGGGGGCGTCGTCGGTCATGGTTTGAACTCCGGATCATTCCCAGCCAATCGATCAGCCGGCTATTGGTTCCTCATCGCAGCGGGCGAGCCAAAGGATTCGGAGTCATCGATCGGGCACATCACGGCGTATCCGGCTTGTGAGTTGGATGCGATTTCCGAACGGGTCGCACTTTGGGCGTGCGAGGCAACTCCGCGAACTCGGACGAGTGGTAATCGCGTCCTTCGGGCGTGGTGATGTAGATGTCGTAACAGCCGGTTCGCGACATTTCCCGCGCTTTCTTGAGCGCGGCTTCGGCAGTCTTCCTGCGATGGATCAGTTCGCCGTGCTGGCACTTGGCTTTGATGGAAAAGCTCATTTCTTCTTCTTTTTCTTCTGCTTCTTCTTGATGATCTCGGCCTGGGCTCGAAAGGCGTGCGCCAGCGATCGCATCTGTTCGGCGGCATAGGCGTCAACGGCGCTCGCCGCGACCCGCTCCGCGGTGGCTGCCTGCTGACGGATGGCCTTGGCCATTTTCATGGAAGGTCAATGTCTTGCCCGTGGTGTGGTTCCAGGCGGCAGCGTCGGGCGCGGTTTCGCGTGTCCGGCAACCGGGAAGCGCGTGCCGCCAAGGTCACGGCAAGCCTGCAAGGCATTCGCGGGGAATGCAGGAGCTTCTGCAAATCCAGTGCCGCCGAAACCCAAGGTGAGCAACGTAGTCGGCAATTCAGGAGTAGGAACGTTTAGTGAACAAAGGGTATCGGTTGCAGTAGAACTGCTTGAATTTTGGCGATATTCTCTTCGCCCTCAAGCAAGAGCGCGGGCGCGCAGCGCCCAAAGAGGTGGAGTCTGATTAAACTCGATTACGAAGACTCACTTTTGGACAAAGGGAGTAGTAGTGATGGTACAGTCTATAGTTGAACGGGTCTCGAGCGTCATTGATCTGGAGGGCGAAATCGAGGCCGAGTTTCGAAGAAGGCCGCCAGTTCACGAGCCGCGGCCCGCCATTTTCTCGCCGCCAAGGGTACGTGAGCCCACCGTGTCCATCGCGGACACCGGGTCGATGCCAGATTATGTCGAGCACCGCGAGGGAGCCACGGAAATCGGCAAGCTGACGGCGGAAGCCATTGTCCGCGAATACGAAGCTGCCGCGAAAGACATCGAGTCGATGGGCGCGGAACTGATCGAGCGCGTCAAGCAATGCGAAGCGATGACCCGCGATGCGCTCGCCGTGACCCTGGAGATGAGGGAAACCGCAGCCCGCTACCGCGAGGAGGCCAAGCGCATCTTCGTTCAGATCGAGGACTGTTCGCTGATGACGGCGGAGGTCCGCAGGACCTGCACCGAGCTCAAGGACAGAATCGCCACTCCGGTGGTTTGATCCCGCTTCAGGCCCGCTTGAACGTTGGTTCGGTGCGCGGCCCTGCGCTCAGGGATTACCCGCGCCCGGAATCTCCACCTCGATCGCATCGACCCGCGACGACGATTTCCGTTGCCGCAGTTCCTCGTACGACGTCGCGGCGCTCAGGCAGAACAGGGTTTTGCGCTCGGGGCCGCCGAGCACGCAGGCAAGCGCCCGGCGGCCGGGCACTTCGATGCGCTGCAGTTCGCGGCCCTCGCGGTCGAGCCGGATGAAGGCGTCCTCCTCGAAGGCCGCGACCCACACCGCGCCATCAGCGTCGAGGCAAATGCCGTCAGGGGATTTCATGCTGCCGAAGCGCCCGCGAAGCTTCAAACCGCCGTCGGGTGCGATGTCGTAATCGGCGAGGCAGGCGCCATCCATCTCGGCCACGACGAGGCGGTCGTTTTGGGGCGAGACCGCGATGCCATTGGGAAATCGCAATCCGTCGGCCACCACGCGCCGTGCGCCGTCAGGCATCACCAGGATGATGCGCCCGGGCGCGCCGCGATCCGGCGGCGGCGGCAGGTCGAAGCCGAGATCGCCGACATAGGCGCGGCCGAGCCCGTCGACGATCATGTCGTCGATCGTGCCGGTCGCGATGTCGGACAGGTCGGCGTAGGGCGACAGCTTTCCGTCGGAAAAGGTCAGCAGGCGCTTTTGAAACATCGTCAGTACGATCAGCCGGCCGTCCGGCATTACACCGAGGCCGCACGGCGTGTCGTCGAATGTCGCGTGCTGCCGGCATTCGCCTGCGGGCGCAAGGCTGAGCAGCGTCCGTTCCATGCAGTCGACGAACCACAGCCGCCCCGCATGCCAGCGCGGCCCTTCGAAGTAGCGGCCGCCGTCGTGGATGGTGTGGGGGGTGGATGAGGTCATTGCGTTCGCCTGTGCGAAGGACCTGAGGCCCGCGGTCCCCGGACGCTGCGCAGCACGAAGTGGTGCGCTGCAGAGCCGGGGTCCATCGGCGCGTGGGTCCCGGCTCTGCGGAGCAGCACTGCGTGCTGCACCGCGTCCGGGACACGAGATTACAGCGTCACCACGATCTTGCCGAGATGCTTGTTGGCTTCCATGTGCGCGAACGCCGCGCCGATTTCGGCGAATGGAAAAACCTTGTCGATCGGCAGCTGCAGTTTGCGCGATTCCACCGCCGGCCAGATGTCTTTCCGGACCTCGTCAAAGATCTCGCGGACTTCCTCGATGGTGCGGGTGCGGAAGGTGACGCCGATATAGTGGATGCGGCGCGCGGCGTGGAGGTCGAAGTTGAAATCGGCATGGGTTCCGCCGAGCCGGCCGACATTGACGATGCGGCCCTTGACCTTGGTCGCCTTGAGGTTCTGGTTCGCGACCGACCCCGAGACCTGATCGACGATCAGATCGACGCCTTCGCCGCCCGTCGCCTTCAGCACTTCATCGACCCAGGCAGGATCAGAAGAATCCACCGCGAGGTCGGCGCCGAATTCCTTCAACCGGCCGCGGCGCATCGCATCCGTGGAGGAGCCGATCACGAGTTTGGCACCCTTGAATTTTGCGATCTGCATCGCCATCAGCCCGACGCCGGAAGAGGCCCCCTGGATCAGCACGGTCTGGCCCGCCTGCAGCGCGCCGTTGGTGACGACAGCGTTGTGCATGGTGGCGAGCGCGATGGGCAGGGTGGCGGCCTCCTCGAAATTCATGTTGGAGGGCGCGCGGAACAACCTTCCGTGATCGGCCAGCGTGTATTCCGCGAACGCCGCGCCGCCCGAGCCCATGATCTTGTCGCCGATATTGACGCCCCTGGCGTCAGGCCCGAGCTCGGCGACTTCGCCGGCCCATTCCATGCCGAGCACGGTGCCGACGCCGCCGGCCGCGCCATGCACATGGCCCTTGGTCATGCCGAGATCGGCGCGGTTGAGGCCGCCGGCGCTGACCTTGACCAGCACCTGCGTGCCCTTTGGCGAGGGCTTTGCGACGTCGGTGATTTCAGCACCGTTGGCGCCGTATACGTAAGCTTTCATGGGCTTCTCTTTTTCTCCCTCTCCCGCGCTTGCGGGGGAGGGTTGGGGTGGGGGTGTTGCCGCGAGTCAGAGTCTTCGTGAGGAAAGAGCCCCCACCCGGCGCTGCGCGCCGACCTCCCCCGCAAGCGGGAGAGGTGACCGAGTTCGTGGCGCTAGCCGCGCCTTATTCCGCCGCCTGACGCGCCGCGCCCGACATCATGCCTTCGAGGCGGCTGCGGATGATGGCCTCCGCATCGCGCATGATGCGCGACACCAGTTCGGCGCAGGTCGGGATGTCGTGGATCAGGCCCTGGACCTGGCCGGCCGACCAGATGCCCTCATCGGCATCGCCGGTGGCATAGACCATCTTGCCGCGCGCGCCGGCGACGAGTTCGCGCACATCCTCGAATTTTGCGCCTTCCTTTTCCATCTGCACCACCTTGGTCGAGATCATGTTCTTGGCGACGCGCGAGGTGTTGCGCATGGTGCGGAAGATCAGCTCGGTCTCGCGCTCGTCATTGGCGACGATGCGCTCCTTCACCAGCTGGTGGATCGGGCTTTCCTTGGTGCACATGAAGCGCGTGCCCATGTTGATGCCCTCGGCGCCGAGCGCGAGCGCTGCGACCAGACCGCGGCCGTCGCCAAAGCCGCCGGAGGCGATCATCGGGATCTTGATCTTGTCGGCGGCCACCGGAATCAGGATCAGGCCCGGGGTATCGTCCTCGCCGGGATGGCCGGCGCATTCAAAGCCGTCGATCGAAAGCGCATCGACGCCCATCCGCTCCGCCGACAGCCCGTGGCGGACGCTGGTGCATTTGTGAATTACTTTGATGCCGTGCTTCCTGAATTCGGTGACGTGCTCCTGCGGCTTGTTGCCGGCGGTTTCCACGATCTTGATGCCGGCCTCGATGATGGCCTGGCGGTATTCGGCGTAAGGCGGCGGCTTGATCGCGGGCAGGATGGTGAGGTTGACGCCGAACGGCTTGTCGGTGAGGCCGCGGCAGCGCGCGATTTCTTTTGTGAGGTCTTCCGGGGTGGGCTGCGTCAGCGCGGTGATCAGGCCGAGTGCGCCGGCATTGGCGACGGCCGCGACGAGCTCCGCCCGCCCGACCCATTGCATCCCGCCCTGGACGATCGGGTGCTCAACGCCAAACATTTCGGTGAACCGCGTCTTGATCATGTCCTGCCCTTTGTTTTCCGGGCGCGGGCGGAGCCACGCGCGTTTTTGTTGGAATTCGAGGGGCAGGATGCCGTCAGCAGGCGCAAAAGTCTACCGGGGGACGGCACAAGGCGGGGCATCGCAAGCATGCAAAAGCGGGCTTTTGTCCGTCGGGCGGACAATTTGCGGCTTCTCGCGCCGGGGCGCGGGTGTTGCCTGGTTTCATCGGGCAGGCCATTTGTTCCGCTGGATGCCGTTGCGCTGGTCCGGCAGCGATCTGGTTTCCATCTGAAGCCGACAGAGCTTGGTGATGTTAACCGGCAGCAGCACAAGGTGCAGGAAAAACACCGGGTAAACCTGAGACAACAATCCGTAGACGATAAAAAGCACGTTGCTCAGCAACGCAAACGAACGAAGCGACAGTATGGTCGTCATGCAGAAGCTCGCGAGAACGCTGAGCGCTGCCACGAAGCCGAGAAAGTCAATCAACGACAAATCGATCAACGATAGATTCATGTCGGCTGTCCCCATCGTCCGCAACAGCGCATTGCCTGCGGTCCAATCGACGCTGGATCATCATCAACTCATTACGCCTGCAATCCGCATGCGAACGTAATCTGGCTCACATGCCGAAGGTGTTTGTTGCGTCATCGCGTCGGTTCGCGATCACAAACACGCGAGAGTGCGATGAAGGCTGTTCGTTGCGCGATGCGCGCGACACGACTGTGAGTGGCTTCACAGCCGCGTCGCGTTCCCCGTGTTAGCGTTGCAGATATTGAACGACTGCTCTGAAGAAGAGCAATTTGATTAAAAACAAGTCAGAGACCGGAGGCGCTTATGTTCAAGCAATTCCTTTTGGTTGCGGCTCTTATTGGTTGCTTTCAATCCGCTTGTCATGCTGACCCGGCCGCGAGAGTGGCCGCTGACTCTTCCGCTGTTCAGCCTCAGTCTGAAGCAACCCGGGCGACAAGAGATCTGCTCGATGAAATTGTGACCTGGCTCGGTTCGAACTTTGATCTGCCCGCCGCGGCAGATCATCCGGCCGTCGCTTTCGTCTCGCAGTCGAAGCTTGAAACGATGCGCGCCGAGGACCGTGCGTTCTCGCGAGGCTTGACGCAGGGTGCCGTGGGCGATGAACCAGCTCCGCGTCGTGTCGTTGCCGTCTACGACATCAATCTGAAAACAATCGTTCTCCCCGACGACTGGAACGGAAAGTCACCAGCGGGCCAATCGATCCTGGTTCATGAAATGGTTCATCACCTTCAAAATCTTGCCGGGCTCAGGTTTGAATGCCCGATGGCGCGTGAGAAGGTCGCCTACATGGCACAGGACAAATGGTTAAAGCGGTTTGGAACGAGCCTGGAATCGGAATTTGAGCTCGACATGTTTACGGTTCTGATCTCCTCCGCCTGCATGTATTGACCGCCATTCGGCAAAACTGAATCAGGAAGAGTTGGCGGACCCAATCGGCTTCTGATGCTCATGTTCAAGCTCTTGATGGCTGTTACGTTTGCTGTAGCGCTCCTGGCGATGGTGCAGGGGCATCAGCGCCAATTCAAACCCCTGCCGACTGGACCGATGCCGGCGGCGCTTATTCCTTGAAGGGCGACCACCGGAGCCCGGCCAACCGCCTTCAATTCGTAGGTGATCAAAATCACGGTACGTCCGGGAGCGCTGAGGCAGGTTGCCATCACGGGCCGCTTATGCCCGGAACATCAACCCCTCTAGCGAACGGATTGGATGATCATGAGCAATTCCCTGAATCAGAACACGGGCGCTGACTGCGAAATCCTCAGCCTCGCGCAACTCGAAGCCGTCAGCGGCGGCCGCATCGGCGGCGGCCTCTTCGGCGACAAGGTCGTCATCATCGGCTGCACGACGCAGCCCCCGTTCGGCGGCTATCCCCCGGGAACGGTCACCTGGAATCCCTGGATCGGCCAGCCGTATCCCACGCCGATTTTCTAAGGCAATGAGGCAGCCGATGCCGGCTGTTGGCATCCGGCTGCCGCTACGGGCCTGACGAAGCCGCACGCTCAAAGCGTGCCGGCTGCGCCTGCGACGGCGGCCGGTCACGCCGAGCCGGTTCCGCTCCCCACGATCTTCTCGCTCAGCTTCTGATCGACCACCTGCACCGTGTTGTCGATCTCGGCGTTGGGCGCGCCGAGCTGATGCGAAATCAGCTTCACCAGCAGGTCGACCCGCTCAATGAACGGCGCGCCAGCGGCCACGGCTCGGGCCGCCGATGAGGGCTTGAGCAGGCTTTCCGCCGCCTTGGCATATTTCTCGAACGGCACCTGATCTGTCGGGTCGGCGCCGAGAAGCCGCGCGATGCCGTCGACATGCTCATAGATCGATCGCGACAGTTTCAGATCACCATGCACCGCGTCGCGGATCGACTGCGGTTCGTTCGGCGTGATGCAGCGGTAATTGCCGGTCAGCAGCATCGACCATTTGGCCAGCGGCACGAACAGCGAGTCGAACACCTTGAGCTTTACCGGAACGTCCTGGCCATCCAGCTTCACCGCATCGATGTCGGCTTCCAGCTCGCGCAGCAGCTTATTGTGTTTCTCGTCTTCGAATGCCGCTGCCTTGAAGTTTGTCGGCAGGCCGACATGAAGAATGTTCGCCGCCTCTTCCGGCGGGCGGAAGGCCTGCGGATCGGGCGAGCACAGCGACACCAGTCCCGGCTTGAAGCGCTCCCATACCAGCGCGTTGGTGTAGGCCTCTTCGAGGTCCATGTCCGCCAGTGCGGGAATCCGTTTGAGATAGGGCAGCGGCGGCATGTTCATGATCGACAGACAAGGCAGCTTCGCCTCGGCGATCTTGATCATCAGCACCCGGATGGTGTGGTTGGTGTATTGCGGCTCCTGCATCGCAAGGCCAACCAGATCGTAACGGGACAGGTCGACCTCGGCAGGCGTGACTGCGTCGAGCTTGCCCGGCAGGTCGCGCGAAAAGATCGCCCGGTGCGCCTTCTCGTCGCGCAGCTTGATGCGAACCTCAGTGCCGTCGCGGTTGATCAGTTCGGCCGTCTTCTTCCGGCAAACCAGGGTCACGTTGTGACCGGCCATCAATAGCTTTGTTCCCAGCAACGAGCCGTAGGAAGCTCCAAGGATCAGAATGTTGCGCGCCATACTCTCTCTCTTCCACCGGTTGTGCTGGGTTATGTTTTGACGTTTCGCCCCACGCCTGGCCTTCGAGAATTTCCCGTCCACGATCCACGTTTGGAGGCGGAGAGACGGGGTAGGCCTTATGTCACCCGGGGCAGCCCCTTCTGGCGAGGAGCGGCCGTGCTTATCGCAAGTCGGCTGGCATTACAAATGCCAATTGGGCCCCGAGGTGCCGCCGTTTACCGCCGGAATTCATTGGTCAGTTCGCCAATGCCGTCGATCGCGACGGTCACGGTGTCGACCGGCTCCTTCATGACGCCGCCGCCGACTGACGTTCCGCAGGCGATCAGGTCGCCCGGCGACACCGTCATGTCGTGCGAGATCTTGCTGAAGAGTGCCACACGTGGCTGAGGGCTTTCTCGAACTAGGTTTGGAGCGCGTCACTGCGAGCCGGCTCCGGCAGCTTGATCCTCTCGTTCAGTTTTTGATCCACGGTCTGAACCGTGCGGTCGATCTCGGCATTGGGTATGCCGAGCTGATGCGAAATCAACTTCACCAGGAGGTCGACCCGCTCGATGAACGGCGCGCCGCTGGACACCGCACGCGCTGCCGACGATGGTTTGAGAAGGCTTTCGGCCGCCTTGGCATATTTTGCGAAAGGCACCTGGTCCTTCGGGTCCGCCCCCAGACGTTGAGCAATGGCATCGACGTGGTCATAGATCGACTGCGAGAGCGTCAGATCATCGTACACCGCGTCGCGGATCGACCTCGGTCCGTTCAGTGTGACGCAGCGGTAATTCCCGGTTAGCAGCATCGACCACTTTGCCAGCGGGACGAAAAGTGAATCGAACACCTTGAGCTTCACCGGAACGTCCAGCCCATCGAGCCTCACCGCGTCGATGTCGGCTTCCAGCTCACGCAACAGGACATTGTGCTTCTCGTCTTCGAAGGTTGTGGCCTTGAAGTTTGTCGGCAGGCCAACATGAAGGACATTCGCCGGCTCTTCCGGCGGGCGGAAGGCCTGCGGATCGGGCGAGCAGAGCGATACCAGTCCCGGCTCGAACCGCTCCCATACAAGCGCATTGGTATAGGCCGCTTCCAGGTTCGCTTTCGCCAGCGCCGGGATCCGCTTGAGATAAGGCAGCGGCGGCATGTTCATGATCGACAGGCAGGGCAGCTTCGCATCGGCGATCTCGATCATCAAGACCTCGATCGCATGGTCGGCGTATTGCGGTTCCTGCATCGCAAGGCCGACCAGATCATAACGCGACAGGTCGACGTCGGCGGGTGCAACCGCGTCCAGATTTCCAGGCAGATCGCGCGAAAAGATCGCCCGGTGCGTCGCCTCCTCACGCAGCTTGATACGGACTTCGGTGCCGTCGCGATTGATGAGTTCGGCGGTATTGCTTCGGCAAACCAGGGTCACGTTGTGACCCGCCATCAAAAACTTTGTCGCCAGCAATGAGCCATAAGAGGCTCCAAGTATCAGAATGTTGCGCGCCATACTCTCTCTTCCAGTCCTTTTCGTGGGCGCACCACTCCTCCGGCGCAGGTGGCGCCGTTTGCGAAGAGTTACAATCTGTGGTGCGGTGCGACGCTCGAAGTCGTTGTCAGGCCGAAATGGCCAGCTGAGCGTTGGCTTCCTCGTCAAACGCGGTCGAGATGTCACGGATGCTGACGACGCCGATCAGGCTGTAATTCTCGAGCACCGGCACATGGCGGATGTGGTGCCTGTTCATGAGATGGCGAACGTGCTCGAGCGAATCCTGCGAACTGCACGACACCAGCTGCTGCACCGAGATGAATTGCGAAACCTTGAGATTGGCGCCGGCTGCGCCATACTCGGCGATTGCGCGAACCACGTCGCGCTCGGTGAACATGCCGACGGCCGTATTGCCCTCGGTGCGAACGACATCCTTGACCACCAGCGCGCTGATATTGCTGGAGCGCATCAGTTGCGCGGCGATGGCAACCGTCTCGTTCATGCGAACCGTTGCGACACGGGCGGCTTTCTTGCGCAGGATATCTCCGACTTGCATGGCAACCTCCTTGGGGTGGATTATGCGCAATTCTGGTATACATAATACCATAAGTCAACACCGAAAAGAACAGGCATCTGCGCACGCGTCGTGCACAGAAATAGGCAGTATGACTGACATTATCGGAGATTTAGCGAGGGAGGGCGAGACGATCCGGCAGCGACGAAGAGCTGATCTGAGGCGATCAGGTATACCAGAGGCCAGTCTATCTCGGCGCCAGATGAATTCCCGCAAGCGTGCAGCGGACCGAACCACCGGCTCTTTCGATCGTGGGGATATCGAGTGCGACGGGTTTGGCGCTTTCCGAGATCATGCCGAGCTGATCCTTGTTAAGCGAGGCAAGCGCCGTCGTCGAGAGGGCCAGGATTCGACCATCGTTTCCCTGAAGTTCCAGGGCGTTGCCGGCGAATTTTGAAATCTGTTCGTTCGCGAGCGCGATAACACTGCGGCCGGAACGCTCCAGCCTCGTAACGACCTCCCGCCGTCTTGTGAGGTCAGTCATCATGTCCAGTCCCATCAGGGCGAAGTCGGTCGCGATGCACATCAGGACGTTGGTGTGATAGATCGCGACTCCATTATCGTCCCGCGCATCGAAGACCATCGGCTCGAAATTGAATTGGGTCGAAAAGCGCTCAAGCGCAATCGGATTGGTGCGATCCGAGCGGACCGCATAGGCCACACGGTCGATATGATCGAGAACCATGGCGCCGGTCCCCTCAAGAAACAGCCCGTCGGGCTCGAGACCCGAATAGTCGATAACCTCCTGCACCCGATAATGGCTCTTCAGCATTTCGATGACGTCGATGCGACGCTCGCGCCTGCGGCTGGCAGCCTTCATCGGATAGATCGCCACATGACCGCCGGCGTGGGTGGAGAACCAGTTGTTTGGAAAGACCGCATCCGGCGTGTCGGTGCCGGTGCTGTCGAACAGATGCACGTTCACACCATGGCTGCGAAGCGTATCGGCCGCTTGGGTGATCTCAGCGTAGGCCGTCAACGAGAGGTCATCCTTCGGGTCCGGGCAGGCCTGGAAGAAATTGTCGGTGGCGGTCTCGGTATTCACCGTGAAGTGCTGCGGACGAACCATGATCACCGCAGAAGGTGCCTGGACGGAGTATGGAATGTATCTTGCCATCCTAGGCCTGCTCTGCGCGCAGCAACATGCCAAACAGGTCGCGGGGCTCATCGGGATCGGCGATAATGTCGAGGTCCTGGTAAAACCCCGTGCCTCTGAGCTTGTCACGGACATAGCGAAGGGCGGAGAAATCCTCGACCGCGAAGCCGACGCTGTCGAACAGGGTGATCTGGTTTGCATCGCGGCGGCCGGTCGCGTGTCCCGTGATAACCTGCCAGAACTCAGTGACGGGGTAATCTGCATCCATCTGCTGGATTTCGCCCTCGATGCGGGTCTGCGGCGGATATTCCACAAAGGTATCGGCGCGCAGCAAGATATCGCGATGCAGTTCGGTCTTGCCCGGGCAGTCGCCGCCGATGGCATTGATGTGAACCCCGGACGCAACCATGTTGTCCGTCAGGATCGTCGCATACGACTTGTCGGCGGTGCAGGTGGTGATGATCCCTGCACCTTCGATCGCGGATTGCGATGATGTGCAGGCGGTGACAGTCAGACCCATGCCGGAAAGGTTGCGAACCGTCTTTGCCGTCGCCTGCGGATCGATGTCGTAGAGCCGGATATGATCGATGCCGACCGCGGCTTTCATGGCGAGCGCCTGAAACTCGGCTTGCGCGCCATTCCCTATCATCGCCATCGTGCGGGTACCCCTGGGCGCGAGGTGCCGCGCCGCCATGGCCGAGGTGGCTGCGGTCCGTAGCGCCGTCAGCAGCGTCATTTCCGCGAGCAGCACGGGATAGCCGGTCGAGACTTTCGCCAGTAGGCCAAAGGCCGTCACGGTTTGCAGGCCGTGTGCCATGTTCTTCGGGTGGCCGTTCACATATTTGAAGCTGTAGATTTCGCCATCGGAGGTCGGCATCAACTCGATCACGCCTTCGCCGGAATGAGATGCAACGCGCGGCGTCTTGTCGAACGACTCCCAGCGACGGAAATCTGCCTCGATGACGTC
The DNA here is from genome assembly GCF_018130185.1 of Bradyrhizobium sp. AUGA SZCCT0182. Lineage (NCBI taxonomy): Bacteria > Pseudomonadati > Pseudomonadota > Alphaproteobacteria > Hyphomicrobiales > Nitrobacteraceae > Bradyrhizobium > Bradyrhizobium sp. AUGA SZCCT0182. The sequence goes on along the minus strand of NZ_JAFCLY010000065.1, from coordinate 21,320 downwards.
AGTGAGTTCGCTGAGCAGGGTCTCGATGCCGATGTGATGCACGAGGCGCATCATGTTCGCGACACTGACGAACGGCACAAACGCTTTTTCCGATGGAAGGGGCGAAGTCATTGTCGGGTTCCGATCGCACATGTTTGATGGCGAAGGATAGCGACCGCACATGTTGGCCGAAATATCAGTTTTGTGCTATTTCGGTCATAAAATTGGGCAATTTGTACAGTTCTATTGCGCGAATTGTACACTGGAGCAGAGATGGCCGCAGCAAAGTTTGCACCGGATGATCTGGATCGCCGGATCATCGCCCACCTTCGGACTGATGGACGCGCTTCACTGACCAAGCTTTCCGACGCCCTCGGGGTCGCGCGCGGCACGGTGCAAAACCGGCTGGATCGCTTGATCGAGACCGGTACGCTGCTCGGCTTCACCGTCCGCGTACGGGAGGATTACGACGTCAATACCATACGTGCCGTGATGATGGTCGAGGTCGTCGGAAAATCGACCACCCAGGTCGTGCGAAAGCTACGCGGCCTGACGGAAATTTCAGCGCTGCACACGACCAACGGCAACTGGGACCTTGTCGCCGATATCCGGGCGGCGAGCCTCGCAGATTTTGACAGGCTTCTTCGCGAGGTGCGGATGATCGATGGCATCGCCAACAGCGAGACCAGTCTTTTGCTGAGCACGGTTTGACCAGGATGTGGACGCGTCAGCGCGAAGCCACCGTCAGGTATGCAGGTTCAGGAGCCCCACAAAGCGAAAGCGCGCCCATCCCGCAGGGATGAGCGCGCCTGTCGTCGGATCGGGTAGTGCAGGTTAGGTGGACGCCTTTGCGTTCGCGACCACCACCTTGCGCCACGGCTTGAGCACGAAGATCGCCAGCAGCGAGGCGAGGATGTTGGCGCCCGCCGCGATGATAAACACGCTGTCCCAGGTGCCGGACGATTGCTGCATGTAGTTCGCGATCGGCACCAGCAAGGCTGCCGTGCCCTTGGCGGTATAGAGCAGGCCGGCATTGGTGGTTGCGAATTTGGCGCCGAACGTGTCCGTGCAGGTCGAGGGAAACAGGGAGTAGATCTCGCCCCAGGCAAAGAACACGAAGCCCGACAGCAGCACGAACCAGATCGGATCGTGGCCCCACATGTACAGCGCCCAGATTCCGACGCCTTCCATGCCGAAGGCGATGAACATGGTGTTCTCGCGGCCGATCATGTCGGAGATCCAGCCGAAGAACGGCCGGGTCAGGCCGTTGAGGACACGGTCGATGGTCGCGGCAAACGTCACCGCGGTCATCGTTACCGCCATCAGCGTCACCGGTACGCTGTCGACCTTCCAGTCAACGGCGATTGGCTTGAGGTTGGCGGTGACCATCAATCCGCCGGCGCCCACGATCACGAACATGAAATACATCAACCAGAAGATCGGCTGACGGATCACCTCGGTCGGCGCATAGTTGCGGCGGCTCTGGATCACGTTGGCGTTCTGAATCACGGCCGGGACTTGCCCTGCTTTCGGCGAGAACATCAGGAAGGCGAGCAGCACGATGATGATGCCTTGTCCGAGACCGAAATAGAGGAAGGTGGTCTGGAAACCGGAATCCTTGATCATCGCCTGGATCGGGGCGACCGTCAGTGCGGAGCCGGCGCCGAAGCCGGCCGCGGTGATGCCGGCGGCGAGGCCGCGCTTGTCGGGAAACCATTTCAGCGCGTTGCCGACGCAGGTGCCGTAGACGCCACCGGCGCCGATGCCCGCGATGATCATGCCGAGATAGAAGCCGTTGAGCGTTTCTGCCTGCGCGTTGATCGCCCAACCGACGGCGCAGAGGACGCCGCCGACGAGAACCACGATGCGCGGGCCGTATTTATCGACGAACCAGCCTTCGACCGGCACCAGCCAGGTTTCGAACAAGACAAAGAGGGTGAACGCCCATTGGATCGACGCACGATCCCAACCGAATTTTTTCTGGATGTCGGGGACGAAGAACGTCCAGCCATATTGATAGTTCGCGATCATCACCATGGCAGCGACGCCGATCGCTAATTGCGTCCAGCGGTAGGTATCGCTGACGCGGGCTACTGCAGGGGCCGCTCCTTGAACTGTGTCCGTCATCTTCCCTCCTATGTGCGCTGTTCTATCGCCCGACAGCTCTAAGGAAGGAGTTTGGTATATGATATGCCAGTAGACAAGAGAAATCTTGACTAGATGTCGCAGGCTATTCGATTTTTTTGCAGATGTCTTTTTCCTCAACCCTCTTGGAAAATACTGCAATCAAAAAGACTTAGCCGCCGGATCGCTTTACGATCCGGCGGCTTTACAAGGTCGAAAAATATTTTTGTCTGGTATTTTTAGCCGTCAGGCGACCGAATGGGGACGCAAGCGGCTATAGCCTTCCTGGATCGCGGACCAGAACAGCGCGATCAGTCCAAGCACCATGATCGTGCCGACCAGCGAGTTCGAGAAGAACACGCCGAGCGAACCTTGCGATCCCAGCAGCGATTGCCGGAAGGCTTCCTCCGCCTTGTCGCCGAGCACGATGGCAAGCACGAGAGGGGCGAGGGGATAGTTGCACTTCTTCAGGAGATAGCCGACCACGCCGAACACCAGCATCAGCACGACGTCGAAGGTTGAGCTGTGGACCGAATAGGCGCCGATCGCGCACAGCACCAGAATGAGCGGCGCAATGATGCTGAACGGCACGCGCAGGATGGCCGCGAAGATCGGCACGCAGGTCAGCACGACGATCAGGCCGACGAGATTGCCGAGATACATCGAGGCGATCAGACCCCAGACGAATTCCTTCTGCTCGACGAACAGCATCGGGCCGGGCTGCAGGCCCCAGATCAGGAGGCCGCCGAGCAGCACCGCCGCGGTCGGTGATCCCGGCACGCCGAGCGACAGCATCGGCAGCAATGCCGCGGTACCGGCGGCATGCGCCGCGGTCTCCGGCGCGACCACGCCCTCGACCTCGCCCTTGCCGAAATTATGGCCGTTCTTGGAGACCCGCTTGGCGATGCCGTAACTCATGAATGACGCCGGCGTGGCGCCCGCGGGCGTGATGCCCATCCAGCAGCCGATCAGGCAGGAGCGCAGCGAGGTCACCCAATACTGCGGCATCTCCTTCCAGGTCTGCAGGACGACGCGCAGGTCGATCTTCGCCTTGCCGCCACGGAAGGCCAAACCCTCTTCCATGGTCAGCAGGATCTCGCCGATGCCGAACAGGCCGATGACGGCGATCAGGAAGTCGAAACCGTTGAGCAGTTCAGTCGACCCGAATGTCAGCCGCAATTGACCGGTGATGGAATCGAGGCCGACGGCCGCGAGCGCAAAGCCGATCATCATCGCGGCGATGGTCTTGAACGGCGGCTCCTTGCTCAAGCCGACGAAACTGCAGAACGCCAGGAAGTAGACCGCGAATTTTTCCGCTGGACCGAAGCGTAACGCAAAACTTGCGACCAGCGGCGCGACCAGCGTGATCATGATGACGGCGAACAGCGCGCCGACGAACGAGGAGGTGAAGGCGGCGGTCAGCGCTTCGCCGGCCTTGCCTTTCTGCGCCATCGGATAGCCGTCGAACGTGGTCGCCACCGACCAGGGTTCACCGGGTATGTTGAACAGGATGGACGTGATGGCGCCGCCGAACAACGCGCCCCAGTAGATGCAGGACAGCATGATGATCGCCGATGTCGGCGGCATGCTGAAGGTCAGCGGCAACAGGATCGCGACGCCGTTGGCGCCGCCCAATCCCGGAAGCACGCCGATGATGACGCCGAGCACGATGCCCAGGACCATCACCATGATGTTGAATGGCTGCAGGGCGACCGCAAAGCCGTGAAAAAGATTGACGAGTTCTTCCATGCTTCAAGTCCTGCAAGCGTTGAGCTGACGACGTGACAATTCTAACGACACGAGAATTCTATTTTTATTTGAGCATGATCTTTCGGAAAACCGGTATCTACTTTTCCGGATCATGCTCTAGAGACCAAGCCATTCCTCGATCGGTCCCTTGGGCAGCGGGACCAGAAACCAGCGCTCGAAAATCAGGTAGGTCACGATGGGCATGCCGAGCGCCACGGCGGTGACCACGAGCCAGCTGTATTTGCCGAGCCATCGCATGAACCAGCCGATGAAGATGATGGAGGCGAGATAGAGGCCGGTGAACGGCATCACGCCGACATAGATCGCGGTCGGTATGACGACGCTCAGGACCTGGCGCAGCTGTCCCCATTCCGCGAACAGCCCGTCGTCCCCGTCACGCAGCCCGTTCCACAGATTGATCGCGCTGGAGGCGATAATGAAGATCCCGATGTAGAACGGGAAGAAACCGGCACGCGGTCCCTCCGCACCCCAATTGATTCCGGCCTTCAGGCTGCCGTAGACGACGATCGCGCCGAACAACGCGATCAGCAGCGTGACGCCGGCTTCCACGGCCTTGTGGGTCGGGCCGGCGTGCGGGCTATTCGTAGTCATTCAAACTCCATCCGGAATCACGGTTCTGGGTTCGCAGCGCTTCATGCGCTGCGCATTCGCCGGTGTACGCGACGTGACTAAAGGTCAGTTTCCGGGGGTAGCGAGGAAACCGGCTTCTTTCATCAGGGTTTCGTGGCGCTTCTCTTCCGTCTCGACCCATTTGGCGTATTCAGGCCCGGTCAGGAACGTGGTGTTGAAGGCGCCGCTCTTCATGAAATCCTGCCACTCCGGCGTGGCCCGCACCTTCTTGAACAGCTCGACGTAATATTCGACCTGATCCTTGGTGGCTTTGGGCGACATGAAGATGCCGCGCAGCATCAGATATTCGATGTCGAGGCCCTGCGACTTGCAGGTCGGAATATCCTTCCAGCCTTTGCCGTCCGCGACGACTTCGTCATAGGCCATCTGCTTGCCGTCGAACACGCAGAGCGGACGAAGTTTGCCGCCGCGCCATTGCGCGACTGCCTCGATCGGATTGTTGACCGTTGAATCGACGTGGTTGCCGACGAGCTGGACCGCGACTTCTCCGCCGCCCTTGTAGGGAATGTAGGTGAACTTGGTGCCGGTCGCCTTCTCGAGCGCGACCGTGATGATCTGGTCTTCCTGCTTCGATCCGGTGCCGCCCATCTTCATGCCGCCGGCGGGTGCCTGCTTCACGGCATCGACGTAGTCCTTGACGGTGGTGTAGGGCTTCTCGGCATTGACCCAGAGCACGAACTCGTCGAGCGCCAGCATCGCGACCGGCGTCATGTCCTTCCAGCTGAAGGGAATGCCTGTCGCAAGCGGTGTCGTGAACAGGTTGGACAGGGTGATGATGATCTTGTGGGGATTGTTTCCCGAACCCTTGACGTCGAGAAAGCCTTCGCCGCCGGCGCCACCTGACTTGTTGATGACGACCATCGGCTGCTTCATCAGGCTGTGTTTTGTCACGATGCCCTGGATGGTACGAGCCATCTGGTCGGCGCCGCCGCCGGTGCCGGCGGGTACGATGAATTCGACCGGGCGAACCGGCTCCCACGCGGCGGAGGCGGTCATATTGCCCGCGCCGAAGAAGGCAATCGCGGCTAACGCGGTATGCAAGACAGAATGCTTCATTTGACGTACTCCCCGTAAAATTCAAACGCCGTTCTTTGCCGGCTTTGTCTTTAACTCAACTCTTAACTGAACACTTCTGATCCAGCCGGATTTCCCCATTTGTCCAATTATCTCATGAGGTTTGGTCAGATGGCATTGCAGGTCAGGGTTGCAGACCTTTGTGAACTGTAAGCCTGACTGCTCGGCGCAGCATCCGCGTCTTTCGGATAAGTCTGAACTGCGAACCGCGGCACCGCCTGCTGACATCGCCGCCTAGGCGCCGAAGAGCCTGCCGCCATCCTCCTGATCGCCTCCGTTCGTTGTTGGGCCGGAACGCTTGGAAGACATATTGGTATGCGATATGCCAATACTGCAAACGAATAATGATGCCAGAGCATAGCTCAGGCTAATTTGTCGCAGTTGGCGCCTGGCCCGGAGTGCTTAAAGGCGGCGCCAAAAAAAGAGGCCCCGGAAAACCGGGGCCCTTAGTCTGGGAGGAAACCTGAAGTGGTCGAGCCTGAAAACGCAGTCTGTACTGCGCCTTAGCGGGCTCAGAGACCGAAACGGGGGAGGTCGCCGTTGCGAATGGCGATGCGGGCGCTCGCGGTCAGCAGGCGGTCGATCGAGGTCATCAGCCGGCCGAAGAATGTGCTGGAAGGTGCGAGGCTGATGTAGGCGGTTTTGGACATTTGGTCCCCTTTTCTCTTTCGCGGAGTAGCTCCGCTTCGTGATCTGCCGCGAATTTATGTATACCAGATGCCAGAGACAACACTTTTGTTTGCATAGCAGCAATTTGTCTTCTGCATTGCAGCATAAAGAAAGCTATTCGGGTTCCCAAACAAAAAGGCCGCCGGAAACCGGCGGCCTTTGGCGGAATTTGAGAGATGAGACGGTCTATTCGGCCGCCTGCTTGCGCGGCGGATCGAGCGCGCCGGAGTCGTGGATCTCGGCCACCTGGTGATCGCTGAAGCCGAGCACCTGGCGCAGGATTTCGTCGGTGTGTTCGCCGAGCAGCGGCGAGCGCGTGACCTCGCTCGGGGAGTCCGACATCTTGATCGGATTGCCGACCGAAAAATACTTGCCGCGGGTCGGGTGATCGACTTCGACCACGGTGCCGGTGGCGCGCAGCGACTGGTCCTCGATGATCTCCTTCATCGACAGGATCGGGCCGCAGGGGATGTCGTCCTTGTTCAGGATCTCCATCGCCTCGAATTTTGTCTTCGTCATCGTCCACTGTTCGATGCGCGCGAAGATCTCATTCAACCGCGATAGCCGGGCAGGCGGCTTGGCGTAATCGGCGTGGGTCTTCCAGGTCGGCTCGCCGATCACGTCGCAGATCTTCTCCCACACCGGCGCCTGGGTGATGAAATAGATGTAGGCGTTCGGATCGGTCTCCCAGCCCTTGCACTTGAGGATGCGGCCGGGCTGGCCGCCGCCGGAATCATTGCCGGCGCGCGGCACCGCGTCACCGAACGGAATGCCTTCGCCGAACTGGCTGTATTCCTTCAGCGGGCCATGGGCGAGGCGCTGCTGGTCGCGCAGTTTGACGCGCGCCAGATTCAACACACCATCCTGCATCGCCGCGGTGACCTTCTGGCCCTGGCCGGTGACGGTGCGCTGATAGAGCGCGGTGACGATGCCGAGCGCGAGATGCAACCCGGTACCGCTGTCGCCGATCTGCGCGCCGGTGACCAGCGGCAGGCCGTCGCGGAAGCCGGTGGTCGACGCCGCGCCGCCCGTGCACTGGGCTACGTTCTCATACACCTTGCAATCTTCGTAAGGTCCGGGGCCAAAGCCCTTGATCGAGGCCACGATCATCTTCGGGTTGATGGCGTGGATCTTCTCCCAGGGGAAGCCCATGCGATCGAGCACGCCGGGGCCGAAATTCTCCACCAGCACGTCGCAGCTCTTGATCAACGCCGTGAGGACTTCCTTGCCCTTCGGGTTCTTGGTGTCGAGCGTGATCGAACGCTTGTTGTGGTTCAGCATGGTGAAATACAGGCTGTCCACATTGGGAATGTCCTGCAGCTGGCCGCGCGTGATGTCGCCGACGCCGGGACGCTCGACCTTGATCACGTCGGCGCCGAACCAGGCCAGCAACTGCGTGCAGGTCGGTCCCGACTGGACGTGGGTGAAATCGAGAATGCGAACGCCCTTCAGCGCCTTTGTCATCGTCTATGCTCCGTACTCTGTCTGCCCTGCAACGCGCAGGATGGATTGGAAAGTGATTGGATTACTTCTTCTTCAGCACGCTTTGCGGATTGAGGTTGCCGATGCGGCCGCTTTCGGAGCCGGCCGCGGGATCGATCACCGCGTTGATCAGCGTCGGCTTGCCGGAATCCATCGCGGCGTTGACCGCGCGCTTCAGTTCATCCGGGGATGTGGCGTGGACGCCGACGCCGCCGAACGCTTCCATCATCTTGTCGTAGCGCGAGCCCTTGACGAACACCGTGGGCGCCGGATCCGAACCAACCGAGTTCACGTCGGTGCCGCGATAGATGCCGTCATTGTTGAAGATCACGATGCAGACCGGCAAATTGTAGCGGCAGATGGTCTCGACCTCCATGCCGGAGAAACCGAACGCCGAGTCGCCTTCGACCGCGAGCACCGGCTTGCCGGTCTCGATCGCGGCGGCGATGCAATAGCCCATCCCGATGCCCATCACGCCCCAGGTGCCGACGTCGATGCGCTTGCGCGGCTGGTACATGTCGATGACGCCGCGGGCGAGATCGAGCGTGTTGGCGCCTTCGTTGACGAGGATGGCGTCGGGCCGTTCCTTGATGATGGTTCTGAGCACGCCGAGCGCGCCGTGATAATCCATCGGCGAATTGTTGTTCATCAGCCGCGGCGCCATCTTGGCGACGTTCTCTTCGCGCTTCTTGGTCACCGCGCCGGTCCAGTCGGAAGGCGCCGCCGCCCAGTTCGCGCCCATGCCTTCGAGCAGCGCCGAGACGCAGGAGCCGATGTCGCCGACCACGGGAGCGACGATCTCGACGTTGGAATCCATTTCCTTCGGCTCGATGTCGATCTGGATGAACTTCTTCGGCGCTTCGCCCCAGGACTTGCCCTTGCCGTGCGACAACAGCCAGTTGAGGCGCGCACCGATCAGCATCACGACGTCGGCGTCTTTCAGAACGGTCGAGCGCGCAGCGCCCGCGCACTGCGGATGGGTGTCGGGCAGCAGTCCCTTGGCCATGCTCATGGGCAGGAACGGAATGCCGCTCTTCTCGACGAAGCTCTTGATCTCATCATCGGCTTGCGCGTAGGCCGCACCCTTGCCGAGGATGATCAGCGGACGCTTTGCGCCCTTGAGCACGTCGAGCGCGCGTTTCACCGCTGACGGGGCGGGGATCTGCGCCGGAGCGGCGTCGATCACCTTCACCAGAGACTTCTGTCCGGCCTCGGCATCCATCACCTGGCCGAACAGTTTCGCGGGCAGATCGAGATAGACACCGCCGGGACGGCCCGAGACCGCGGCGCGGATCGCACGTGCTAGGCCAATGCCGATGTCCTGCGCATGCAACACGCGGAAGGCGGCCTTGCACAGCGGCTTTGCGATCGCGAGCTGATCCATCTCTTCATAGTCGCCCTGCTGCAGGTCGACGATCTCGCGCTCGGACGAACCGGATATCAGGATCATCGGGAAGCAGTTGGTGGTGGCGTGGGCGAGGGCCGTGAGGCCGTTGAGAAAACCGGGCGCCGAAACCGTGAGGCAGACGCCGGGCTTCTTGGTCAGGTAGCCGGCGATCGAGGCCGCGTTGCCGGCATTCTGTTCGTGGCGGAACGAGATCACGCGAATGCCCGCGGCCTGCGCCATGCGGCCGAAATCCGTGATCGGAATGCCGGGCACGCCGTAGATCGTGGTAAGGCCGTTGAGCTTCAGCGCATCGATCATGAGATTAAAGCCGTCGGTGAGCTCGCGCTCGGCTTGATTGGTATCGATGCTCTTGGCTGCGGTTACGGACATTCCACTTTCTCCCTGATCGTGTGTGGTTCGGACGAGTTGATCGTCTTCTGCTGTGAAGTCGTTCTAACTAGGTAATTCTCTAACTAAACAGTCCTCTAGCTAAAGAGTTCTTGGCCATGCGCTTCGACATACGAAGCAAGGCCCAGCGTGTGATCGCGCGCGCGCTTCTCGGCAAGCTCAGTGTCGCGCGCTTCCAGCGCTTCGATGATGGCCAGATGCTCGGGCAGCGAGGTCGCGGTGCGATCGGTGCGGCCGATCGTCAATTGCCGGTAGCCGCGCACATGCAGCAGGATGTCGTTGGTCATATCGACCAGCACCGGCGATTCCGAGAGCGAGATCAGCGCCTGGTGGAAGGCGATATTGGCCTTGGAATATTCCTCGACGTGGTCCTGCGGCAGGCGGTCCTTGCCGAAATCCTTGAAGAAATCGCGCAACGCCGTGATGTCCTTCTTGCGCGCGGTGGTCGTGATCAAGCGCGCGGCCATGCTTTCGAGCGCGGCCCAGGCGCGGATCATGTCGACGATCTCGGTCTTGGTGCGGCGGACCACGACGATGCCGCGGCGTGGCACGGTTTTGACGAAACCGTCCTGTTCCAGCATCGCGATGGCTTCGCGAATGGGGGTGCGGCTGACGCCGAGGCGTTCGGACAACGCGCGTTCGTCGAGCATCACCTGTTCGGGCGTCGCATAGATATCCATCTTGAGAATAGCTTCCTTCAAGGCTTCATAGGCCTTGTTCTTGAAGCTCGTCTCAGGTGCAATCCGAACGATTGCGATATCTGCATCAGCCATGGCAGGCGTGGCCTTGGGTTGTTTGCGTGCGGGCACGATTCGTCTCCTCCGGTGGGAGACCAGTTGTAACAGGAATAACGTCTAATATTTTTGGCATACCAAATACCACCATGTCAAGTTGACAGTATTTTCAGCGTTTCCGGGGTATCAGGTGACTTGACTTTCTCCGCGCTGGCATACCAAATGCCATAAAATATGCCCCAGGAGGAAGTCCATGTCGAATCCCAAAGATGCGGTCCGCAAAGTTCTCGATGCGGTGAAGGCCGATAAGCGCACCAGCCTGACGGCCCCGGAGGGCAAACTGGTCTGCGATGCCTACGGAATTCCGGTTCCGAAGGAGGGCGTGGCCAAGTCTGCGGCCGAGGCCGCCAAGCTCGCGGCCGACATGGGCTTCCCGGTCGTGATGAAGATCGTCTCGCCGGACATTCTCCACAAGACCGAGGCCGGCGGCGTCATGGTCGGCGTCAAGACCGCGGCGGATGCGGAAAAGAACTACGAGACCATTCTCGCCAACGCAAAGAAGTACAAGGCGGACGCCAAGATCGAGGGCATCCAGGTCCAACAGATGCTGGCCGGCGGCACCGAGGTCATCGTCGGCTCGATCACCGACGGCTCGTTCGGCAAGCTCGTCGCCTTCGGCCTCGGCGGCGTGCTGGTCGAAGTTTTGAAAGACATCACTTTCCGCCTGGCGCCAGCCACCAAGGACGACGCGCTGTCGATGCTCGACGGCATCCAGGCCCATGACATGCTGAAGGGCGTGCGCGGCGGCGATCCGGTCAACCGCGAGGCGTTGGCCTCCGTCATTGTAAAAGTGTCGCAGCTCGTCAGCGACTTCCCCGAAATCGTCGAACTCGATCTCAATCCGGTATTCGCCACCAAGAACGACGCGATCGCCGCAGACGTGCGTATCGTCGTCGACTTCGACTACAAGCCGCGTCCGGCGCCGCGCCCGACCGAAGAAATCGTCACCGCGATGAACCGCATCATGCAGCCAAAGGCGGTCGCCGTGATCGGCGCCTCCGCCGAGGACGGCAAGATCGGCAACTCCGTGATGAAGAACCTGATCAACGGCGGCTATAAAGGCGACATCTATCCGATCCATCCCAAGGCCGCCGAGATCCTGGGCTACAAGGCCTACAAGAGCGTCAAGGACGTTCCCGGCGTGATCGACACCGCTGTGTTCGCGATCCCGGCAAAGTTCGTCGCCGGCGCATTGATCGAATGCGGCGAGAAGAAAATTCCCGGCGCGGTGCTGATTCCGTCGGGCTTTGCCGAAGCCGGCGCGCCCGAGCTCCAGGAAGAAATCGTCGAGATCGGCAAGAAGTACAACGTCCGCCTGATGGGGCCGAACATCTACGGCTTCTATTATACGCCGGCCAATCTCTGCGCCACGTTCTGTACCGCCTATGACGTCAAGGGTTCGGCGGCACTGTCGTCGCAATCCGGCGGCATCGGCATGGCGATCATCGGCTTTTCGCGCTCGGCCAAGATGGGCGTCTCCGCGATCGTCGGCCTCGGCAACAAGTCCGACATCGACGAGGACGATCTGCTCGCCTTCTTCGAGCAGGATCCGAACACCGCGATCATCGCGCAGCATTGCGAGGATTTGAAAGACGGCCGCGCCTTCGCGGAAGCCGCCAAGCGCGTCTCCAAGAAGAAGCCTGTGGTGGTGCTCAAGGCCGGCCGTACCTCGGCCGGCGCCAAGGCGGCCTCGTCGCACACCGGCGCGCTCGCCGGCAACGACAAGATCTACGAGGACGTGTTCGCGCAATCAGGCGTGATCCGTGCCCGCTCGCTGCGCCAGTTGCTCGAATTCGCGCGCGGCGTGCCTGTCTTGCCGACGCCGAAGGGCGAAAACATCCTGATCATCACCGGCGCCGGTGGCTCCGGCGTGCTGCTGTCGGACTCCTGTGTCGATAATGGCCTGTCGCTGATGGCGATGCCGCCGGATCTCGATACGGCGTTCCGGAAATTCATTCCGCCGTTTGGCGCGGCCGGAAATCCTGTGGATATCACCGGTGGCGAGCCGCCGATCACCTACGTCAACACCGTCAAGCTCGGCCTGTCGGACGATCGCATCCACTCGCTGATCCTCGGCTACTGGCACACCATCGTCACGCCGCCGATGGTGTTCGCCCGCAACATGGTCGAGGTGAAGAAGGAGATGGAGGCCAAGGGCTTTGTGAAGCCGATCGTCGCCTCGCTCGCCGGCGATGTCGAGGTCGAGGAGGCCGCCGAATATCTCTACCAGAACGGCATCCCGGCCTATGCCTACTCGACCGAACTGCCGGTCGAAGTACTGGGCGCCAAGTACAAGTGGGCGCGCGGCGCGGGCCTGCTCTGAGGTCAACGATCCATGCCGCTTCGGTTCGCCGAAGCGGCATTTCTATTTGACGAACGAAGCATACGGAAGTTGCCGACCGACGCGCTAGCAGTCTGACGTTACGGATGGATGCAGGTCGCGATGAAGCGAAACGTGATCCGGCGCAAAACACTCGAGCCGAAATCCGCCCCCGACAGTGAGGCCGAGTCGAGAGACGGCGGCGTGCAGTCCGTCGATCGTGCGCTCTCGATCATCGAAATGCTCGCCGAGGACGACGAGGGCTATCGCCTGAGCGATCTGGCGATCCGCACCGGGTTGTCGACTTCCACCGTGCACCGCCTGCTGTCGACGCTGGAAAGCCGGCGCTTCGTGCAGTTCGACCGCACCGAATCGAAATGGCATGTCGGCGCGCGCAGTTTTACGGTCGGCGCCACCTTTGCCCGCCGCCGCAATTTCTCCGCGCAGGCCGTGCCTTACTTGCGCAAATTGCGCGACCTGACGCGCGAGACCGCCAATCTGGCCGTCGTCGATGACGAGTTCATCGTCGTGCTGACGCGGATGGAAAGCCGCGAAATCATGCGGTCATTGACACAAGTCGGCGGCCGCGTCGCGATGGTGGCGTCCGGCGTCGGCAAGGCCGTGCTCGCGACCTGGTCCGACGAGGACGTCAACGCGATCATCCGCCATCACGGCATGCCGCGCCTGACCGAAAAGTCGATCGTGCGGCCGAGCGATCTGTTCAAGGAGCTCGAAAAAGTCCGCCGCCAGGGTTTTGCCATCGACGACGAGGAAGCCTGCATGGGCCTGCGCTGCATCGCTGCCGTGGTCTACAACGACTGCAGCGAGCCGCTGGCCGCGATCTCGGTGTCCGGCATGACCAGCCGTCTCACCGACGATCGCCTGCCGTCGCTGGGCCAGATCGTGCGCGAGGTGGCGGCTGAACTAACGGTGGCGCTCGGCGGCGTGATGCCGGCGGGGAAACCGGACTGAGCGGCGGAAGTTTCGGCGAAAACGCGGCCGGACGTCCAGGGCGGGTCGGCAGGCAATACCGCCCCCACGTTTTTGCAGCGGAACATCACCACGGCGAACAGTCCGTCTGGACAGCGGCGGCTTTTCCGGCTGATATGCGACGAAATGACACGATGCGGCAAATGCGTAGTCATCTGCATCAGCCTGGAGGAACTCCCATGATCCCGTTTCATACGCGCCTGTTCGGCGCGGCGGTCGCGCTGACGCTCGCGGCAGGCAGCCCGGCGCTGTCGCAGCAGCTCGAACTCAAGCTGATGGCGCCCGCAGCGCCTGGCGGCGGATGGGATCAGACCGCCCGGGCGATGCAGCAGGCGTTTGTCGCGGCCGGTATCGCGCGCAGCGTCCAGGTCACCAACGTTGCCGGCGCGGGCGGCAGCGTCGGCATCGCGCAGTTCGTCAACGGCGCCAAGGGCGACGGTAACCAGATGATGGTGAACGGCTTCGTCATGGTCGGCGCGCTCGCCATGAACAAATCGCCGGTCACGCTCGAACAGGTGACGCCGATTGCGCGCCTCACCGAGGAAATCCAGGTCATCGTCGTGCCGGCGAATTCGCCGATCAAGACGGCACAGGATCTGGCCGCCGCGCTCAAGGCCGATATCGCCAAGGTCACCTTTGCCGGCGGCTCGGCCGGCGGCGTCGACCATGTGATGGCGGCACTGTTCGCGGGCGCCGTCGGCGCCGACGCCAAGAAGGTCAACTACATCCCGTTTTCCGGAGGCGGCGAGTCGCTGGCGGCCATCCTTGGCGGGAAGGTCACCGCGGGCATTTCGGGAATGAGCGAATACGACGGTCAGATCAAGTCCGGCAAACTGCGCGCGATCGGCGTGACCTCGGAAAAGCGGATTCCCGGCAGCGATATTCCGACCTTCAAGGAACAAGGCATTGATCTGGTGCTGGCCAACTGGCGCGCGGTGATGGCGCCTCCCGGCATCACGGCGGAACAGAAGAAGACGCTGAGCGATGCGGTGGAGAAGATGGTCAAGTCCGACGCCTGGAAAGAGGTTCTCAAGCAGAAGGGCTGGGATGACGCTTATCTTTCCGGCGACGCGTTCGCGGATTTCCTGAAGAAGGAAACGGTGCGCGTTACCGACGTGCTGAAGTCGGTCGGCCTGGTCAAATCATGAGCGACCTTCCGCAGGGGGCGGCGGAGCGGCGCATCGATTCCGCGGGCGTCGTCATTGCGCTCGCGCTCGCAGGCCTGGCCGCGGTGCTGGTGTGGGACGCGAGCCAGCTGCAATCCAACAATCCCTACGGCATGGGGCCTCACGTGATGCCTGTTGTCATCGCCGTGGGGCTCGGCATTCTCGCGATAGGCAATCTGGTCGAGGCGTTGCGCGGCAATCTGCCGGCACGCGAGAGTGCCGATGCCAAAGCGGTGTGGCTGATTCTCGGCGGGTTGGCGCTGCTGATCGCCATCATCGGTCTTGGCGGCGGCTTTATCCCGGCGACCACGGCATTGTTCGTCGCCACGGCGACGGCCTTCGGGCGGCGCGCCATTCTCACCGATCTCGCCATCGGCTTCGTAATGACCACCCTGATCTATGTCGCCTTCAGTCGCCTGCTGACGTTGAGCCTTCCCGCCGGCCCACTGGAAAGGCTGTTTTGATGGATGCCTTCGTCGCACTCGCTAACGGCATGGCTGTCGCTATCCAGCCCATGAACATGCTCTATGCGTTGATCGGCGTGCTGCTCGGCACCGCGGTTGGCGTATTGCCCGGCATAGGGCCTGCGCTCACCGTCGCCTTGCTGCTGCCGGTGACCTACAAGCTCGATCCCGGCGGTTCGCTGATCATGTTCGCCGGCATCTATTATGGCGGCATGTATGGCGGATCCACCACCGCCATCCTCATCAACACGCCCGGCGAGAGCGCATCGATGGCGACCGCGCTGGAGGGCAACAAGATGGCCAAGGCCGGCCGCGGCGGGCCTGCACTGGCGACCGCCGCGATCGGCTCGTTCGTCGCCGGCACCATCGCCACCATTGGTCTCGCCTTTCTGGCGCCTTGGCTGGTCGACTTTGCGGTGCACTTCGGGCCGGAAGATTATTTTGCGTTGATGTGCGTGGCTTTCGTCACAGTGTCGGCCACCTTCGGAAGTTCGCCGATCCGCGGACTGACCAGCCTGTTCATCGGGCTGACGCTCGGGCTCGTCGGCATCGACAAGCTCACCGGCCAGCCCCGGCTCGCCTTCGGCATCCCCGAACTGCTCGACGGTGTCGAAGTGACGACGCTGGCGGTCGGCCTGTTCGCGGTGGGGGAGGCGCTCTACGTCGTCTCGCGCCGTCATCACTCCGAAGAAAAGCTCGAGCCGGTGCGCGGCTCGCTATGGATGACCAAAGAGGACTGGCAACGGTCGTGGAAACCGTGGCTGCGCGGCACCATGTTCGGTTTTCCGATCGGCGCGCTGCCGGCCGGCGGCGCGGAGATTCCAACTTTTCTGTCTTATTCAACTGAAAAGAGGCTGTCGAAACACCCCGAGGAATTCGGCAAGGGCGCGATCGAAGGCGTCGCCGGGCCGGAAGCCGCCAACAACGCTTCCGCCGCCGGCACCCTCGTGCCGCTCTTGACGCTGGGGCTTCCGACCTCGGCTACCGCCGCGATGATGCTGGCGGGCTTTCAGCAATACGGCCTGAACCCGGGACCGCTGCTGTTCGCCGAGCGGCCCGATCTGGTGTGGGGCCTGATCGCCAGCCTGTTCATCGCCAACGTCATGCTGCTGGTGCTCAACCTGCCGCTGGTCGGCCTGTGGGTGAAACTGCTCGCGATCCCGCAGCCATGGCTTTACGCCGGCATTCTGGTGTTTGCGACCACCGGCACCATTGCAGCAAAACCGTCGGTGGTCGAACTGTCGATGCTGGCGGGTTTCGGCGTGATGGGCTTCCTGATGCGCCGGTTCGATTTTCCGATCGCGCCTGTCGTGGTCGGTCTCATCTTAGGGCCGATCGCCGAAAGCCAGTTGCGGCGCGCGATGTCGATCAGCCTCGGCGATCCCATGGCGCTGCTGCAAAGCCCGATGTCGGCGACGCTGCTCGGCATCGCGCTGATCGCGCTGGTAGCGCCGTTCGTGATGCAGGGGCTGGGCCGGTTCAAGGCGAACGAGGATTAGGGGCGGGCTTGTCTTGAACATGCCGGTACTGGCCAATAAAATATAGTTGGCAGGCCATGTTTCGGAGCGAGCCGATATGGCGTTGAATTTACTTCAATCCGGATTCGCAACTCTCCAGTACGAGATCGCCGAGGAAAGGGCGTCAGCGCTCGGACGACTTGGACGGCGGCTCGAGGCCGCGCTGACGGAACTTGCCGCATGTCCGCGGACGGCGAATCCCGATCGAAAAGTCCGCGATGGTCTCGTCGAACAGGCGGGGTATGCGCTCTGGCTCTTCGTCGTGCAGCGCGAGGCCTGCGGTCTCAACAAGATCGACCACGTGATCAAGCTCTACGGGGTGCCGAACGAGGTGCTTGCCCGCATGGGGCCATTGCCGAAAGCCCGCCCTCCGGCGTGATCCCAATCCGCTCCGGCTACACCGGCAGCCTCCGCCCCTGGTGTGCCCGGCCCTTGATGGCGGCGGCCTCGCTATGCCCCGCGATCACGCGCACGCCTTCGTCAATTCGTGTCGTGATGTTGTCCGCGGTGCAGCCTTGCAGGAATGCGACGCCGTTGTTGCGGCAGGCCGCCAGAATGCGGTCGCGCGCCGCCTGCATTTCCCGCGGAAAGGGTTCGCGAGGAATTTCGCGATAGCCGAGCGAAAGACTGAGGTCGCCCGGGCCGATCTCGGCAAATCCCAGTCCGGGCACGCTAAGGATCTCCTCGCAATTGGCGACGCCCTCGGGGCTTTCCAGCTTCACGCCCAGCAGCAGTTCACCTTTCGGATTGAGCGGCCAAGGATCGCAGCGCGCCATATATTCTCCGGTGGTCAGGCCCCAGACCGGGGCGGCCGTTGTCTCCGATCCGCGCCCCCGTGTGCCGATGCCGAGCAGCTTGCGACCGGCGGCGTCGGTGCCGCCGTCTTTTGCGCGTATCGCTCCCGCCATCCGTGCCAGCGGCGAGGGGATTTCGGGATCGACGCCATCAGTGTTGTGCGGATAGCGGCAGGATTCAACGAAGGCCCGCACCGCGTCGGCGGTTTCCGCCTGGCACAGCAGGATGCCATGCACGCCGCGGCCGAGGATCTGGCGGAACTGCCAGGCGTTGTAACGCACATGTGCGGCGTCGATGCCATTCACCGGCGCCTCGACAATGACAGTCGGCGTGCGGTGCCCCGAACGTGTCGGCCCGGCATCGATCATGCCGCGCATGTACTCGGCAAGGCCGGTCATATCGAATGCGCCGTGCTCCATGCCGACATTCATGTAGTCGGCCCAGGTCCCGGCATCGATGCGGCCTTGCGCATGGGTCAACACATGGCCGCTGTGCGGGCCGTCATAATAGATCGCCTGATCCTGCTCCAACAGTTCGATGCAGCGACTGATCCGCTTGCCCATCAAGGGTTTCCTCCGACAGTTTCCGGCGATACCGGAGCAAGGCTAGCACGCTGCCGCGCCACCGTGGACAGGGGCGGTGATCACTATCGCGCTGAATGTGCAAAAGCGTTGTTGGGGAAACAGGAAATGGGCCGCCGCAACCGGCAGCCCAACCAGCGATCGACGGAATGACGCCGTGAAGCCGGCCAAGGGCCGCAGGGCGGACTGTTGATTCAGTCCGCTCCGCGGACCGTTGTCATTTGAACATGCCGAGAATCCACTTGATGAGCTGATCCATCGGCGAAGGCTTGGGATAGGGCATCGTGCCGTCCCTGGACGTAGCCATGCCTCCGTACACCGCGGACAGCTCGTCGATGTTCAACTCGTGATCGTTCTGCATCCGTTGATCTCCTCTCAAGCGATGGACGCCTCATCCACCGTGCCGGGGAGGCTAGAACGGGCGCTCAGCCGAGGGTGTGATCCACGTCACGAACTCTGCAGGGTGTGTGCGGATCCGTTGAACCAATCCGCACTGTGGCTCAGCGCCGCGCCCGCAGCATTGGCGTCAATGCGGGAGACGAGCCGCTTTGTATCCTGCCGATGATCTTGAAGCCGTGGCGTTCGTACAGGGAAATGTTGCGCGGGTTCGAGCTTTCGAGGTAGGTGGCGGTGCCCTGCTCGTCGCAGCGTCGAAGCGCGTGTTTCATCAGTAGCGCGCCGAGCCCTTGCCCGATCCATTTCGGATCGGCGGCAAAAAGCGGCAGGTACCAATGCGGCTCATGCGGATGATGTTCGGCCATGCCCTTCATCAGCACGCCAACATCGTCGGCGATCTCCGGGCGCAGGGAGCCCTCCATGACTGCGCCCATCGCCGTGTCGTCGGGCTCGACGCCTGGCGGTAGCCACAGGGCGGCGGCGCGAGCGTGTTCGGTGATGTCGGCTGTGCCATGCTCGAATGCCCGGCCGCCAAAGGCTTTGACGAATCGCGGCATCACCTTGAGGTATTCGGACGGGTCGGGCCAAACCCAGCGCGTCATCGGGTCGGCTGCAAAGCCGAGCACGATGGTGCTGATGACGGTTGCCTGGATGCTTGCGTCCGCGGATTTTACTTCCGGCACCGCCGACATCGGGTCATCCTTCATTTCGATCTGGTCACCGCCAATGTAGGCGTGCGAATGCCTTCTTTCCAGGCGTTGGAACCTGAATGCCCGGCGTGGTCGGCAAGGCCAGTTCCGGCCTGCGGCAGCGGCCGGATCCGCAAATCGCAACGGCGATCGCCGCTTAGTTGACGGGCCCGCCGCGACCCAGATTTTCCGCATCCGGGTCCGCGCGCTTCACCCCGGTCGCGCGGTTGACCATGACCGTGACGAACCAGAGAACGACGCCGACCGCGAGCAGAACGCCGGCGATGCGGTACTGCACAGGGTCACGGCCGGTCCAGGGACCGGTCAGGAAGGCGCAGAACACCGCCCCCAGGATCGGCAGAATGGTCGGCGTGCGGAAATGCTGATGATCGACAGGGTCGCGCCGAAGCACCAGCACCGCAACATTGACCACCGTGAACACGCACAACAAAAGCAGCGCCGTGGTGCCTCCGAGCGCCGGCACCTCGCCGACAAAGGTGATCAGTCCGAATGCCAGGAGCGTCGTGAAGCCAATCGCGACATAGGGCGTGCGCCGCGTCTGGTGCACCTTGCCGAGGGTGGGCGGAAGCACATGCTCGCGGCTCATGCCATACACAAGGCGGCTCGCCATCAGCATGTTGATGAGCGCGCTGTTCGCCACCGCGAACATGGTGATGAAGCCGAAGATCCAGAGCGGGAAACCGGGCGCGCCTTTTTGAACCACTTGCAGAAGAGGGGTCTCGCCTTCGCCCAATTGCTCCGGAGCCACCAGCGTGATCGCGGAAATCGAGACCAGAACATAGATGACACCGGTAATCGCAAGGCCCGCAAGCAGCACTTTTGGGAAGTGGCGGGTTGGATCCTTGCATTCCTCGGCCATGTTGACCGAATCCTCAAAGCCCACCATGGCAAAGAACGCGAGCGTGGTCGCTGCGACCACCGGCCAGAACATGCCGCCGTCCGGGGTTGAGCGAAACTGCATCACGCGCGACACATCGCCCTGGCCGAGGCCGATGGCCCAAAGGCCGATGACGATAATGATCAGCAGTCCGGTCAGCTCGACGCAGGTGAGCACCACATTGGCTTTCACGCTTTCGCCGACGCCACGGAAATTGACCGCTGCAACGACCGCCATGAAAGCAAGACCCGTGACGGTGATGCCAAACCCCGTCAGACCGAGCCCCATCGCATGCGACATGTTCGCAGCGAACGCCCGGGAAGCCGTCGATGCCGAGGTGATCCCCGAGCACATCACCGCAAACGCGACGATGAACGTGATGAAATGGATGCCGAAAGCCTTGTGGGTATAGAGGGCGGCTCCCGCCGCTTTCGGATATTTCGTGACCAGTTCGAGATAGCTGAACGCGGTCACCAGCGCGACCACGAATGCCACCACGAAGGGCAGCCAGACCACCCCGCCTACCTGCTTGGCGACCTGGCCCGTCAGCGCATAGATCCCGGTTCCGAGAATGTCGCCGACGATAAACAGGAGGAGCAGCCAGGGGCCCATGACCCTGTGAAGGCTAGGTTCGACGCTGCTTGACGGGGTGCCGGCGTTGACGGTGACATCGGCCATCGTACGTCCTTTCCACTCTCGGTAGCGCCGGTGCAGTGTATCGGCAGTTCGCGGCTTGTGGAAGGTGCGGGTCAAACCATTCACAGCTCGGTGCATCGCGCTGCGGGATGCGAAGCCATTTCCTCGTCATTGCGAGCCACCGGATTGCGAGCCACCGGGTCGCGCGAATGCGCGCCCGATGACAGGCTCCGCGAAACAATCCATCGCGCCGCGCAAGGGAAGCATGGATTGCCCCCGTTGGGACGGGTTATTTGGGCGACGGTGGAGTAGCTTACAGGGGCTACCGGATGATCTAGGATCTTACTGCGTCGTGTTCGCTTGCCGTGGGGGCTGTTGCCCGTCGGGCAAATCATTTCCGATTTGCGGAAATCGTGTCAAGCCCCGAAATAAAAAATATTTCTGTTTACCAGAAGGCAAATCAGGGATATTTGTTTTGCCCATCCCGTCCCACTCAGAGGGCGTCGGCCGTCGTCACGGACGTTGGACGGGTTGCGGTGGACGCTGGTTTA